>NZ_JAVYJF010000017.1:0-135210 GCF_032621715.1 Pseudomonas sp. zfem004 | reverse complement strand
GGTGGTGAAGACGAAAGACCCGAAAATTCGCACCTTTCACAAAAGCACCACAAATCACATATCCGAATTAGCCAAGAGTGTTCACAAGACATTCTGGGCAACAGAATTTCTTGACGACCATAGAGCATTGGAACCACCTGATCCCATCCCGAACTCAGTAGAACCACCTGATCCCATCCCGAACTCAGTAGTGAAACGATGCATCGCCGATGGTAGTGTGGGGTTTCCCCATGTGAGAGTAGGTCATCGTCAAGATTCATTTCGCAAAACCCCTATCTGCGCATGCAGGTAGGGGTTTTGTCTTTTCTGCCAGGACGAAATCAGTGCTCCTGGGCAGTGAGCAGCGCCACCCCCTCAGGTGCTGGCATACAGTCCCTCACAATAGTCGTCTCCCACAATTCGAGTCAGAACACTAGAATAGAGCCGACGCATCCATTCAGAACCCTCCTATGCCCAACCCTGTCGATACGCAAGCGCTCGCACAGTTACCCTTGGACGAACTCGTTGCCTGCCACGAGTGCGACCTGCTGATGCGCAAAACGACGCTGCAAAACGACGAGAAGGCCCATTGCCCGCGCTGTGGCTACGAGCTTTATGCCCATCGGCATAATGTCGTTCCTCGCAGCCTGGCACTGGTCCTTACCGCCTTGCTGCTCTATGTGCCTGCCAACTTCTTGCCGATCATGCAGCTGCACCTGCTTGGCCAAACCTCGGACGATACCGTTTGGAGCGGCGTGCTCGGCTTGTACAACACCGGCATGCGCGGCGTCGCCGTGGTGGTGTTCCTGTGCAGCATGGCCATCCCGTTGCTCAAGTTGCTGTGCCAGTTGCTGGTGCTGCTGAGCATCCGTTTTGACCTCGGTCGCAGTTACGGTTTGCTGATCTATCGTATTTATCACCACTTGCGCGAGTGGGGCATGCTCGAGGTGTACTTCATGGGTGTGCTGGTTGCCATCGTCAAACTGGTCGACCTGGCTGAACTGAGTATCGGTCTCGGCCTGTTCTGCTTCATCAGCCTGTTGCTGGTGCAGGTGTGGCTGGAAGTAGTGATGTCGCCGCACCAGATCTGGGTGGCCTTGTCCGGGGAGGATGTCCATGCGGGCGATTGATGCAGGCATTCTGGTCTGCGGTGAATGCCATGAGCTCAACCGCCGCGAGGCAGATACCACGTCGCAGACGTGCACCCGCTGCGGGGCCATTGTCCATGAGCGACGCCCTAACAGCATCGTGCGTACCTGGGCGCTGCTGATCACTGCGATGGTGCTCTATATCCCTGCCAACGTGATGCCGATCATGACAGTCAGTGCGCTCGGGCAGGGCAGCCCCGACACCATCATGTCGGGGGTCATTACCCTGCTCAAGCACGGCATGTTGCCGATCGCCGCCGTGGTATTCATCGCCAGTATCCTGGTGCCCACCTTCAAGCTGGTGGGCATTGCCCTGCTGCTGTACTCGGTGCAGCGCCACCAGCCACTGTCGGCGCGCCAGCGCATCCTCATGTACCGCTTCATCGAGTTCATCGGGCGCTGGTCCATGCTGGATATCTTTGTCATTGCCATCCTGGTGGCGGTGGTGAATTTTGGCCGCATTGCCAGTGTCGAAGCCAACCTGGGCGCTGTCGCCTTCGCCAGTGTGGTGATTCTGACGATGCTCGCAGCCTTAACTTTCGATCCCCGACTGATCTGGGACAACACGGAGTCGGATGACGACCATGAGTGACTTGCCTACGGCTAAAACCCGCCCTGCTTCGAACTGGTCGGCTATCTGGATCCTGCCGCTGATCGCGCTGGCCATCGGTGGCTGGCTGGCCTGGCAGGCCTACCGTGACGCCGGTATCGAAATCCAGGTGCGCTTCGAAACCGGCGAAGGCATAGTCGCCAACAAGACCGAGGTCATTTTCAAGGGCATGTCGGTCGGTAAGGTGACGGGCCTGGAGCTGGATAACAAGGGTGACAATCGGGGCGTGGTCGCCACCATAGAAATGAACAAGGCGGCCGGGCCGCATTTGACCAAAGGCACGCGCTTCTGGCTGGTAAAGCCCAGCGTCAGCCTGGCAGGTATCTCCGGGCTTGAAACGCTTGTCTCAGGTAATTACATCGCCGTGGAACCAGGGCAGGGTGAGCCGACCAAGCGCTTCACCGCGCTCAAGGAAGCCCCGCCGTTGTCCGATGCCGAGCCCGGTTTGCACCTGACCCTCAAGGCCGAGCGCCTGGGTTCGCTCAACCGTGACAGCCCGGTGTTCTACAAGCAGATTCAGGTGGGTCGGGTGAAAAGCTATCGCCTGTCCGAGGATCAGGGCACTGTGGAGATCAAGGTTTTCATCGCGCCCGCCTACGCCAGCCTGGTACGCAAGCACACGCGTTTCTGGAACGCCAGCGGTGTCAGCATCGATGCCGATCTGTCCGGCGTGAAGGTACGCACCGAATCGCTTTCCAGCATCGTCGCCGGCGGTATCGCCTTTGCCACGCCAGAAAATCGCCAGGACAGCCCGCCCACTGATCCAAGCCTGCCGTTCCGGCTGTACGAGGATTTCGATGCCGCCCAGGCGGGTATCCGGGTGAAGGTCAAGCTGAGTGATTTCGAGGGGCTGCAGAAGGGCCGTACCCCGGTGCTGTACAAGGGTATCCAGGTAGGCTCGCTCAAGGACCTGAAGATCGAAGGTGACCTGTCCAGCGCCATGGCGGAACTGACCCTGGACCCACTGGCAGAGGATTACCTGGTCGAAGGGACCCAGTTCTGGGTGGTCAAACCTTCCATCTCGCTCGCCGGTATCACTGGCCTGGAGGCGCTGGTAAAGGGTAACTACATCGCTGTTCGCCCGGGTGAGCCCGGCGCCAAGCCGTTGCGTGAGTTCGAGGCACGGCCCAAGGCGCCGCCGCTTGATCTCAAGGCGCCAGGTTTGCACATGGTGCTGTTCGCCGAAACCCTCGGCTCGCTGGAAGTTGGCAGCCCGGTCATGTACCGCCAGGTGCGCGTGGGCAGCGTGCAGAGCTATCAGTTCGCCCGCAACAGCAAGCGCATCCTGATCGGTGTACACATCGAGAAGGAGTACGCCAACCTGGTCAACGGCTCCACCCGCTTCTGGAATGCCAGTGGTATCACTCTGACTGGCGGCCTCTCGGGGATCCAGGTCAAGAGTGAGTCACTGCAGACCCTTATGGCCGGGGGTATCTCTTTTGATACACCCAAACCCGATGTACCGCTCAAACGGCGTATCCCGCGTTTCCGTCTGCATGAGAGTCAGGAGGCCGCCAACCGTGCCGGCACCCTGGTAACCATTCGCGTGGAGCGTGCCGATGGGCTGAAGCCGGGTACCTCGATCCGCTTCCGCGGGCTGGACGTGGGTAGTGTCGAGAGCGTGGATCTGACCAGCGACCTGCAGGGCGTACTGCTCAGGGCGCGTATTACCCAGGCCGCAGATCGCATTGCGCGAGTGGGGACACAGTTCTGGGTGGTCAAGCCGGCCCTGGGCCTGGTGCGCACCGAGAACCTCGATACCTTGGTGGGAGGGCAGTACCTGGAAGTGTTGCCGGCGCTCAAGGACAAGGGGCCGCAGCGTGACTTCATCGCCTTGGCCGATGCGCCGGAGCTTAAGGGCGAAGAAGTCGGCCTGCCACTGACCCTGAGCGCGCCGCGGCGCGGCTCGATCAAGCCCGGGGTGCCGGTCACCTACCGTGAAGTCGCGGTGGGCAAGGTGGTCGGCTTCGAGCTGGGCCAGACTGCCGACCGGGTACTTATCCACATCCTGATCGAGCCGCGTTATGCCGGCCTGGTGCGCGGAGGCAGTCGCTTCTGGAACAGCAGCGGGTTCGGTTTCGACTGGGGTCTGTTCAAAGGCGCCACGGTGCGTACCGAGTCGCTGGAAACCTTGATCGACGGTGGTATTGCCTTTGCCACGCCGGATGGTGAGCAGATGGGCAACCCGGCGCGGCCGCAGCAGACCTTCGCCCTGTTCGACAAGCCAGAAGATGCCTGGCTGCAGTGGGCGCCGAAGCTGCAGATCGGCAAGTGAGTCAAACCGTGGCGGCGGCGGTTCGCCGCTGCGACTTGCCCCACGATGCAGGCTTCGCAACGTCGGGCACCGGCTTCGCCGGTGTTCGCGGGGCAAGCCCGCTCCCACGTTCCAGCGTTCTAGATGCTTTTCTGCAGGCATAAAAAAACCGACCCTAGGGTCGGTTTTTTCGACAAGAACGTCGCTTAGGCAGCTGCAGCTTCTTTCAGTGCCTTGATGTGGCCATTCAGACGGCCTTTGTGGCGAGCAGCCTTGTTCTTGTGGATGATGCCCTTGTCGGCCATACGGTCGATTACAGGCACAGCCAGAACGTAAGCGGCTTGCGCTTTTTCAGCGTCTTTTGCGTCAATGGCTTTGACTACATTCTTGATGTAGGTGCGAACCATGGAACGCAGGCTGGCGTTGTGGCTGCGACGCTTCTCAGCCTGTTTTGCACGTTTCTTGGCGGAAGGTGTGTTGGCCACCGTCGAGCTCCTCGAAAGACTTTAGGTAAATAGCAAACAAAATAGGCCGCGAATCATGCCGACGAGTCGAACGGATGTCAAGGCCACCTGCAAGGTTCCGCCGAGTGGTGGGTCAACAGGCAGGAAAGATTCCTTTCTGCTACGCGACCTGTAAACTCGGGAATTTTTGGCTCCCCTGCGAAGGCGCGGGAGTATCGCACATTCGGATGCCAACTGGCAGCGTCCTCCGTCCTCTGGCGTGAATCTTTTCGATGAACCTGCTCAAATCCCTGGCTGCGGTCAGCTCCATCACCATGATTTCCCGGGTGCTCGGCTTCGTGCGCGACACCATCCTGGCGCGGATTTTCGGCGCTGGCGTAGCCACCGACGCCTTCTTCATCGCCTTCAAGCTGCCCAACCTGCTGCGGCGGATCTTTGCCGAGGGCGCGTTTTCGCAAGCCTTCGTGCCGATCCTGGCCGAGTACAAGACCCAGCAGGGCGAGGAGGCCACCCGAACCTTCATTGCCTATGTCAGCGGCCTGCTTACTCTGGTCCTGGCACTGGTGACCGTCGTCGGCATTCTTGCCGCGCCCTGGGTGGTCTGGGCCACGGCGCCGGGGTTCGTCGACAATGCCGAGAAGTACGAACTGACCACTTCGCTGCTGCGGGTGACCTTTCCTTATATATTGCTGATCTCGCTGTCTTCGCTGGCAGGCGCCATCCTCAATACCTGGAACCGTTTCAGCGTTCCGGCCTTCACCCCGACCCTGCTCAACGTGGCGATGATTGCCTTCGCCGTTCTGCTCACACCCTACTTCGACCCGCCCATCATGGCCCTGGGCTGGGGCGTGCTGGCCGGCGGACTGGCGCAACTGTTGTACCAGCTGCCCGCGCTGAAGAAGATCGGCATGCTCGTGCTGCCGCGCCTGAACCTGCGCGACGCCGGCGTGTGGCGGGTGCTCAAGCAGATGCTGCCGGCCATCCTCGGGGTATCGGTGAGCCAGATCTCGCTGATCATCAACACCATTTTCGCCTCCTTCCTGGTGGCCGGTTCGGTGTCGTGGATGTATTACGCCGACCGGCTGATGGAGCTGCCTTCGGGGGTGCTGGGCGTGGCCCTGGGCACCATCCTGTTGCCGACCCTGGCCAAGACCTACGCCAACAAGGACCGTGAAGAGTACTCGCGGATTCTCGATTGGGGCCTGCGCCTGTGCTTCCTGCTGGTGTTGCCGTGCACCCTGGCCCTGGCGATTCTTGCCGAACCGCTGACCGTGGCGCTGTTCCAGTACGGCAAGTTCACCGCCTTCGACGCGGCCATGACCCAACGTGCCCTGATCGCCTATTCGGTGGGCCTGCTGGCGATCATCCTGGTCAAGGTGCTGGCACCCGGCTTCTATGCGCAGCAGAATATCCGCACGCCGGTGAAGATCGCGGTGTTCACCCTGGTCTGCACCCAACTGCTCAACCTGGCGCTGGTCGGCCCGCTGGCCCATGCCGGGCTGGCCCTGGCGATCAGCCTGGGGGCCTGCCTGAATGCCGGCTTGCTGTACTGGAAGCTGCGCAGCCAACGGCTGTACACGCCGCAGCCAGGCTGGCTGCTGTTCCTGCTCAAGCTGGTGTTGGCGGTAGGGTTGATGTCGGGCGTGCTGCTGTTGGGCATGCACTACCTGCCGGCCTGGGCGCAGGGCGATATGCTGGCGCGCTTCCTGCGCCTGGGCGGCCTGATCGCGGCGGGTGTGGTCACTTACTTCGGTTGCCTGTACCTGTGCGGTTTCCGCCCGCGGCATTTCGCCCGCAAAGCGCTGCACTGAGGCGCAAAAGGGTCAGGCGTCGGTTTTTCACATTCCACACACCCGGGTGGCGCTGCTGCCTGTCGTCAGCGCCCGGGTGTGGTTATAATCGGCCACTTTATGAGCAAGAAGCGCGTTATGCAGCTGGTTCGAGGTCTTCACAACCTGCGCCCCGAGCACCGGGGCTGTGTCGCCACCATTGGCAACTTCGACGGGGTCCACCGGGGTCACCAGGCGATCCTCGCGCGCCTGCGCGAGCGTGGCCAGGCACTCGGCATGCCCACCTGCGTGGTGATCTTCGAGCCGCAGCCGCGCGAATACTTCGCCCCCGACACCGCTCCGGCTCGCCTGGCGCGCCTGCGCGACAAGGTCGAGCTGCTGGCCGCCGAAGGTATCGACCGGGTGTTGTGCCTGGCCTTCAACCAGCGCCTGAGCAAGCTCAGCGCCGATGAGTTCGTCAAGGCGATCCTGGTCGATGGCCTGGGTGTGCGCCACCTCGAAGTGGGTGACGACTTCCGCTTCGGCTGCGACCGCGCCGGCGATTTCGATTTCCTGGTCGATGCAGGCGCGCGCTACGGCTTTACCGTCGAAGCCGCCAACACCGTGATCCAGGACGGCCTGCGGGTCAGCAGCACCGAAGTGCGCAAGGCCCTCAGCGAAGGCAACTTCGAACTGGCCGCGCACCTGCTGGGCCGCCCTTACCGCATTACCGGGCGCGTGCTGCACGGCCAGAAACTGGCCCGTCAGCTCGGCACGCCCACCGCCAACATCCAGCTCAAGCGCCGCCGCGTGCCGCTGTCCGGGGTCTACCTGGCCAGCATCGAGATCGACGGCAAGCAGTGGCCGGGTGTCGGCAATATCGGAGTACGCCCCACCGTCGCCGGTGACGGGCGTCCCCACCTGGAGATTCATCTTCTGGACTACGCCGGTGACCTCTACGGCCGGCGTCTGACGGTGGAGTTCCACCACAAGCTGCGTGAAGAGCAGCGTTTCGCCTCCCTGGAGGCGCTGAAGTCGGCGATCGACGCGGACATCGCCGCCGCACGTGCCCACTGGCACGCTCAACCGCTAACGAAGAGCCTGAAATGACCGACTACAAAGCCACGCTAAACCTTCCGGACACCGCCTTCCCGATGAAGGCCGGCCTGCCTCAGCGCGAACCGCAGATTCTGCAGCGCTGGGACAGCATTGGCCTGTACCAGAAGCTGCGCGAAATTGGCAAGGATCGTCCGAAGTTCGTCCTGCACGACGGCCCGCCCTATGCCAACGGCAAGATCCATATCGGTCATGCGCTGAACAAGATTCTCAAGGACATGATCGTCCGCTCGAAAACCCTGTCGGGCTTCGACGCGCCCTACGTGCCGGGCTGGGACTGCCACGGCCTGCCGATCGAGCACAAGGTCGAAGTCACCCACGGCAAGCACCTGACCGCCGACCGCACCCGCGAGCTGTGCCGCGAGTACGCCGCCGAGCAGATCGAAGGGCAGAAGACCGAGTTCATCCGCCTGGGCGTGCTGGGTGACTGGGGCAACCCCTACAAGACCATGAACTTCGCCAACGAGGCCGGTGAAATCCGCGCCCTGGCCGAGATGGTCAAGCAAGGCTTCGTGTTCAAGGGCCTCAAGCCCGTGAACTGGTGCTTCGATTGCGCATCGGCCCTGGCCGAAGCCGAAGTCGAATACGCCGACAAGAAATCCCAGACCATCGACGTGGCCTTCCCGGTCGCAGACGACGCCAAGCTGGCCGCCGCCTTCGGCCTGGCCTCGCTGGCCAAGCCGGCGGCCATCGTGATCTGGACCACCACCCCGTGGACCATCCCGGCCAACCAGGCACTGAACATCCACCCCGAGTTCAAGTACGCCCTGGTCGATACCGGCGAGCGCCTGCTGGTGCTGGCCGAAGAGCTGGTCGAGTCGTGCCTCAAGCGCTACAACCTCGAAGGTTCGGTCATCGCCACTGCCCAGGGTTCGGCGCTGGAACTGATCAACTTCCGCCACCCGTTCTACGACCGCCTGTCGCCGATCTACCTGGCCGACTACGTCGAACTGGGCGCCGGTACCGGCGTGGTGCACTCGGCGCCTGCCTACGGTGAAGACGACTTCGTCACCTGCAAGCGCTACGGCATGGTCAATGACGACATCCTCACCCCGGTGCAGAGCAACGGCGTGTACGTCGAATCGCTGCCGTTCTTCGGCGGCCAGTTCATCTGGAAGGCCAACCCGGCCATCGTCGACAAGCTGAGCGAAGTCGGTGCGCTGATGCACACCGAGACCATCAGCCACAGCTACATGCACTGCTGGCGCCACAAGACCCCGCTGATCTACCGCGCCACCGCGCAGTGGTTCGTCGGCATGGACAAGCAGCCCTCCACTGGCGAGCCGCTGCGTGAACGCGCGCTCAAGGCCATCGAAGACACCAAGTTCGTCCCAGCCTGGGGCCAGGCGCGCCTGCACTCGATGATCGCCAACCGCCCGGACTGGTGCATCTCGCGTCAGCGCAACTGGGGTGTACCGATCCCGTTCTTCCTCGACAAACAAACCGGCGAGCTGCACCCGCGCACCGTCGAACTGATGGAAGAAGTGGCCAAGCGCGTCGAGAAAGAAGGCATCGAAGCCTGGTTCAAGATGGACGCCGCCGAACTGCTCGGTGACGAAGCCGGCCAGTACGACAAGATCGCCGACACCCTCGACGTCTGGTTCGACTCCGGCACCACCCACTGGCACGTGCTGCGTGGTTCGCACGACATCGGCCACGCCACCGGCCCGCGCGCCGACCTGTACCTGGAAGGTTCCGACCAGCACCGCGGCTGGTTCCACTCCTCGTTGCTGACCGGCTGCGCCATCGACAACCACGCGCCGTACCGCGAACTGCTGACCCACGGCTTCACCGTGGACGAGAGCGGCCGCAAGATGTCCAAGTCGCTGGGCAACACCATCGAGCCGGAAAAGGTCAACAACACCCTGGGTGCCGACATCCTGCGCCTGTGGGTCTCGGCCACCGACTACTCCGGTGAGATGGCGGTTTCCGAGCAGATCCTGCAGCGCAGCGCCGACGCCTACCGCCGTATCCGCAACACCGCGCGCTTCCTGCTTTCCAACCTGTCCGGCTTCGACCCGGCCCGCGACCTGCTGCCGGCCGAAGACATGCTGGCGCTGGACCGCTGGGCGGTGGACCGTACCCTGCTGCTGCAACGCGAGCTGGAAGAGCACTACGGCGAATACCGCTTCTGGAACGTCTACTCGAAGATCCACAACTTCTGCGTGCAGGAGCTGGGCGGCTTCTACCTCGACATCATCAAGGACCGCCAGTACACCACCGGCGCCAACAGCGTCGCCCGCCGTTCCTGCCAGACCGCGCTGTACCACATCAGCGAGGCGCTGGTGCGCTGGATCGCGCCGATCCTGGCCTTCACCGCCGACGAAATCTGGCAGTACCTGCCAGGCGAGCGCAACGAGTCGGTGATGCTCAACGGCTGGTACCAGGGCCTGAGCGAACTGCCGGCCGACGCCGAGCTTGACCGCGCCTACTGGGACCGTGTGATGGCCGTCAAGGCAGCCGTCAACAAGGAGCTGGAGAACCAGCGCAGCGCCAAGGTCATCGGCGGCAACCTGCAGGCCGAAGTCACTCTGTTCGCCGAAGAGGGCCTGACCGCCGACCTGAACAAGCTCGGCGACGAGCTGCGCTTCGTGCTGATCACCTCCGCCGCCAGCGTGGTGCCGTTCGTCCAGGCCCCGGCCGATGCCGTGACAACCGAAGTCGAAGGCCTCAAGCTGAAGATCGTCAAGTCCGGCCACGCCAAGTGCGGCCGTTGCTGGCACTTCCGCGCCGACGTCGGCAGCCACCCGGAGCACCCGGAAATCTGCGGCCGTTGCGTCGACAACCTGAGCGGTGAAGGTGAGGTGCGCCACTATGCCTAATGCAGCTGGGCGCTTCGGGCGCCTTGCCTGGCTCTGGCTGAGCCTGGTGGTACTGGTCGTCGACCAGGCCACCAAGGTCTACTTCGAAGGGGCATTGAGCCTGTACCAGCAGATCGTGGTCATCCCCGACTACTTCAGCTGGACCCTGGCCTACAACACCGGCGCGGCCTTCAGCTTCCTCGCCGACAGCTCCGGCTGGCAGCGCTGGTTGTTCGCCCTGATCGCCGTGGTGGTCAGTGCCGTGCTGGTGGTCTGGCTCAAGCGCCTGGGGCGCAACGAGACCTGGCTTGCCGTGGCCCTGGCCCTGGTGCTGGGCGGCGCGCTGGGCAACCTGTACGACCGCGTGGTGCTTGGCCATGTGGTCGACTTCATCCTGGTGCACTGGCGCAACACCCATTACTTCCCGGCCTTCAACGTGGCCGACAGCGCCATCACCGTGGGTGCGGTGATGCTGGCGCTGGATATGTTCAAGAGCAAGAAGTCCGAGGAGCCTGTCCATGACTGAGACACGTATTGGCCAGAACACCGAAGTGACCCTGCACTTCGCCCTGCACCTGGAAAACGGCGACACCGTCGACAGCACCTTCGACAAGGCCCCGGCCACCTTCAAGGTCGGCGATGGCAACCTGCTGCCAGGCTTCGAAAGCGCCCTGTTCGGTTTCAAGGCCGGTGACCAGCGCAAGCTGAGCATCGCCCCAGAGAACGCCTTCGGCCAGCACAACCCGCAGAACGTGCAGGTGATGCCGCGCTCGCAGTTCGAAGGCATGGAGCTGTCCGACGGGCTGCTGGTGATCTTCAACGATGCCGCCAACACCGAGCTGCCGGGTGTGGTCAAAGCGTTCGACGACAACCAGGTGACCATCGACTTCAACCATCCACTGGCTGGCAAGACCCTCAACTTCGAGGTGCAGATCCTCGACGTGAAGGCCCTGTGAGCCTGGAGCCGAGCATGCAAATCAAACTCGCCAACCCGCGCGGCTTCTGCGCGGGGGTCGACCGGGCGATCGAGATCGTCAACCGCGCCCTGGAAGTCTTCGGCCCGCCGATCTACGTGCGTCACGAAGTGGTGCACAACAAGTTCGTCGTCGAAGACTTGCGCAGCCGTGGCGCGGTGTTCGTCGAAGAGCTGGACCAGGTGCCGGACGACGTCATCGTCATCTTCAGTGCCCACGGTGTATCGCAAGCGGTGCGCCAGGAGGCAGCCGGCCGTGGCCTGAAAGTCTTCGATGCCACCTGCCCGCTGGTGACCAAGGTGCATATCGAGGTGGCCAAGTACAGCCGCGACGGCCGTGAGTGCATCCTGATCGGCCACGCCGGGCACCCGGAAGTCGAAGGCACCATGGGGCAATACGATGCCAGCAATGGCGGCGCCATCTACCTCGTCGAGGACGAGAAGGACGTCGCCGCGCTGCAGGTGCGCAACCCCGAGCACCTGGCTTTCGTCACCCAGACCACCCTGTCGATGGATGACACCAGCCGGGTCATTGATGCCCTGCGCGCACGCTTCCCGAGCATCGGTGGGCCGCGCAAGGACGACATCTGCTACGCCACCCAGAACCGCCAGGACGCCGTCAAGCAACTGGCCGATGAGTGCGACGTGGTACTGGTGGTCGGCAGCCCCAACAGCTCCAACTCCAACCGCCTGCGTGAGCTGGCCGAGCGCATGAGCACCCCGGCCTACCTGATCGACGGTGCCGAGGACCTGCAGCGCTGCTGGTTCGATGGTGTCGGGCGGATCGGCATCACCGCCGGTGCTTCGGCCCCCGAAGTGTTGGTGCGTGGCGTGATCGAACAGCTCAAGGCCTGGGGCGCCACCGGCGCCGAAGAACTCGATGGCCGTGAGGAGAACATCACCTTCTCCATGCCCAAAGAGCTGCGGGTTCGCTCGCTGATCTGATCAGTCGCCTGCGCAGCGACGTTTTTCGTCGTTGAGCAGGCGTACTCTTCCACTGGGGCTCAGCACCACCTGATACAGGCTGGCCCCGGTGTTGCGCTGGCAGATATGCAGGGTGACACCACCGAAGCCAGACCCCAATGGCGCGCCGCGCCCGCTGAACCTCATTTCCCTTGAATCGCTGGCGACAATCCAGATTGACCTGCCCAGGCGATGTTCGCGCAGCAACTGGCCGTCGCGCTGCAGCGACAGGCGCCAGCCCTTGCCCCAGTCTCCCTCCACTGGCAGTACCAGCACTGCCTGTTGGCGCAGCAGCGCCTGGTTGCGCGCGTCACGCAGCGCCTGCGCCAGCTCCCGCGCAGTCGCAGACTGATACAGCTCTTCGCTGACCTTGCTGTAGGCCGATACCCCCAGGTGCGTCAGAAGGCCGGCCACGGCCAGCGCGCACATCATTTGTATCAGTGTTACGCCCTGTTGCTTCACCGTGCATTCCTCCCAACAAGTGCTTCGCTGAAGCTTCGCGGTCGCCTGGCAGGAGCGCCAGTCGGCCACTTCAGGTAGTGGGCGGGGAAAGATCCCAGGAGGGGGAGCAATGTGGGCCAGGGAAGGTGGCATGACGTTGTTGGAGGTGCTGGTGGCCATGGCGGTGCTGGCGCTGGGCGTGTTCATGGCAGCGGCGCTGCAGGTGCGTGGTTTGCAGGCCAGCGACAACGCCCGGCGTGAGGGCCAGGCGCTGCAGTTGTTGCAGGGCATGCTGGAGCGGGTGAGAGCGGCGGGTGCGCTATCGGCTGCCGACCAGGCGGCCTGGCAGGTACAGGTACCTGCCGTGCTGGGGGCTTCGGCTGAGGGCAAGGTCAGCCACAGTGCTGGCCGGCTGATGCTGGAGGTGCACTGGTCAGTGGGCGCTGAGCGGCAGGTGCTTGGCTTGCAGGGCAGGGTGCAGCCATGACGCGCCGGCAAACAGGTGTCGGCCTGACTGAGACGATGTTGGCGCTGGCGCTCGGGCTGATGCTGCTGGCAGCAGCGAGCCAAGTGTTCGGTTCGGCCTACCAGGCCTGGCGCCTGCAAGGCGCGACCGCGCGGATGCAGGATGACGCCCGGCTGGTCCTGCAGCGCATGGCCGAGGATATCCGCATGGCCGGCATGTTCGGCTGCTTGCGCCTTGAGCCCGAGGACTTCCGCGTGTCCGACGCTGCTCAGGCCTTTGCCAACCCGATCCAGATCACCCCTGGCAACATCACTCTGGTCGGTGCCGCGCTACCCGGCCTGCCTGGCCCATCGGATTGGACAGTGCTCGGCGATTGCAGCAGTTGGGCGCACGTGATGGGCGGCCAGCATGTGCCGGCGGGCGATCTGTTCGCCTTGCCGGTGCGCCGGCTGGTCTACCAATTGCGCGATGGAAGCCTGTTGCTCCTCACCAAATCCCAGAACGCCAGGCTGATCGACAATGTGCGGGCGCTGGAGCTGTCCAGGGTGGGCCAGCGTGTGGATATCCGCCTCATCCTGTACGACCGCCAGCACCAGCTTGAGCAACAGCACCAGATAAGCGTGGCCGTGCGCAATCCGCAGGGTGACGCATGAAGCGCCAGCGCGGCGTCGTCCTGCTGTTGGCGTTGAGCCTGAGCCTGCTGCTGGGATTGCTGGCGGCCCAGGGGCTACGTGAAGCACTGGTGCAGCAGCAAATGATGAGCGAGCAACTGGCGGGTGCGCGCGCTTTTGAGCAGGCGGAGGCCAGCCTGGTCGAGGGCGCAGCGTTGTTGTCGACTCACTTGCCCGAGGAGTGCTCGGCGTGCCTGCCCCCCGGCCTTCCGGGCGACGATCCTGTTCCGCCCTGGCAAGCAACCGACAGCGGCTACGTCCTGCTGCAGAACCTTGGCGAAAGCACCAAGGCTGCCGGCATGCCGGCAGGCGAGCAGGTGACGCTGTTCCGGGTAACGGCCGTCAGCCATCAGGTGCACGGCCGTCGGGCCCTTGAAGCAATGTATGCGCTGGATGGCGCGGCCGTGATGCGACGCATCAGCTGGCGCCAACGCCTGGAGGACGACTGACATGCAGCGTGGTCTGAGCCTTATCGAGTTGTTGATTGTCGTGGCGCTGATCGGCATGCTGGCAGCCATTGCCTACCCCAGTTACAGCGAACAGCTACAGCGTGCCGCGCGCAGCGAGGTGGCCGGCCTGCTGCAGGATGCGGCGCTGCGCCTTGCGCGCCACCACACCCGCGTCGGCGGCTATGCCGACAACGAACAGCTGGTGACGCCATTGCCCATGGGTAACCGCTACTACCGCCTGCAGGCTCGCCGTGAAACAGACAGTTTCACGCTGTTGGCCATTCGCCTGCCCGGCGGGTTGATGGCGCACGATCGCTGTGGCGACTTCCAGCTCGACCAGGCAGGCGTGCGCAGCAACCCAGGTGCTGGCGACGATGCCGAGCTTTGCTGGGGAAGCTGAAGATCAGAAGGTGCCTCGGCACCGTGGAATTACTTCAGGTGTTGGATCGAACGATGAGCAAGCAAGTAGTGATTGTGGGCGGTGGCGTCATCGGCCTGCTGACGGCGTTCAACCTGGCGGCCGAGGTCGACCGGGTGGTGCTGTGCGACCAGGGCGAAGTCGGTCGCGAGTCGTCGTGGGCGGGGGGCGGTATCGTCTCGCCACTGTACCCGTGGCGCTACAGCAAGGCGGTGACCGCGCTGGCGCACTGGTCGCAGGATTTTTATCCACAGCTGGGCGAGCGCCTGTTCGACAGCACCGGCGTCGACCCCGAGGTGCACACTACCGGCCTGTACTGGCTGGATCTGGACGATGAAGCCGAGGCCCTGGCATGGGCTGCGCGCGAACAGCGCCCGCTGAGTGCGGTGGATATCTCGGCGGCCTACGACGCCGTGCCGGTTCTGGGCCCGGGCTACCGCCACGCGATCTACATGGCCGGTGTGGCCAATGTGCGCAACCCGCGCCTGGTCAAGTCGCTCAAGGCCGCGCTGCTGGCGCTGCCCAACGTTACCTTGCGCGAGCATTGCCAAGTCACCGGCTTCGCCCAGGAAGGCGGGCGCATCGTCGGTGTACAGACCAACGACGGCGTGCTGGCCGCCGATGATGTGGTGCTCAGTGCCGGTGCCTGGAGCGGCGATCTGTTGCAGACCCTGGGCCTGGAACTACCGGTGGAGCCGGTCAAGGGCCAGATGATCCTGTTCAAGTGCGCCGAAGATTTCTTGCCTAGCATGGTCCTGGCCAAGGGGCGCTACGCGATCCCGCGCCGCGACGGGCACATCCTGGTGGGCAGTACCCTGGAGCACGAAGGCTACGACAAGACCCCCACCGCCGAAGCGCTGGCCAGCCTCAAGGCCTCGGCCATCGAGTTGCTGCCGGCCCTGGCCGATGCCACGGTGGTCGGCCACTGGGCCGGGTTGCGCCCGGGCTCGCCGGAAGGCATTCCCTTCATCGGCCAGGTGCCGGGGCATCAGGGGTTGTGGCTGAACTGCGGGCATTACCGCAACGGCCTGGTGCTGGCGCCGGCATCGTGCCAGTTGTTCACTGATTTGCTGCTGGGCCGCACGCCGATCATCGACCCGGCGCCGTATGCGCCGGCGGGTCGCCTGGGCTGAGGTTGCCGGATGCGATTCAGCCTGTGGGAGCGGGTTTACCCGCGAAGCAGGCGGCGCGGTGGATGGCACCGGCTCTGCCGGTGTTCGCGGGTAAATCGCAGGGGCGAACCGCCGCTCCCACAGGATACGCACGCCCTGTGGGAGCCGGCTTGCCGGCGATGGGGCAAACGCAGTACTGGGCTTAGCCCTGACGCCCAGGCCCCTGCTCCAGATGCTGCTGGCTGCAATACCAGTCCTTGCCCAACTGCAGGGCACGGTCATTGGGCAGGTGCACGCCGCAGTGGGCGCAGCGCACCATCCGCAACGGGTCGTCGAGGCGTGGCTCGGCGGGGGATTGCTGGCTGGTCTTGAACTTGCGCCACAGCCAGAACGCGGCAGCGATAAGGGCGATCCAGAAAAGTAGGCGAACCATGGTGTCCAGCTTGTCGAGAGAAGAAGGCGACAGTCTAGGATGCGGCCAATAAAAAAGGGAGGCCTTGGGCCTCCCTTCTTCGTCACGCGCAGGGTCAGTCGAACATGCCGAAGGTCATGTAGCTGAACCACGAGCGGTCTTTCTCGGCTTCTTTCGGGCCTTCCGGCAGGATCGGGTCGCCGTTCTCGTCCTTGGGCAGCAGGTCTTCCGGCATCTCGGAGCGAGCGTCCTGGAACTGGCGCACCACGTCCTGGTTGGCGCGGGTCTCGCCCGGCGGCAGCGGTGTCTCGGTTTCGATCAGGCCCAGAGTGGCCTTGGACAGCCAGGAACGGTTGCCGTTTTCATCCTGGGTGGCGACGAACTGGCCATCGACCAGGCTCGGGTGGTTCGGGTAGTTGAGCTTGAGAGTTTCCAGGCTGGTAGCGGCCAGTTCGTCCAGGTGCATGCGCTGGTACGACTCGACCATCACCGCCAGGCCGTCGCCGACCGATGGGGTTTCCTGGAAGTTCTCGACCACGTAGCGGCCACGGTTGGCGGCGGCCACATAGGCCTCGCGGCTCAGGTAGTAGTTGGCCACGTGGATTTCGTAGCTGGCCAGCAGGTTGCGCAGGTAGATCATGCGCTGCTTGGCGTCTGGCGAGTAACGGCTGTTGGGGAAGCGGCTGGTCAGCTGGGCGAACTCGTTGTACGAGTCGCGGGCGGCGCCTGGGTCACGCTTGGTCATGTCCAGCGGCAGGAAGCGCGCCAGCAGGCCACGGTCCTGGTCGAAAGAGGTCAGGCCTTTGAGGTAATAGGCGTAGTCGACGTTCGGGTGCTGCGGGTGCAGGCGGATGAAGCGCTCGGCGGCGGACTTGGCGGCCTCGGGCTCGGAGTTCTTGTAGTTGGCGTAGATCAGCTCGAGCTGGGCCTGGTCGGCGTAGCGGCCGAACGGGTAGCGCGACTCCAGGGCCTTGAGCTTGTTCACGGCGCTGGTGTAGCTGGAGTTGTCCAGATCAGCCTGGGCCTGCTGGTACAGCTCGGCCTCGCTGAGGTTCTCGTCAATGACTTCCTTGTTCGAGGAACAGGCAGCGGTGAGCCCGAGGATGGCGATCAGCAGCAGGTGTTTCACTTGCATGGCGGCTTGCGTCCCTTTGACGGCCGCTGTCTTGGGCGGTGCCGTCCTGTTATGATGAGCGCCCCCGGCCAAACCCCGGGGCAAAAGAAGCCGTATTTAACCACAAGCACGCAGCCGAAACCAAAGGCTGTACGCCCGCCGAATTGAGCATGTCCGAGATCATTCAACTTAGCGCAGAGGTCCCGTCCGAACTGGGCGGCCAACGCCTCGACCAGGTCGCCGCCCAACTGTTCGCCGAGTACTCGCGTTCGCGCCTGACTTCGTGGATCAAGGACGGCCGCCTGACCGTCAATGACGCGGTACTGCGGCCGCGCGACACCGTTCACAGTGGCGACATCCTGGCCCTCCAGGCCGAACAGGAAGCCCAGGGTGAATGGGTGGCCCAGGATATCGAGCTGGACATCGTCTACGAAGACGACCAGATCCTGGTGATCAACAAGCCTGCCGGGCTGGTGGTCCACCCGGCGGCCGGCCATGCCGATGGCACCTTGCTCAATGCCCTGCTGCACCATGTGCCGGACATCATCAATGTGCCGCGCGCGGGTATCGTGCATCGTCTGGACAAGGACACCACCGGCCTGATGGTGGTGGCCAAGACCCTGCAGGCACAGACCAAGCTGGTCGAGCAGCTGCAGAGCCGCAGCGTCAGCCGCATCTATGAATGCATCGTGGTGGGCGTGGTGATTGCCGGTGGCAAGATCGACGCGCCGATCGGCCGTCACGGCGGCCTGCGCCAGCGCATGGCGGTCACCGACGGCGGCAAGCCGGCGGTCAGCCACTACCGGGTACTCAAGCGCTTCCGTTCGCACACCCATGTGCGGGTCAAGCTGGAAACCGGCCGCACCCACCAGATCCGTGTGCACATGGCCCATGTCGGCTATCCGTTGGTCGGCGACCAGACGTACGGCGTACGTTTCCGCATTCCACCGGCCGCCAGCGTGA
Organism: Pseudomonas sp. zfem004; assembly: GCF_032621715.1. Classification (NCBI taxonomy): domain Bacteria; kingdom Pseudomonadati; phylum Pseudomonadota; class Gammaproteobacteria; order Pseudomonadales; family Pseudomonadaceae; genus Pseudomonas; species Pseudomonas sp. zfem004. Next base: position 117,087 of record NZ_JAVYJF010000017.1, on the reverse strand, counting down.
CCATGGTCGAGGCGGTGAAGAACTTCCCGCGCCAGGCCCTGCACGCACGCTTCCTGGCCCTGGATCACCCGACCACCGGTGAGCGCATGGAGTGGAAGTCGGAGCTGCCGGACGACTTCAAGTGGCTGCTGTCGCTGCTCGAACAGGACCGCGAGAGCTTCATCGGATGAGTGGCCTGACGCAGTCGCTGATCTTCCCCGACTGGCCGGCCCCGGCCTCGGTACGCGCCTGTGTCACCACCCGCGAGGGCGGCGTCAGCCTGCCGCCCTATGCCACCTTCAATCTTGGCGACCATGTGGGCGATGACCCGCTGGCCGTTGCCGAGAACCGTCGTCGCCTCAGTGATGAATTCGCCATCCAGCCCGCCTGGCTCAAGCAGGTGCATGGGCTGGTGGTGGCTGACGCCAATCCGGCCGAAGTCGCCGAGGCCGATGCCAGCTGGACCGACCAGCCCGGCATTGCCTGCACCGTGATGACCGCCGATTGCTTGCCCGCGCTGTTCTGCGACCGTGCCGGCACCCGTGTGGCCGCCGCCCATGCTGGCTGGCGCGGGCTGGCCGGTGGTGTGCTGGAAGCTACCCTGGACCGCCTGGCCGTGCCGCCTGAAGAGGTGCTGGTGTGGCTGGGCCCTGCCATTGGCCCGCAGGCATTCGAAGTGGGCCTGGAAGTGCGTGATGCGTTCACGGCCGTGCATCCCGAGGCAGCTGCAGCCTTTGTAGACGGTGAACGGCCGGGCAAGCTGATGGCCGACATCTATGCGCTGGCGCGGATCCGCCTGGCCGCACGCGGTGTGACGGCTGTTTACGGCGGTGGTTTCTGCACCGTCAGCGATCAACGCTTCTTCTCCTATCGCCGCACCCCGCAGGGTGGGCGCTTTGCTTCGTTGGTGTGGCTCAGCCCTCGCTAATCCTGGGGCCGCTTCGCGGCCCAATCGCTGGCAAGCCAGCTCCCACATGTCAAGGTTTGTGCTGCCCCTGTGGGAGCCGGCTTGCCGGCGATTGGGCTGCGCAGCAGCCCCCGGCAATCTCAATCCCACCACCCTCCCTGCTGACCTCCGTCAATCCCGCTACGCTTGAATCTTCCAGAATCACCCCTATCTATTGGTCATCTCAGGCAGGTTCTTCATACAGGTGCTGTCCATCGCTCCGCCTGCCCTTTATAGGAAGGTATCCCCATGCGAATAGACCGACTGACCAGCAAGCTGCAACTCGCGTTATCCGATTCCCAATCCCTGGCCGTGGGCATGGACCACCCGGCCATCGAGCCCCTGCACCTGTTGCAGGCGCTTGTCGACCAGCAGGGCGGCTCGATCAAGCCGCTGCTGATGCAGGTGGGCTTCGACATCAACAGCCTGAAGAAGGCGTTGACCAAGGAGCTCGACCAGCTTCCGAAAATCCAGAACCCCACCGGCGACGTGAACATGTCCCAGGACCTGGCGCGCCTGCTCAACCAGGCCGACCGCCTGGCCCAGCAGAAAGGTGACCAGTTCATCTCCAGCGAACTGGTGCTGCTCGCCGCCATGGACGAGAACAGCAAGGTCGGCAAGTTGCTGCTCGGCCAGGGCGTGACCAAGAAGGCCCTGGAAAACGCCATCAACAACCTGCGCGGCGGCGCGGCGGTAAATGACGCCAACGCCGAAGAGTCGCGCCAGGCCCTGGACAAGTACACCGTCGACCTCACCAAGCGTGCCGAGGAAGGCAAGCTCGACCCGGTGATCGGCCGTGACGACGAAATCCGCCGCACCGTGCAGGTGCTGCAGCGCCGCACCAAGAACAACCCGGTGCTGATCGGCGAACCCGGCGTGGGCAAGACCGCCATCGCCGAAGGACTGGCCCAGCGCATCATCAACGGTGAAGTGCCCGATGGCCTCAAAGGCAAGCGCCTGCTGGCGCTGGACATGGGCGCGCTGATCGCTGGCGCCAAGTACCGCGGCGAGTTCGAAGAGCGCCTCAAAGGCCTGCTCAACGAGCTGTCCAAGCAAGAAGGCCAGATCATCCTGTTCATCGACGAACTGCATACCATGGTCGGCGCCGGCAAGGGCGAGGGCGCCATGGACGCCGGCAACATGCTCAAGCCGGCCCTGGCCCGTGGCGAGCTGCACTGCGTAGGTGCCACCACGCTCAACGAGTACCGCCAGTTCATCGAGAAGGACGCTGCCCTCGAGCGCCGCTTCCAGAAGGTGCTGGTCGAAGAGCCGAGCGAGGAAGACACCATCGCCATCCTGCGCGGCCTTAAAGAACGCTATGAAGTGCACCACAAGGTGGCCATCACCGACGGCGCGATCATCGCCGCGGCCAAGCTCAGCCACCGCTACATCACCGACCGTCAGCTGCCGGACAAGGCCATCGACCTGATCGACGAAGCCGCCAGCCGCATCCGCATGGAGATCGACTCCAAGCCGGAGGTGCTCGACCGCCTCGACCGCCGTCTGATCCAGCTGAAGGTGGAATCCCAGGCGCTGAAGAAAGAAGAGGACGAAGCGGCGAAGAAACGCCTGGAAAAACTGACCGAAGAAATCGAGCGGCTGGAGCGCGAGTACTCCGACCTCGAAGAAATCTGGGCTTCCGAGAAAGCCGAGGTGCAGGGTTCGGCGCAGATCCAGCAGAAGATCGAGCAATCCCGCCAGGAGCTCGAAGCCGCCCGCCGCAAAGGCGACCTCAGCCGCATGGCCGAGCTGCAGTACGGGGTCATCCCGGACCTGGAGCGCAGCCTGCAGATGGTCGACCAGCACGGCAAGAGCGACAACCAGCTGCTGCGCAACAAGGTGACCGAGGAAGAAATCGCCGAAGTGGTCTCCAAGTGGACCGGCATCCCGGTGGCCAAGATGCTCGAAGGTGAGCGCGAGAAGCTGTTGAAGATGGAAAGCCTGCTGCATGAGCGGGTGATCGGCCAGGACGAGGCGGTGACTGCCGTGGCCAACGCCGTGCGCCGCTCCCGTGCCGGGCTGTCCGACCCGAACCGCCCCAGCGGCTCGTTCCTGTTCCTCGGCCCGACCGGCGTGGGCAAGACCGAGCTGTGCAAGGCCCTGGCCGAGTTCCTGTTCGACACCGAAGAGGCCATGGTGCGCATCGACATGTCCGAGTTCATGGAGAAACACTCCGTGGCGCGGCTGATCGGTGCCCCACCAGGGTATGTGGGTTATGAAGAGGGCGGTTACCTGACCGAGGCCGTGCGCCGCAAGCCGTACTCGGTGGTGCTGCTGGACGAGGTGGAGAAAGCCCACCCGGATGTGTTCAACGTGCTGCTGCAGGTACTTGAAGACGGCCGCCTGACCGACAGCCACGGCCGCACCGTGGACTTCCGTAACACGGTGATCGTGATGACCTCCAACCTGGGCTCGGCGCAGATCCAGGAACTGGTGGGCGACCGCGAGGCGCAGCGTGCGGCGGTAATGGATGCGGTGGGCGCGCACTTCCGGCCCGAGTTCATCAACCGTATCGACGAAGTGGTGGTGTTCGAGCCACTGGGCCGCGAGCAGATCGCCGGTATCACCGAGATCCAGCTGGGCCGCCTGCGCAGCCGCCTGCTGGAGCGCGAGCTGAGCCTGAGCCTCAGCCCCGAGGCCTTGGACAAGCTGATCGCCGTGGGTTACGACCCGGTGTATGGCGCACGGCCGCTCAAGCGTGCGATCCAGCGCTGGATCGAAAACCCGCTGGCGCAGTTGATCCTTGGTGGGCAGTTCCTGCCTGGTGCGGCGATCACGGCAAAGGTGGAAGGCGACGAAATCGTCTTTGCCTGATCACTGTTGAAATGCAGAGCCCCGCGAAAGCGGGGCTTTTTTTTGTGCTTGGGTCGACAGCATCGCGGGGCAAGCCCGCTCCCACGCCTGCACCACCTGCCCCGCGATAGGGCCGGTGCGGCCCAGCAAAATCGGCTCTTCCCGACCTTTTTTCATAACTTGCTGAAATTTTTGAAAAAAACGCTTGCCAGGAAAAAGAAGTGCCCCTAATATACGCCGCGTTGTCAGCCACTAAGCGAATCACCAGCAACACCGGTGACCGCAAAACAACTTACAAATCAGTAAGTTGAATGAAAAAAAGGGGTTGACAAGCAAAACGAAGAATGTAGAATAGCCGGCCTCAGCAGCGACAAAGCGAAAGCAGCGAAGCTAAAGAGCCCGAAGCGAACACAGCCTTCGGAGTAGCAGTGAAGTAAGTTGTACCGAAGTTCAGTTCCGCGATAGCTCAGTCGGTAGAGCAAATGACTGTTAATCATTGGGTCCCTGGTTCGAGTCCAGGTCGCGGAGCCAATCTCGGGGTGTAGCGCAGTCCGGTAGCGCGCCTGCTTTGGGAGCAGGATGTCAGGAGTTCGAATCCCCTCACCCCGACCATTTTCAGGGTCGTTAGCTCAGTTGGTAGAGCAGTTGGCTTTTAACCAATTGGTCGTAGGTTCGAATCCTACACGACCCACCATGTAAAGAGGGCATCTCGAAAGAGATGCCCTTTTTCTTTTGCCCGCGATTTATATTCCCGCCCTTGCTACCCTGTGCGCTTTGCCCGCAGGAGCGCCGCAGCATGCCTTTGAAAGCCAGTGTGTTCATCGCCACCAGCCTGGATGGCTTCATCGCCAGGGAGGACGGCAGCCTTGATTGGTTGATGGGGGCGACCGAGTCGGCCGATGACCATGGCTATGCGGGGTTCATGGCCGGCGTCGATACGCTGGTGATGGGGCGTGGCACCTTCGACAAGGTAATGACCTTCGGCCAGTGGCCCTATCCGGACACCCGCGTGGTGGTGGTCAGCGCCAGCCTGGCAGCGTTGCCCGCCAATGCACCGGGGCAAGTCGAGCTGCACCCCGGGCCGATCCCTGAGCTGCTCGAGCACTTGCAGGCCACGGGCGCGAGAAGCCTGTACCTGGATGGCGGCAAGTTGATTCAGGGGTTCTTGCGTGAGGGGCTGGTGAACGAGCTGACCATCACCCGCATTCCCGTGTTGCTGGGGCAGGGGATACCGCTGTTTGGCGAGTTGGCGAAGGATGTGCTGTTGCAGCACATGAAGACGACCAGTTACGAGAGCGGGTTCGTGCAGAGCACGTATCGCGTGGTCCGTTAACGTCGCCGATTGGCCATGTGTATCTTGTGGGAGCCGCGCTACCGTGCAGAAATCATGACGTGGGAGCGGGCTTGCCCCGCGATGGTGCCAGCCGTTACAACGATGGCGCCTGAGCTGACGTCATCGCGGGGCAAGTCGCATCGGCGCACCGCCGCTCCCACAAGATCTTCGTATTTACCTTGAGCCGCGGTGCGGCTGTCAGTGCAGCTTCAGACGAGGCTCGGTCCCGCGCCCAATCTTGCTACCCAGCATCAGCATCGCCGTGCGGAAGAAGCCATACAACGCCATCTGGTGCATGCGGTACAGCGACACATAGAACATCCGCGCCAGCCAGCCTTCCAGCTTCACGCTGCCCATCAGGTTACCCATCAGGTTGCCCACCGCCGAGAAGCGCGACAGCGACACCAGCGAGCCATAGTCCTTGTACTCATAGGTCGGCAGCGCCTTGTTCTCCAGGCGAGCCTTCAGGCTCTTGGCCAGCAACGAAGCCTGCTGGTGCGCAGCCTGGGCCCGTGGCGGCACGTTGCGGTCGCTGCCCGGCTGCGGGCAGGCGGCGCAATCGCCGAAGGCGAAGATATTGTCGTCGCGGGTGGTCTGCAGGGTCGGGCGCACCACCAGCTGGTTGATGCGGTTGGTTTCCAGACCGTCGATGTCCTTCAGGAAGCCCGGCGCACGAATACCCGCCGCCCACACCTTCAGGCTGGCCTGGATCACTTCGCCGGACGCCGTCTTCAGGCCATCCTCGGTCACTTCACTGACCGCGGCGTTGGTCATCACCGTTACCCCGAGTTTTTCCAGGGTCTTGTGCACCGGCACGCTGATGCGCTCGGGCAGCGCCGGCAGTACGCGCGGGCCGGCCTCGATGAGGGTGATGTGCATGTCCTTCGGCTGGATCTTGTCCAGGCCATAGGCCGCCAGCTCATGGGCGGCGTTGTGCAGCTCGGCCGCCAGCTCGACACCCGTGGCACCGGCACCGACGATGGCCACGCTGATCTTCTCGCTGGCCACATCGCCCGCATGGGCGCGCAGGTAGTGGTTGAGCAGTTGCTGGTGGAAGCGCTCGGCCTGCTTGCGGCTGTCGAGGAACAGGCAGTGCTGCGCCGCGCCCAGGGTGCCGAAATCGTTGGTGTTGCTGCCCACGGCGATCACCAGGCTGTCGTAGCCAATGGTGCGCGCAGGCAGCAGCTCACGGCCCTCGTCATCGAGGGTCGCAGCCAGCTGGATCTGCTTGGTCTCGCGGTCTAGGCCGCTCATGCGGCCCATCTGGAAGTTGAAGTGGTTCCACTTGGCCTGGGCTACGTAGTTCAGTTCATCTTCCGAGGAGTTCAGCGAACCGGCCGCCACTTCGTGCAACAGTGGCTTCCAGATGTGCGTCAGGTTGGCATCAACCAGGGTGATCTCGGCCTGTTTGCGCTTGCCCAGGCTTTTACCCAGGCGGGTCGCCAGTTCCAGGCCGCCGGCGCCGCCGCCGACAATCACGATGCGATGAGTCATAGGGATATCTCACAAGTTTTACGGAATTCGTGGGCACAAGGCCCGGCCGCAACGCAGCCGAGGGGAGGGCGAGCGCAAGGCAGCTCATAGCACCAGTCCACTCAACAGGCGGCTCAACAGGCCCAGACCGATGGTCACGGCCACCACCAGCAACAGGAGCAGCAACGGCCGGAAAGGCCTGCGCTCGACACGATGCTGGGGGGCACTCAAGTACTCATCGACGCGACGCTGATCTTCAGGATTCAGGCGGCTGGTCATGGTGGGCCTCGTAGATAGACGTTTCTGACTGCGTGTACGCCACAGCGTTCACGCAAACGCGTGGAACGAATGATAATGCGTTCTATCTCTGGCGCCGAGTGTACGTGATCGCAAAGACTCTCGGCACTGGATCAAAGACTGATGCCTACATCGAACACGATGCTGCGCCCCAGGTTGCCCCGCAAGAAATCCGGCGCATCCGGGTGGGCGAACAGCACCCGGGCAAAGGTCGGCCCCACCAGCGACAGCGAACGCCAGCCCTGGCGCAGGTATTCGGTGGGTGGCGGGAAATGGCTGTTGAGGTCGAGCACCTCGCGCTTGAGGCTGGCGAAGGCAATGATGTCCAGCTCGCTCAAGTCCAGCCCGCGCTCCCGGTAGTTGTGCGCCTTCTTGCGCAAGGTCGGCGCCAGGCGCGCCAGCAGCTCCTGGGCAGGGATGCGCCGCGGCCGTGCTTCGCGGCGCACCAACTGGCTCAGGGAAAACGCACTGCGCCGGCGTTGCAGCTCCTCGCGCCATTCGTCGTTGAGCCGCCGGCCCTCGTCGAGCACGAAGAACACCTCGAACGCCGCATCGCGAAACAGCACATCCGGCGGCTCCTGCCCGGCCGGGGTGAAGTCCTCGCTGCGGTAGGCAATGTTCAACCCTTGCAGCAGGCGCTGGCACACCCAACGCTCGCGCTCCCATTTGCGCGCATTGGAGAGAAAGGCATTGGCTTGTTCGGCCTGGATGGTAAGCAGGCGCAAGTAGTCGGAGTCATCCATGGGGACAAGCTTAGTCGCTAAACGATGACGGTAAGATGCTGTTTGTGCGTGGGAATCAGGCCAGTACCAGCCATTGCTGAACGATCCCCAGCAAATGCAGCAACCCGCCCCCCAGGCAGATCACCGAACTGACCGCGATAAACCGCCGAGTCCGCCCCGTGCCGGCCAGCAGCACCGGGCCCAGCAGGCCACGAGCCAGGTACACCAGGGTAATCAGGCAGATCACCGGCAGCAGGAAGGGCAGGGGTTTGATCAGCCCGGCAGCCGACAGCGCATAGGCCGACCAGGCCAGCAACACCAGCGCAATGGCCGTGGTGACCAGTGCCGGGTAGCGGCGCCCCTGCTCGGAGGCCCTTGCCATGCGCTCGCCCGCGCCGAACAAGCGGTACCAGCGCGGCCCGACCAGGATGATCGCCAGGTGTAGCAGGCCCGCGACCGCGCTGAATGCCGCGCCCAACAGCAGTGGGAGGTTGAGCCCTTCAGGCATGGCGGACGCTTCCTGCATCGAATGGAGGTGCCAGCCTATAGCAACCGGACGAAAGGGAGAATGGGTGTAGACTCAGGCTTGTCCACATGGCCGACAGGGATATTGCTCAGGTGATCAGCGCACAGGTCTTGTCCAGCACCAGCCTCACCCTTGGCTGGCTCGGTTACGTGCCCCTGCTGGTCTGGGCCATCAGCCGCACCCGCTGGGTCGAGCTGTTCACCGATACGCGCCGCCAGCACCTGCTGTTCGGCACCGTGTTCGCGTTGTTTGCCCTGTGGCTGGTGCGCCGCGACTTCGACACTGGCGTGTCCTATCACTTCATCGGCATGACCGCCGTGACCCTGCTGCTGGACTGGCCGCTGGCGGTGCTCGGCGGCTTTCTTGCCCAACTCGGTTTGTTGCTGCTGGGCCGCCAGGACCTGGCCGCAATCGGGGTCAATGGCCTGTTGATCGTAGGCCTGCCGGTGCTGGTCACCGAGGTGTGCGCGATCCTGGTCGAACGCGCCCAGCCGCGTAACCTGTTCGTCTACATCTTCTGTTGCGGTTTTTTCCCCGCCGCCCTGACGGTGCTGGTGTGCTTGATGGCCGGGTTGGGGTTGCTGTGGATGGACGAGCGCTTCGCCATGCCGGAGTGGCTGAGCGACTTCGTCGGCTACCTGTGGCTGATGATGTTCCCCGAGGCGTTCATCAACGGCACGGTGATCAGTGCGCTGGTGGTGTTCAGCCCGGAGTGGCTGGAGACGTTCAACCGCACCCGCTACCTGCAGGCGCCGTGGAAGGATGACGACCGCTGAAAGCATCGCGGGGCAAGCCCGCTCCCACGAGGCCGCCAATGGCGTATCACTCGTGGGAGCGGGCTTGCCCCGCGATTACGGTGGTACTCACACCACCGAGCCCAGCTTAGTGCCGCCCACTCCCGAGAGGCAGCCAATGGCGTATCACTCGTGGGAGCGGGCTTGCCCCGCGATTACGGTGGTACTCATACCACCGAGCCCAGCTTAGTGCCGCCCACTCCCGAGAGGCAGCCAATGGCGTATCACTCGTGGGAGCGGGCTTGCCCCGCGATTACGTTGGTACTCACACCACCGAGCCCAGCTTAATGCCGCGGCTCCAGATCCCCCGAATACAGCTCATCCTCAGACTCATCAGAGCCCGCAATCTTATGCTCCTCAGCCGCCCAAGCCCCCAGGTCGATCAACTTGCAACGGTCGGAACAAAACGGCCGAAACGGACTCTGCTCCCCCCATTCCACAGGCGCGCCACAAGTCGGGCAATCAACGGTCATCGGCTGGCTCATGGCTGGCCTCCTCGCAAAGTCAGGTAAAAGTGGTGCAGGCGGCCAATCTCGTCGTGCAACGATTGCAGGTCACGATCGTTGACCACCACATCATGTGCATGGCGCAGGCGCTCTTCCCGGGCCAACTGGGCCTTGAGAATCGCCTGCACCTGTTCGGGGCTGGTGTTGTCGCGCTGCAAGGTGCGCTGCACCTGCAACTCGGTAGGGGCATCGACCACCAGGATGCGCTGCACCTTGTTGAACTGCCCCGACTCGATCAGCAGCGGCGAGACATACACCGCATAAGGCGACTCGGCCTTGGCCAGGTAACTGAAAATCTCCTGCCCGATCAGCGGGTGCAGCAATTGCTCCAGCCACTGCCGCTGCGCAGGGTCGGCGAAGATCAGCTGGCGCAGGGCGGCGCGGTCGAGCTGGCCGTCCGCCTGCAGCACGCCGGGGCCGAAGCGCTCGACAATACGGGCCAGGGCAGGGCGGCCGGGTTCGACGACCCAGCGCGCGGCCTGGTCGGCATCGACCAGGTGCACGCCCAGCTCGACGAAGCGCTCGGCGGCGGCGCTCTTGCCGCTGCCGATGCCGCCGGTCAAACCGAGAATCCAGGGGGTGAAGGGCGCTGTGCTCATCAGGTTCCAAGCAGTTGCAGGTATGAGGCGACTATTTCATCACCCCAGAGCACTGCGATCCAGCCCGCAATGGCCAGATAAGGCCCAAAGGGCAGCGCAACGCCCATCTGCGCCCGGCGCAGGCGCACCAGCATCAGCCCGATCAACGCCCCGGCCAACGACCCGAGCATCAGCGTCAGCGGCAGGATCTGCCAGCCGCCCCAGGCGCCGAGCATCGCCAGCAGCTTGAAGTCGCCCTGGCCAATGCCGTCCTTGCCGGTCAAAAGCTTGAACACCCAGAACACCGACCACAGGCTCAGGTAGCCAGCCACCGCGCCCCAAACTGCATCGGCCAGTGGCACCAGCAGCCCGAAGGCATTGACCACCAGCCCCAGCCACAGCAGCGGCAGCACCAGTACATCCGGCAGCAACTGGTGCTCGGCATCGATCAGGCTCAAGGCAATCAGGCCCCAGGTCAGCACCATCACCAGCAACGCTTCGATGCCCGGCCCGAAATGCCAGGCCACCAGCAGCGAAAGCAGTCCACACCCAAGCTCCACCAAGGGATAGCGCGCGCTGATCCGCCCCTTGCACGCCGAACAGCGACCGCGCAACGCCAGGTAACTCAGGACAGGAATGTTCTCCCACGCACGAATCCGGTGCTGGCAATGGGGGCAGCGAGAGGCCGGCAGGCACAGGTCGAAGCGCTCGTGCGCGGCCCCCGGCAACCCCAGCACTTCCTGCGCCTCCCGCTGCCACTGGCGCTCGAGCATGATTGGCAACCGGTAGGCCAGCACGTTGAGAAAACTGCCCACCAACAACCCCAGCACCACGACCAGGCTGTAGAAAAACGGTGGATGTTCGAGGATCAAGGTCCAGGCATTCATGTTCAGATCAGGCTACCCAACTGGAAAATCGGCAGATACATCGCCACCACCAGGCCGCCGACCAGCAGCCCGAGGATCAGCACGATGGCCGGCTCCAGTAGCGTGGTCAACTGCTCCAGCCCCTGGCTCACCTGCTCCTCATAATGTAGCGCGGCTTTGTCGAGCATCTGGTCCAGCGTGCCGCTGGCCTCGCCGACCGCCACCAGCTGGCGCAACAATGGCGGGAACAGCGCGTCCGCCTCCATCGCCTGGTGCAAGCCCAGCCCGTTCGCCACGCCCTGGCGCAGGGCCAGGATCGCCCGCTCGTGCAGGCTGTCACCACTCACCGGCGCCACCGTCTGCAACGCATCCAGCAACGCCACCCCCGCCGTATAGGAGGTCGCCAGGCAACGGGCGAACCGCGCCAACGCCGCATGGCCCAGCAAGCGCCCGACCACCGGCACCCGCAAGATCAGCCGCAACATCCACAAGCGCGCAGGCACATGCCGCCGATACAGCGCGCGCGTGCCCAGCCCCAATGCCGCCACCAGCACCGCCAACCACACCACGTGATTGCCCAGCGCTGTGGATAAGTCGATCACCCACTGAGTGAAGGCCGGCAATGCCTTGTCGAAACTGGCGAACAGGCTCTGGAACCGCGGCACCACCTCCAGCAGCAACAACGCCGCCACCCCCAACCCGGTCAACAGCAGCAGCGCCGGATACAACATCGCCTTGCGCACCTTCTGCCGCAGCGCCTGGCGTTTCTCCAGCATCGTCGCCATCTGTTCCAGTTGCCGCTCCAGCGTGCCGGAGTGCTCGCCCACCCGCACCAGGTTGCAATACAGCGCATCGAACCACGCCGGGTGGCGCTGCAAGGCCTCCGCCAGCCCCAGCCCCGCCGCCACATCCCGTTTCAACTGCGCCAGCAGCCCACTCATCGCACTGCCCGCGTTGCTACGCAGCATCACCTCGAACGCCTGCAACAGCGGCACACCCGCCGTCAGCAAGGTCGCCAGCTGCCGGCTGAACCCCGGCGCATCCGCCTTGCCTTCGCGCTGCGGCCAGCGCCATCGCCAGCCCCCCGCCGGCTGCACCCGCGTAGCGCGAATGCCCTGGCGCTGCAGCCACGCCCGCACGAACGCCGGGCTGCGCCCAGGCTGCTGGCCCTGTTGACGAACCCCGGCGGCATCGATGCCCTCCCAGGCGTAGAGGCGGGTAGACGGTGGCATGCAAAGTCCTTTGCAGTGAAGCGACAAGCCCCGTAACAGCTTGCCGGGCCCGACAGCGGGCGCGATCCCATGACGGTCACTAGAGTAGTTCAGCACCAAGCCCGCCCCGCCAGCCAGGGGTGACAAAAGGTGTCGGTTCAGGCCTACTGCGCGCCTGCCGGCAGGGCCCAGCGCCCCCGCGCCTCCACGCATTACGAAGGAATACCGCCTATGAAAGGGCAACGCGGCATCACCCTGATCGAACTGATGATCGTCGTCGCGATCATCGGCATCCTGGCGACCATCGCCATCCCGATGTACACCAACCACCAGGCCCGCGCCAAAACCGCGGCCGCCCTGCTGGAAATCTCCGCCCTCAAGACCCCGATGGACATCCGCCTGAACGACGGCAAGAACGTCCCCGACGTCGCGAGCCTCGGCGGCCAGGCCGCCACCGCCCACTGTGCCATCACCGCCACCGGCACCGCAGCCGACGGCTCCGGCAGCATCCTCTGCACCCTGGCCGAAGCCCCCGCCAACGTGCTCGGCAAAACCCTCACGCTCACCCGCACCCAGGCCGGCTGGAGCTGCACCACCACGGTCGAGGAAGACCTCGCCCCGAATGGCTGCAAGGCGCAGTGAAAGTGAGGTGAAACAGGGGTTTGCGTAACGCACACGGCAGTGGTACGTTGCGCAACACGCCGGTGTAGCTCAGTCGGTAGAGCAGCGCACTCGTAACGCGAAGGTCGCAGGTTCGATTCCTGTCTCCGGCACCAGAGATCAGTTTCTAGAAGTCTACGGCTATCTACGAAACACCCCGCAAAGCCCGCCTAGTGCGGGCTTTGCTGTTTCTGTCTGTCTCGTTGATGGGTAGCAAGCCAACAAATTGAACACTTCATCAGGCTGGAGGCGATTCCCCAGACTTTTGACCCAACACCCATGTGAGGATAAATTTTTACAGAGTCACCGCATACCATCGTGGGAACGGGCTTGCCCTCGAAGAATACAACGCGGTGTACGGCGCTGGCCTAGCCTGTGAACCCTCCTGAAAAATGCAAGACAAACACCCGGTCCGCAGCCCTTCGCCCCAATTGCCCACGGCCATTCATCCAAGCTACCATTGCTAATAATTCCTATTAGCATAATGGCGTCCCCCCATGAATGCCCCTCCCAGTGCTCCAGCCCCGGGTTTCGAACTGGAGGCACTCTACCGTGCCCACCACGGCTGGATCCGCCAGTGGCTACAGCGCAAGCTCGGCAATGCCCATGATGCAGCGGAGCTGGCGCAGGATGTGTTCGTGCGGTTGCTGACCAAACCCCACGCCTTCAATGACCACGAGCATGCCCGTGCGTACCTGGGGCGCATGTCGCGCAACGCCTGTGTGGATTTCTGGCGGCGGCGACGGGTGGAACAGGCCTACCTGGAAGTGCTGGCAGCCCAGCCAGAGCATCTGGTGCCATCGCTGGAGCATCAGGCGGTCATCCTCGAAACGCTGGGGCAATTGCAGGCGATGTTCGAACGCATGCCCAAGCGGGTGGCCGAGGCGTTTTTCATGGCGCAGCTGCAGGGCATGAAGCAACGCGAGATCGCCGAGCAACTGGGCGTGAGCGAGCGTAGCGTGAACACATACCTGGCCCAGGCGATGTACCAGTGCTTGCTGCTGGAAGTGCAGCTGGATGACGCGCTGAAATGAGCAGGACACAACTGGACCATGCCGTGCTGCAAGCGGCTGCCGGATGGTTTGCGCGGCTGTACGCAGCGCAGCATGACCCCGCTGCCAACGCGCAATGGCGTGCCTGGCTGAACGAAGATGCGCGCCACCGCCTGGCCTGGTCCTATGTAGAAAACATCAACCAGCGTTTCGGTACCCTCGACGGCCAAACAGAGCAGGCGCGACAGGTGTTCGACAGCGTCCGCCGAGGCCAGCAATCGCGCCGTGCCGTGCTTGGCAGCCTCTGCGTGGCGGGTGCAGCAGGGCTGTTGGGGTGGGGCGGCTGGCAGCGAGGTTGGGTGGACTCGCCACGGGCCTGGTTTGCCACCTACCGCACCGGCTTGGGCGAGGTGCGGCCGCTCACCTTGGCCGATGGCAGCCAGCTGTGGCTGAACGGCGAAACAGCGCTGGATGTGCAGTTTGATGAGGGCGTGCGGCAGCTGCGCCTGTATCACGGTGAAATCCTGATTCAAACCGGCAAAGACCCTCGGCCCCTGGCCGTGGCGACGCGGGCAGGCCGCATGCAACCGCTTGGCACGCGCTTCAGCGTGCGGGATCAGGGCTTGCAAACGACCTTGAGCGTGTTCGAGGGCGCCGTGCAGGCAACCTGTTCCAACAGTGGTTTGCAAACCACGCTGGGCGCCGGGCAAATGCTGGTGTTCGATGCGCAGCAGGCCAGCACATCCACGGCTGCACAAGCCTTGCGCCAGGACTGGAGCCGTGGAGTGCTGGTTGCAGAAGACATGCCGTTGGACCAGGTGATCGACGTTCTGCGCGACTACCGCCATGGCCACCTGGGCATCGACCCTTCGCTGAACAGCTTGCGCGCGGTAGGTACCTTCCCGTTGCTGGACACGGACCGAACCCTGGCAATGCTTGAGCGTGCGTTGCCCATTCGGGTAGTACGCACCTTGCCTTGGTGGGTCTCCGTCGAGGCGAACTGAAATAAGACAAAATTCTTTTTCTGGTTTTGAGGTGCTCATGCGCTTGGTGGGATGACGCTACTTCATCCTACTTCCGCAAGGACCCCTTCATGCTGCTTCGCGACTCTGCTTCCTCGCGCCGTCACCCGCTGGCGCTGGCCATTTTCCTTGCCCTTGGCTGCCACACTGCTGCCGCCCAGGCCGACAGCAACGGCGCAGCGGCACAAGGGGTGGTGTATGACATTCCGGCCGGGCCGCTGGCGCGGCAACTGAACCTGCTGGCTAGCCAGGCCGGGTTGTTGATTGGCGGTGATGCCACGCTCACCGCCAACAAGCAGAGTCAGGCGGTGCGCGCTACCAGCGTGGAGCAGGCGCTTGCGCAGATACTGGCAGGCACTGGTGTGCAAGCGGTGCGCACCGGCGAGCGGGAATTCCAGTTGGTGCGTCAGGCCGAGGACTCAGCGGGTGTAGTGACCCTGGGCAGCACCACCATCTCCGGTCAGGGCCTGGGCGATGTGACAGAGGGCACGGGGGCTTACGCCACGGGCCGTTCGTCCACCGCCACAAAGCTACCCATGAGCCTGCGCGAAACGCCGCAGTCGGTCACCGTGGTCACCCGCCAACGCATGGATGACCAGAACATGCAAAACCTCGATGACGTGATGCGCAATGCCACTGGCGTCACCATCATCAAGAACGGCGGCGAGCGCTCGCTGTACCAGGCCCGCGGGCAGACAGTCGAAAACCTGCAGATTGATGGCGTGCCGACCAACATCGGCAACCCGTACTCGATGGACACCATCTCCAAGCCCAACACCGACATCTACGACCGCGTGGAAGTGGTGCGCGGCGCCACCGGGCTGATGGAAGGCGCGGGTACCCCGTCGGCGTCCATCAACCTGATTCGCAAGCGGCCCACGGCCGAGCGCCAGGCGTTGATCGAGACGTCGGTCGGATCGTGGGACGATTACAAGACCATGGTCGACCTGTCTGCACCGCTGAACGAAGCAGGTACCCTGCGCGGCCGTTCGGTCATTACCTACAACAATGCCAACAGCTACCTGGACACGGCCCAGAAGGAAAACCAGCTGTTCTACGGCATTCTCGAAGCCGACCTGGATGAGTCGACCCTGGCCACCTTCGGTTTCACCTACCAGAAGGACCGCAACTCGGGCTATGACTGGTCGGGCCTGCCCAGCCAGGAGAGCGGCGCGTTCTACCCCATTTCGCGTTCTACCTCGCTGACCGGCGACTGGAACCACCTGGACAAGCGCAATACCACCGTGTTTGCCGATATCCAGCACACCTTCGCCAACGGCTGGAAGGGTGTGGTGGCGGTGAACCAGATGTGGGCCAAGTCGGACTTCCTGGGCAACTACACCTTCCCAGGTGGTGGCACCGACCTGTTCACCCTCAACCCGCGTCATTTTCACTTCGATGACACTCAGACCAGCATCGACGGCTACTTCACCGGCCCGTTCCAGCTGCTGGGCCGCCAGCATGAGCTGATTGTTGGCGGCAACTGGAACAAGGACGACTTCGACTATCACGGCGGGCGCGATGCCACATACCGCTACATCGTCGACATGAACAACCTGGCCGCGTTCGACCCGCCCAGCCCGACCGCCCTCAACGTCAACCAGTGGCAATACAACCGCACCCAGGAGCAGAAGGGCGTGTATGCGGCCAGCCGGTTCAGCCTTACCGACAGCACCACGCTCATCCTCGGCAGCCGCTGGAGCTGGTACAGCCACGATGCGCTGGACGACACCAATGGCGTGCGTGAGCCCAAAGACCATAAGCACTTCTCCAAGAGTGGCGAAGTCACCCCCTATGCCGGCCTGGTGCAGGACCTGAACGAAAACTGGTCGGCCTACGCCAGCTACACCGAAATCTTCAAGCCGCAGAGTTCGCAGGACCCAGATGGCAACACGCTCCTGCCGATGACCGGCACCAACTACGAAATCGGTTTGAAGGGCGAGTTCATGGACAAGCGCCTGCAAACCTCCATTGCGCTGTTCCAGGCCGACCAGTCAGGCCGTGCCGAACGGGTGACCTGTGCGCAGACCTTTGCCTGTTACCGTGCATCCGACAAGGTGCGCAACAAAGGCATCGAGCTGGAGCTGACCGGCGAGGTGCTGCCGGACTGGAACGTGTCGGCGGGGTACACCTATACCCAGTCCAAGTACATCGGTGGTGAGCAGAAAGGCGAGGACTTCAACGGCGCCTCGCCCCGCCACCTGTTCAAGGTTGCGACCGACTACCGCCTGCCGGGCGCGCTCAATCAGCTGCGTGTGGGTGGCAGCTTCTATGCACAAAGCAAGATGACCCAGACCGAAGTCGGCGAAGACTACAAGATCCAGCAGGACGCCTACCACCTGACCAACCTGCATGCGATCTACGAGATCAACAAGAACCTCGAAGTGCAGTACAACCTGGATAACGTGTTCAACAAGAAGTATTACCAGACCTTGGGCAACCCCAACTACTGGAACTTCTATGGCGAGCCGCGCAATTTCAACCTGGCGCTGCGGGCAAGGTTCTAACTGGCTGATGCGCCGGCAAACTCATTGGCGGCGCTTTGTGGGAGCGGGTTCACCCGCGGAGCATTCACGGCGGTGGATGGCACCGGCGTTGCCGGTGTTCGCGGCTGAAGGCGCGCCTACGAAAGGCAGCTACAGGTCCATGCTATGTAGCTAACCTGTACGCATCTGCCGTGACATGGCTGCTGTACGCAGGAGACCATCTGGTCTGCCGGGTTCCAAGTTCCCGGTTCGCCAACCTGCGTACAGAGGCCACCCATTGTTTGGCGACAGTGCGTGGTGGTTTCAACTTAACTTGGAGTCTCTCATACCTGTGGTGTAGGTAATTTCACGCGACATCCCTTGCCTTTTCCCAGGCATCCTGAGCTTGCATAAGCAGCCCTCAAGGAATAAATTCCCTCCGTCGCGGCCAATTCCGCGACCGGGTTTGGCGACCCGACCGATAAAGGCGCAACGGCGCCCCGACCACGATTGCAGGCGCTTTTTTTGTGCCCGCAGTTTCGTGTAATGGCGGCTGTGCGTGGGAGACCTTCGGGTCTGCCGGGTTCCTTTTCCTCGGTTCGCCAACCTGCGTACAGCTGCCACCCTATTCGTTTGGCGACGATGGTGTGGTGCTTCAATCGAAAAGGACCTCATGCATGCTCATCGCAAATCTGTACAGGATCCTCGCATCCGCTCTCCGCCGCCCAACCCCCGCGGCCACCCCATCCCCAACCTTCTACCCGATCGACAGCCAGTCCCTCGCCAACCGTGAGGTACCCCATGACTGACCACGAACGCCTATCCACCATCCAAAGCTACGCCTGGACCCTCGAACTGCTAGGCGAAGCCCTGGTCCAGCACGACGAAATGCTGGAATGCGAACACAACCCGCAACTGAGCTTTCGCAACACGGCGGGGATCCACCAGGCAATCCGGATCATCAGCCGGCTGGCCAGCGAGCAGGTCGGCAAGCTGGAGTCGATGAGAGAAGAGGGGGATATAAACGCCTGATGCTAGGTGCCACAGGGGCCGCTTTGCGGCCCTCTCGCGCGCCATCTATCGGATGGGCCTGTCGGCCTGCAAAATGAAAATGTACTTAGCATGCTAATCAATGCTTTGGCATTCGCTGCCTAGGATGGCTCGTACCTGCTTTCGGCCCATCGCGGGGCACATCCGCGATGGGCCGAGGTTTCAGAACTGCTCTGCCGCCATCCCATACAGGCTGGCGCTGCCGGCTCGAATGCTGGCTTCCAGGGCCAGGCCACGTGGCAACACGCGCTGGAAGTAGAACGCCGCGCAGTCGAGCTTGGCGCCATGGAAGGCCGGGTCCTGCGCCTGCCGGGCCTGCGCCACGTTGGCCATGCGCGCCCACATATAGGCATAGGCGGTCAACCCGAACAGGTGCAGGAACTCCACCGCCGAGGCGCTGACCAGGTTGGCGTCCGTGCGGGCCTGCGCCTGCAGCCACTGGCTGACGCGCTCCAGGCGTACCAACGCCTCCAGCAGCGCCTCGCGATGCAGCGCGGCGTCCACGCAAAAGGCGCGGATCTCGGCCACAAGGCCCGCCAGGGCCTGGCCGCCGTCGCCCAGCACCTTGCGCCCCAGCAGGTCGAGGGCCTGGATGCCGTTGGTGCCCTCATAGATTTGCGCGATGCGCACGTCGCGCACGCGCTGCTCCTGGCCCCATTCGCGGATGTAGCCGTGGCCGCCAAACACTTGTTGGCCCAGCACGCAGCTTTCCAGGCCGTTGTCGGTGAAGAATGCCTTGGCCACTGGCGTCAGCAGCGCCAACTGGCGCTGGGCACGTTCGCGCTCGCCAGCATCCTCGGCGTAGCGGGCGATGTCCAGCTGTTGCCCGACGTACACGGCGAAGGCGCGGCCGCCCTCGGTAAGGGTGCGCATGGTCAGCAGCATGCGCCGCACATCGCCGTGCACGATGATCGGGTCGGCGCTGCGCGTGGGGGCGTCGCTGCCGCTGGCTGCGCGGCTTTGCAGGCGCTCGTTGGCGTAGCGTGCGGCGGCCTGGTAAGACGCCTCGGCGCAACCGATGCCCTGCAGGCCTATGGACAGCCGCTCGTAGTTCATCATGGTGAACATCGCCGCCAGGCCTTTGTTCGCTTCGCCGACCAGGTAGCCCTCGGCCTGGTCGAAGTTCATCACGCAGGTGGCCGAGGCCTTGATGCCCATCTTGTGTTCGATCGACCCGCAGTGGGCGCCATTACGCACGCCCAGGCTGCCGTCGGCGGCGACCCGGTATTTCGGCACCAGGAACAACGAGATGCCCTTGGCGCCGGCCGGTGCGTCGGGCAGGCGCGCCAGCACCAGGTGGACAATGTTCTCGGTGAGGTCCTGTTCGCCACCGGTGATGAAGATCTTGCTGCCGCTCAGCTGATAGCTGCCATCGGCCTGGGGTTCGGCGCGGGTGCGGATCAGCCCCAGGTCGGTGCCGGCGTGGGGCTCGGTCAGGCACATGGTGCCGGCCCAGCGGCCTTGGTACAGCGCGGGCAGGTAAGTGGCCTTGAGCTGTTCGCTGGCGTGGGCGTCGATGGCCAGGCAACTGCCGGCGGTGAGCGCGGAATACAGGCTGAAGCTGCTGTCGGCGGCGTACAGCATCTCTTCGAACAGCACCCCGAGCATTTTCGGCATGCCCATGCCGCCGTGCTCGGGGTTACCGCCCAGGCCGACCCAGCCGCCCTCGCGGTAGGTGCGCCAGGCTTGCTGGAAACCGTCGGGGGTGCGCACTTCACCGTTGGCGAACTGAACGGCCTGTTCATCGCCGTTGCGGCTGAGCGGGGCGATCAGTTGGCCGGTGAGGCGGGCGGCTTCTTCGAGGATGGCGTCGGCAGTGTCGGCGTCGAGCCGCTCGGCCAGGGCGGGAAGGTGTGCCCACAGGGCAGGGCCTTGGAACACCTCGTGGAGGACGAAGCGCATGTCGCGCAGGGGGGCGGTGTAGTCGGTCATCTGAGTCTCATGAACTGGCAGGAAATCGGGGGGCTTTATCGCGGGGCAAGCCCGCTCCCACGTGTTGCCTACGTGGGAGCGGGCTTGCCCCGCGATGCTTTCAGAGCGCCCGGGCGCGGTCGCGCAGTACGTACTTCTGGATCTTGCCGGTACTGGTCTTGGGCAATTCGCCGAACACCACGGTCTTCGGTACCTTGAACCCGGCCAGGTGCTCGCGGCACCAGGCGATGAGTTCGTTTTCGCGGGTGCCGCCATGGCCAGTCTTGAGGGCGACGAAGGCGCAGGGCGTCTCGCCCCATTTTTCGTCGGGGCGCGCCACCACGGCGGCTTCGAGCACGGCCGGGTGGCGGTACAGGGCGTCCTCGACCTCGATGGTGGAGATGTTTTCGCCGCCGGAAATGATGATGTCCTTGAGCCGGTCCTTGATCTCGACGTAGCCATCGGCATGCCACACCGCCAGGTCGCCGGTGTGGAACCAGCCGCCGCGGAAGGCCTCGGCGGTGGCCTCGGGATTCTTCAGGTAACCCTTCATCACGGTGTTGCCGCGCATGAAGATCTCACCCAGGGTGTTGCCGTCGCGCGGTACCGGTTCGAGGGTTTGCGGGTCGGCGACCATCAGGCCGTCCAGGGTCGGGTAGCGCACGCCCTGGCGTGACTTGATCCGTGCCCGTTCATCCAAAGTCAGGGCGTCCCATTCCTCATGCCAGGCACACACGGTCACCGGGCCGTAGACCTCGGTCAGGCCGTAGGTGTGGGTGATGTGGATGCCCATTTGCTCCACCGCACCGATCACCTTGGCCGGCGGTGCGGCGCCGGCGACCATCGCCTGCACCGGGTGTTCGATGGCGGCCTTGGCGGCGTCGGGCATGTTGACCAGGGCGTTGAGCACGATCGGCGCGCCGCACAGGTGGCTGACCCGATGTTCGCGGATCAGCGTGAGGATCTTCTGCGGGTCGACCCGGCGCAGGAACACGTGGGTGCCGGCCAGCGCGGTGACGGTCCAGGGGTAGCACCAGCCGTTGCAATGGAACATCGGCAGGGTCCACAGGTACACCGGGCGGTGGCCCATGGCCCACGTCATCTGGTTGCCGATGGCGTTGAGGTAGGCGCCGCGGTGGTGATAGACCACGCCCTTGGGGTTGCCGGTGGTGCCGGAGGTGTAGTTGAGCGAGATCGCCTGCCATTCGTCCTCCGGCCACTCCCAGGCGAAGTCCGGGTCGCCCTCGGCGAGCAGGGCCTCGTAGTCCAGCTCGCTGACCGGCTGGCCCTCGCCGTATTCCGGGTCGTCCACGTCGATCACCAGCGGCGGGTGCTCCAGCAGGGCCAGGGCATCGCGGATCACTCCGTGGAACTCGCGGTCGCCGATCAGTACCTTTGCCTCGCCATGACGCAGCATGAAGGCAATGGCCTCGGCGTCCAGGCGCACGTTGAGGGTGTTGAGCACGGCGCCGATCATCGGTACGCCGAAGTGCGCCTCGAGCATGGCCGGGATGTTCGGCAGCATCACCGCCACCGTGTCGCCACGGCCGACGCCACGGCCCTGCAGGGCGCTGGCCAGGCGTCGGCAGCGGGCATAGGTTTCGCGCCAGTCACGGCGGACGGCACCATGGACCACGGCCGGGTACTGGCCATACACCGCGGCGGTGCGTTCGATGAAGCTCAGCGGGGTGAGGGCGACGTGGTTGACAGGTGCGGGCATCAGGCCCTGGGAGAAGATCGACATGCGCGGTTCCTGTAGGGGAGGCAGGCGCACTCCGTGCGCTAGACCCCCGGTGGCTGATTGTTAGCTCTGATCAGGGTGTGGGAGGGGCGTGCCTCCCTGTCGCTTTTTTACGCGAGCCGCTATGGTATCTGGAAGATCGACTATAGCAATATAGTAAAACTACTATAGAAAGAGCCTTTGCCCGTGAAGCCTGACTGCTCCCCCTTGCTTGCCCTGGACCCGCAACCGAGCCTTTTGCTGGCGGCCGATGCCAGCCCAGTGCAGCTCAACGCCGCCTTGCAGGCACTGATTACCGAAGGGCCGCCGCTGGACCGTTGGCTACCGGGCAACCATGCCGCGCTGGTGCGCGCCTGTCTGCGCCAGGGGCGGGCGATAAGCGAGGTCGAGGCTCAGGTGGGCGAGCGCATCCTGCTGTGGACCTTCATCCCCGATCACAGCGGCCAACAGGTGCTGGCCCGCTGCCGCGATGCCAGCGGCGAGCGCCAGGGTGAGCGTGAGGCCAGCCGGGCACGGCGGCTGTACCGGCTGATCACCGAGAACACCACCGACCTGATATCCCGGCACAGCCCGGACGGGCGCTTTCTCGATGCCACGCCTG
The DNA here is from genome assembly GCF_032621715.1 of Pseudomonas sp. zfem004. Classification (NCBI taxonomy): domain Bacteria; kingdom Pseudomonadati; phylum Pseudomonadota; class Gammaproteobacteria; order Pseudomonadales; family Pseudomonadaceae; genus Pseudomonas; species Pseudomonas sp. zfem004. The sequence goes on along the minus strand of NZ_JAVYJF010000017.1, from coordinate 94,621 downwards.
CGGCCTTCCGCCTGCTCGGTGTATGGCCGGAGCAACTGCGCGGCAGCCCGGTGCGCAGCCTGCTGCCCCCGCGCGAGCGCCGCCAGGCGCTGCTGCAGGCCGGTGCGGCGCTGGAGGCGGATGGCTACCACACCATGACCTGCCGCGTGCGCCATGCCGATGGCCGTTACCGCTGGTTCGAGATCGCCTGCCGGGCGATCCGCGAAACCTATACCGGTGCAGTGGTAGAAATCGTCGCCGTGTCCCGCGACATCACCTTGCGCATCGAGGCCCAGGAAAACCTGGCCCACAGCGCTCGGGTGGCGACGCTGGGCGAGCTGGCTTCGGGCATTGCCCACGAGATCAACCAGCCGCTGGCCGCAGTGCTCAATTACAGCAATGCCAGCCTGCGCTACCTGCACAACCTGGACCACGACCCCCAAGCCCGCGAGCGGGTTGTCCAAGGCCTGCAACGTATCAGCCAGCAAGCCACTCACGCCGCCGAGGTGATCCGCCGCCTGCGCGCCTTCCTGCGCAAGGGCCCGCGCCAGCTGCAGGCGCTGGATATCGCCCAGGTTGCCGGGGAAGCGCTCAGGCTTTGCGCCTGGGAGGCGGCTGCGGCACAGGTGCGCATCGAGCAGCGACTGGGGCCGCAGCTGCCGACGGTGTACGCCGATCGGGTGTTGCTGGAGCAGGTACTGCTCAACCTGCTGCGCAATGCCATCGACGCCAACCGTGAACTGCACGCAGGCCAACCGTCGCGTATCCTGCTGGGCGCTTGGCGCCAGGACGACGGGCTGCTGGTGGAGGTGGCCGACCAGGGGCCTGGCGTGGCGCCTGAGCAGTTGGAGGCGATCTTTACGCCGTTCACTACCAGCAAGGCCGATGGCCTGGGCCTGGGGTTGAGCATGAGCCGCAGCATTGTCGAAGGCTTGGGTGGCAGCCTCTGGGCGCGGGTGGGTGAGGGCGGCGGGTTGGTGTTGTGCTGCCGGCTGGCGGTGAACCGGACATGAAGGAGGGGGCGGTGGTGCAAGCGAAGGTGTATGTGGTGGACGATGACCCGGGGATGCTCGATTCGACGGTGTGGTTGCTCGAGTCGGTGGGGTTGCAGGCCTTGCCGTTCACCAGCGGCCAGGCGTTTCTGGAGGCTTGCGACGGTAGTGGTCCGGCTTGTGTGTTGCTGGATGTGCGCATGCCGGGGATGGGCGGGCTGGCGGTGCAGCAGGCGTTGCAGCAGCGGGGTTTGGACATGCCGTTGATCTTTGTCAGCGGGCATGCTGATGTGCCGATCGTGGTGCGGGCGTTCAAGGCGGGGGCCTGTGATTTCATCGAGAAGCCGTATAACGATCAGTTGTTGCTGGACAGTGTGCAGGCGGCGCTTGGGCGTGCCCAGGGGGGGAATGGGGCGGTGCAGGAGGTGCAGGCGCGGATCGACAGTCTGACGCCGCGGGAGCGGGATGTGTTGATTCCGTTGGTGCAGGGGTTGGGGAATCGGGAGATTGCCGAGCGGTTGGGGGTCAGCGTCAAGACCATTGACCTTTATCGGGGGCGGGTGATGAAGCGGATGCAGGCGGGGAGTTTGGCGGAGTTGGTGGGGATGGCGATTGCTTGTGGGGTGGTGGGGGCGTTGGGGTTACGGGAGGTTTGAGTTGGTTTATCGTTAGTTTCAAGTTTCAAGTTTCAAGTTTCAAGTTTCAAGTTTCAAGTTTCAAGTTTCAAGTTTCAAGTTTGAGGTTTCAGTGTTGGTTGTTGGTTGTTGGTTTTGAGTTTTATATGCGCATTCATTTGTGATGTCGACGCGTAGTCACCTTTCCGCCCTTACGGCGGGTTACTTTGGTCTTGGCCAAAGTAACCAAAGCCGCTCGCTCCCATCATACGGCCCCTACGCTGCGCACTTGCTGCGCAAGTCTACATCTCGCGCCTTCGGCTACGCCGAAGGGTGCTGCGCACCTGGGCCCTCCAGACGCCTACGCTCAGCCTCCTGAAGTCGCGAAGTTAGGGGCGGCGCCTGGGCTGGCGTTAGCTGTCGCTAGTTGGATTAGTCAATCGCTGGCAAGCCAGCTCCCACAGAAGAGTGCGAAACTCACAGACTTGCGCTGTACCTGTGGGAGCCGGCTTGCCGGCGATAGGGCCCGAACAAACAATACATAAACAACAGCCAAACATAGATAACCGTATCACTGCTCTTGCTCTTGCTCTTGCTCTTGCTCTTGCTCTGCTTTTGATCTTGCTTCTAAGCGCGCGATAGTTCAGGCAACACAAATTGCGACTTCAGGAGGCCGAGTGGAGGTGACTGGAGGGCCCAGGTGCGCAGCACCCTTCGGCGTAGCCGAAGGCGCGAGATGTAGACTTGCGCAGCAAGTCGGAGGCCGCGCGGGCCCGGAAGGCACCGGAGCGAGGGGACCCCGGAGCGCAGCGCAGGGGCCGTATGAATGGAGCGAGCGGTTTTTGGTTACTTTTTTCCAAGAAAAAAAGTAACCCGCCGTAAGGGCGGAAAGGTGACTATGCGTCGTCACCGCCAACGAATGCGCATACATCTATCAAAACCCACACTCTGAAAGCCGAAGCCGAAGCCGAAGCCGAAGCCGAAGCCGAAGCCGAAGCCGAAGCCGAAGCCGAAGCCGAAGCCAAACCTATCTCCCACCCCACAATCCAAGTAAAGTGCCGCTCCCCGCCGCACCCGCTGAACACATGAAGGAACCCCAGCCATGACCCCCCCAGTAGACATCGCCGTAGTAGGCGCCACCGGCGCAGTCGGTGAAACCCTCGTGCAGATCCTCGAGGAACTGTCCTTCCCGGTGGCCACCCTGCACCTGCTGGCCAGCATGGAATCGGCGGGCAGCAGCGTCATGTTCGCCGGCAAAAAGCTCAAAGTCCGTGAAGTGGACAGCTTCGACTTCAAGCAAGTGAAACTGGTGTTCTTCGCCGCCAGCCCCGCGGTCAGCCGCAGCTTCGCACCCAAAGCACAGCAAGCCGGCTGCACCGTGATCGACCTGTCCGGCGTGCTGGACGGCGCCGTCGCGCTGGTGCCGGAAGCCAACCCCGAACGCATCGCCGAACTGCCGCAACCGGCCCTCGTCACCAGCCCCTGTGCAGGCGCGGTGGCACTGGCCGTGGCGCTGGCGCCCCTCAAAGGCTTGCTCGACATCGAGCGCGTTCAGGTCAACGCTTGCCTGGCCGTTTCGGCCCAGGGCAGGGAGGCGGTCAGCGAGCTGGCCCGGCAAACCGCCGAGCTGCTCAATGCGCGCCCGCTGGAACCGCGCTTCTTCGATCGCCAGGTGGCCTTCAACCTGTTGCCGCAGGTCGGCGCACCCGACGCGCAGGGCCACACCGCCGTCGAGCGGCGCCTGGTCAGCGAACTGCGCCAGTTGCTGGGCCTGCCTCAATTGAAGATTTCCGTGTCCTGCATTCAAGTCCCGGTGTTTTTCGGCGATAGCTTCAGTGTGGCGGTGCAGAGCGCTCGCCCGGTCGATCTGGGCGCTGTGAACGCCGCGCTCGAAGCGGCCGAGAGCATCGAACTGGTCGAACCAGGCGATTATCCGACGCCGGTAGGTGACGCAGTGGGCCAGGACGTGGTCTATGTTGGTCGTGTACGCCACGGGATAGATGAGGATGAACAGCTCAACCTCTGGCTGACCACCGACAATGTGCGCAAGGGCGCGGCACTCAACGCCGTGCAGGTGGCGCAATTGTTGATTAAACACATGGCGTAAAAGATACTGACCAGCAATTTTGTCCTGCACCACAACAGGGTTTTTGGGACGGTTCTTACAAGGGAAGAGTTCATGCTTCGAATTCGCAAACTGGTACTGGCCATCGCGGCAGCCTCGGCGCTGTCGTCCGGCGTGGCGAATGCCTTGGGGTTGGGGGAGCTGACCCTGAAGTCGGCACAGAACCAGCCACTGGATGCCGAGATCGAACTGCTCGACGTGCGCGACCTCACCGCAACCGAGATGGCGCCGAGCCTGGCGTCGCCGGAAGAGTTCGCCAAGGCCGGGGTGGCATACCCGACCTACCTCGAAGACCTGACCTTCACCCCCGTGATCAACCCCAATGGCCGCAGCGTGCTGCGCGTCACCTCCAGCAAGGCGTTGCCGGAGCCGGTGGTCAAGTTCCTGGTCCAGGTGATGTGGCCGCAGGGCCGTCTGCTGCGCGACTACAGTGTGCTGCTCGACCAGGCCAAGGCCCAGGGCAGCCAGCCGTCCCAGGCCAACATCAACCCAGCGCAAAGCGCCGGCAGCTACACCACCAAACGCCGTGACACGCTGTGGCAGATCGCTGCGCGCAATACCCAGGGCGGCTCGGTCCAGCAGACCATGCTGGCGATCCAGGCGTTGAACCCGGATGCGTTCATCGGCAACAACATCAACCAGCTCAAGACCGGGCAGGTGCTGCGCCTGCCCGATCAGCAGCAGGTGCAGAGCATTGCCCAGGGCGAAGCCAATCGTGAGGTGGCCGAGCAGTACGCCGCCTGGCGTGAAGGCCGACGCCTGGGGCCGCGCGCCCGCCAGTTGGACGCCACCCGTCGTGGCCAGGCAGGCGAGGCGCCGGCGCGTATCGCCCAGGGCGACAACCTGCGCCTGGTAGCCCCTGGCGGCAAGGGCGCCGCTGGCCAGGCCAAGGCCCTGAGCGACAAGCTAGCCGTGGCCCAGGAGAGCCTGGACACCAGCCGTCGCGACAACGACGAGCTCAAAAGCCGCATGGCCGATCTGCAGAGCCAACTGGACAAGCTGCAGCGGCTGATCGAACTGAAGAACGACCAGTTGGCACGCCTTGAAGCACAGGGCGCGACGCCGCAGGCACAGCCAGGCGAACCTGCCCCCGCGCAGCCAGCCCTCAATGCCCAGTTGGCGCCCGCCGAACCTGTGGTGGCGCCAGCACCTGCGGCGGTCGATACCGCGCCGCAAACCACACCGGCCACCAGCGAAGCACCTGCTGCCCAAGAGCCGGGCGCGCTCGATCAGCTGATGGGCAACCCGCTGCTGCTGGGGCTGATCGCCGGCTCGGCGTTCCTCGCCCTGTTGCTGTTGCTGCTGCTCCTGGCGCGCAAGCGCAAGGCCCAGCAGGAAGCTGAAAAACACCTGCGCATGGCGCGCGCCCTGTCTGAAGAAGGTGAGCGTGCCCCGGACCTGGACCTGCCGCCGGATAGTTTCGACGGCCTGGACGTCTCGGCGCCCAGCGTCACCCTGTCGCCTGCGGTGGTCGCCGCCTCGGCGGCTGCGGCAACGGCTGCCGAGATGCCGGCACCTGTGCCAGCGCCTGCGGCGCCCGCAGTGGACCCGCGCGCCGCGCTGTTCGCCGAAGTTGATGAGAGCCTGGCCCGTGGTCGCCTGAACCATGCCGCCGACCTGCTGGAAGCCGCCGTCGCTTCCGAGCCGCAGCGCAGTGACCTGCGCCTGAAACTGATGGAAGTGTATGCCCGTCAGGGTGACCAGGATGCCTTTGCTGGCCAGGAGCGCAAGCTGGCGCCCGGCGAGCAGAATCAGGCCGAAGTCGCCTCGCTCAAGGAGCGCTTCCCGGCCATGCTCGGCGTCGCGGCGGTGGCGGCCAGTGCCGCAGCCCTGGCTGCCGAGCTGGACGAGCAATACGTCCAGGACCTGTTGCAGGATCCGGCGCCGGCTGCCGTCGAAGCTGAGCCTGAGCCGGTAGTGGAGCCCGAGGCCGTTGCCGAGGTCTTCCCGGAGCCTGAGCCCGAACCGGCCCCGGTAGCCGAAGACGACCTGGACAGCGCCTTCGACTTGAGCCTGGGTGATGACCTGCCGGAAGAAGATCCGCTCGACCTGACTGCGCTGGAAGAGGCGGTGTCGGTTGCCGCGCAGCCACAGGCCGAAGCTGCGCCTGCCGTCAGCGAAACCGATGCCGACGATGATTTTGAAGCCCTGTTGGCCCAGGCTCAGGCCCCGGAGCAGCCGCAGGCCATCGATGACCTGGCCGATTTCGACCTGGATGTGGGTGAGCCAGAGGCCTTGGCCAGCAGCGAGGAGCCGGCGGTGGATGTGGCGGCCGAGTTGGCGGCCTTCGAGGCCATGCCCGAGTTCGATCCGATCTCCGAGCTGGAGCTGCCGGACGACTTCGATCTTTCGCTGTCGCTGGATGACGACTCGCCGGCGGCGCAGAAATTTGCTTCCGAACTGGACGACGTCAACGCCGAGCTCGACAAACTGTCGCAAAGCCTCGATGCGCCAGACGATGCGCCACGCTTCACCGCCGAAGACGCCGCCCAGGAGCCGGAACCGCTGGATGACCTGGACTTCGACTTCTTCTCCGGTACCGACGAAGTGGCCACCAAACTTGACCTGGCACGGGCCTACATCGACATGGGTGACCATGACGGCGCTCGCGACATCCTCGACGAAGTGGTCAAGGACGGCGATGACGGCCAGCGCCAGGAAGCCAACGAGATGCTCTCGCGCCTGGTTTGATCGCTGAATCTATCGCGGGGCAAGCCCGCTCCCACGAGGCAAAACAGGCCTTAGTGGGAGCGGGCTTGCCCCGCGATCGTTTCGGCCACCGTGCGGTTTACCGTTATACTGCCCGCCTTTCCGTTTCATCATCAGGTTTCACGTTCTTGGACATCATCGACACCTCTGCCGCCGAATCCGCAGCCGAAGGCTTCACCCGCATCGCCCTGGGCGTGGAATACAAAGGCTCGCGCTACCGCGGCTGGCAGCGCCAGGCCAGTGGTGTGCCGAGCGTCCAGCAAGCGCTCGAGCAGGCGCTGTCGAAGGTGGCCAACGAACCGATCAGTGTGATCTGCGCCGGGCGTACCGACGCCGGGGTGCATGGCTGCGGGCAGATCGTGCATTTCGATACCCAGGCCGTGCGCGACGAACGCGCCTGGACCCTGGGCACCAACTTCAACCTGCCCCACGACATCAGCGTGGTCTGGTCCAGGCCGATGCCTGCGGATTTCCATGCCCGCTTCAAAGCCAATGCGCGGCGCTACCGCTATGTCATCTACAACGACCCGATCCGTCCGGCCCACCTCGCCGAAGGAGTGACCTGGAACCATCGGCCGCTGGATGTCACGCGCATGGCCGAAGCCGCGCAGTATCTGCTCGGCACCCATGACTTCAGCGCTTTCCGCGCCAGTCAGTGCCAGGCCAAGTCACCGGTCAAGCACATCCATCACCTGCGCGTGACCCGCCATGGCCAGATGATCGTGATCGATGTGCGTGCCACCGCCTTCCTCCATCACATGGTGCGCAACATCGCCGGCGTGCTGATGGCCATCGGCACCGGCGAGCGCCCGGTGGAATGGGCCCGCGAGGTGCTCGAGGGGCGTGATCGCCGCGCCGCCGGGGTGACCGCACACCCTTACGGGCTGTACCTGGTGAAGGTGGAGTACCCGCCCGAGTACGAGCTGCCGCAGCGTTACATCGGCCCACACTTTCTCACCGGTTTCGAGGCGTTGCTGGACTGACGGGGCAAAGGTCATTTGCTACCATCGGCGCTTTCATCGATCACTCAAGGTTCGCTGTCCATGAGCAAGGTTCGCAGCAAGATCTGCGGGATTACCCGCATCGAGGACGCCCTCGCCGCTGTCGAGGCCGGCGCCGATGCCATCGGCCTGGTGTTCTATGAAAAAAGCCCGCGGGCCGTGGACGTGCGCGCGGCCCGGGCGATCATCGAGGCGTTGCCGCCCTTCGTGACGACCGTGGGCTTGTTCGTCAATGCCTCGCGCTGCGAGCTGAACGAGATCCTCGAAGTCGTTCAACTGGACCTGCTACAGTTCCACGGCGATGAAAGCCCGGCTGACTGCGAGGGTTACCATCGCCCCTGGATCAAAGCCCTGCGTGTACGCCCCGGCGATGACCTCGAGGCGGCCTGCAAGCACTACGCCGGCGCCCGCGGCATCCTGCTGGACGCTTATGTACCCGGCATCCCGGGGGGAACCGGCGAAGCGTTCGACTGGTCCTTGATACCGCAACACCTGAGCAAACCGATCATCCTGGCTGGCGGCCTGTCGGCCGACAATGTCGCCCAGGCCATTCGCCAGGTGCGCCCGTACGCGGTGGATGTCAGTGGTGGCGTGGAGCAGGCCAAGGGCATCAAGGATGCCGCGAAGATCGAGGCTTTCATGCAGGCGGTGCGCCAGGCGTGATGGCGGATGTGACGGCTGGCCGCGCGCCATCGTCCATAGGTTTCGCAGCCCGGTGCTGCCAGGCCGCGCCTGCAAGGCAGCGGCCCGGGCCATCGGCGTAATTATTGGAGGTGGGGCGGTACATGGCGCAGTCATGGCCGGCTCATCGTCGTTTCAAAGCAGAATTTGAGCTCAAGGGCAGGGTGGGCAGGCAACGCCTCCCGCCAGCCACTACTGGAGAAAGAAAGCATGAGCAACTGGTTGGTAGACAAACTGATCCCTTCGATCATGCGTTCCGAGGTGAAGAAGAGCTCGGTGCCCGAAGGGCTGTGGCACAAGTGCCCGTCCTGCGAGGCCGTGCTGTACCGTCCGGAGCTGGAAAAGACCCTCGATGTCTGCCCCAAGTGCAACCACCACATGCGCATCGGCGCACGTGCGCGCATCGACATCTTCCTCGACCAGGACGGCCGTGCCGAGCTGGGTGCCGACCTGGAGCCGGTCGACCGCCTGAAGTTCCGTGACGGCAAGAAGTACAAGGACCGCCTGACCGCTGCCCAGAAGCAGACCGGCGAGAAAGACGCACTGATCTCCATGAGCGGTACCCTGATGGGCATGCCGATCGTGGTCAGCGCCTTCGAATTCTCCTTCATGGGCGGTTCGATGGGTGCCATCGTCGGCGAGCGCTTCGTGCGCGCCGCCAACTACGCACTGGAGCACCGCTGTCCGATGGTGTGCTTCTCCGCCTCCGGTGGTGCGCGCATGCAGGAAGCGCTGATCTCGCTGATGCAGATGGCCAAGACCTCGGCGGTGCTGGCGCGCCTGCGTGAAGAAGGTATTCCGTTTATCTCGGTGCTGACCGACCCGGTCTACGGCGGTGTGTCCGCCAGCCTGGCGATGCTTGGCGACGTGATCGTCGGCGAGCCCAAGGCACTGATCGGCTTCGCCGGCCCGCGGGTCATCGAGCAGACCGTGCGCGAGAAACTGCCAGAAGGCTTCCAGCGCAGTGAGTTCCTGCTGGAGCACGGCGCCATCGACCTGATCATCTCCCGTGACGAGCTGCGTCCGCGCCTGGCGCGCCTGCTGGCCCAGATGACCGGCCAGGCAACTCCGGCAGAAGCCCGTGAGGCGGCTGCGGTAGCGTGATGAGCCAGCGCAATCTGGGCGAGTGGCTCGCCTACCTCGAACAGTTGCACCCTACGGCCATCGACATGGGCCTGGAGCGTTCCCAGCAGGTGCTCGCGCGCCTGCAGTTGGGCAAGCTGGCGCCTCGCGTGGTGACGGTCACCGGCACCAACGGCAAAGGCTCCACCTGTGCTTTCGTGGCCTCGCTGCTGCGCGCCCAGGGGCTCAAGGTCGGGGTCTACAGCTCGCCGCACCTGTTGCGTTACAACGAGCGCGTGCTCATCGATGGCATCGAAGCCAGCGATGAGCAACTGTGCGAAGCCTTTGTCGCCGTCGAGGCGGCGCGCGGCGATACCTCGCTGACCTATTTCGAGATGGGTACCCTGGCGGCGTTCTGGCTGTTCAGCCAGTCGCAACTGGATGCCGTGGTGCTCGAAGTAGGCCTGGGCGGCCGGCTGGATACGGTCAATGTGGTGGATGCCGATATTTCGCTGGTCACCAGCATCGGTGTCGATCATGTCGACTACCTGGGCGACACCCGCGAATTGGTGGCTTTCGAAAAGGCTGGGATCTTCCGCCAGGGCAAGCCGGCCCTGTGCGGTGACCTGGACCCGCCGCAACCCTTGCTGGACAAGGCGCGTGAGCTGGCTTGTCCGTTGTTCCTGCGCGGGCGCGATTTCGACCTGGCCAGTACCGAGACCCACTGGCACTGGCGTGGCAGCAAGGCCGACGGTACGCAGCTCGAGTTGCGCGACCTGCCGTTGCTTGACCTGCCCATGGAGAACGCAGCGTTGGCCCTGCAGGCTTTTGCGCTGATGGGCCTGCCGTGGGATGAGGCGCTGGTGCGGCAGGCGCTGCTGGACACCCGTATCACCGGACGGCTGGATCGGCGCTCGCTGGTATTCAAGGGCAAGCGCGTTGAGTTGCTGCTGGATGTGGGCCACAACCCGCATGCGGCCGAGTATCTGGCGCGCCGCCTGGCGGCCCGCCCGCCGAAAGGTCGGCGCCTGGCTGTTTTCGGTCTGTTGGCCGACAAGGATCTGCAGGGTGTGATCGAGCCTTTGCAGGGCCTGGTTGGGCATTGGGCGGTGGCGCCGCTGGATACGCCGCGCAGCCGCCCGGCCGAGGAGCTGGCCAAGGCCTTGACGAACCTCGGTGCGACAGTGAAGTCTCACCCCAGCGTCGATGCTGCTCTCGAAGGGCAGTGTGCCCAGGCGACGGCGGATGACCAGATCCTGCTGTTCGGTTCGTTTTTCTGCGTCGGCGAGGCCCTGGCCTGGCTTGAACGGCAGGCCCCAGAGGATGGAGTAGATGGCAGTGCTGGATAAAGGGATGAAACAGCGCATGGTCGGTGCGCTGGTGCTGGTGGCGCTGGCGGTGATCTTCCTGCCGATGCTGTTCACCCGCGAGGACGAGATGCGTCAGGTGCGCGTCGAAGCGCCCCAGGCGCCAGCCATGCCGAGCCTGCCTCAGGTGCAGGTCGAGCCGGTGCAGGTGCCCGAGCCGCAAGCATTGCCGGAGCAGGCTGATCCAGCGCCGGTGGTGATCGATGAATCGACGGCGCCAGTGACCACGCCAAGCCAGCCCATTGCGCCAGTGCCTCAGGCTCAGGTGGCTGTTGCTCCCAAGCCGCAGACGCCGGTGCCGACACCAAAGGTCGAAACCCGTCCAGCACCTGCGCCCGCGCCGGCAGCTGCCCCGGCAGTAACGGCGGCGGCGAGCAAACCGGCCGCGCCAGGCAAGATTGACGTCAACGGCCTGCCGGTGAGCTGGTCGATCCAGCTGGCCAGCCTGTCCAACCGCGCCGGTGCCGAAAAACTGCAGAACACCCTGCGTAGCCAGGGCTACAACGCCTACATCCGTTCGACCGGTGGCATGAACCGGGTGTATGTAGGGCCGTTGATCGAGCGCGCCGAGGCAGAGCGCGTGCGTGACGTGATCAATCGCCAGCAGAATCTCAAGGGGATTCTGGTGCGCTTCCAGCCGGAGCGCGGCTGAAACCATCGCGGGGCAAGTCGCAGCGGGAGCAACTGTCTGCTATTGCCTGTGCTGGCCCTATCGCTGGCAAGCCAGCTCCCTCAGGTATGGCATTAGTTCTGAAGGTCAGGTGATCCCTGTGGGAGCCGGCTTGCCGGCGATAGGGCCTCGGCAGGCGCTACAGCCCGAACGGCAAGGCGCAAAGCTGTCCCTGGAGTCAGCCCGCAGCCCTTCAAACACCTGACATTCCGCTTACCCCAAGCCCGCCGCTCTGGTAAAATGCGCCGCCTCAAACGTCGGCAGGCAGCACCGTGGCATTTACCTGGGTTGATTGGGCGATCATCGCGATCATCGCCATTTCCTCACTGATCAGTCTCAAGCGCGGCTTCGTCAAGGAAGCCTTGTCTCTGGTCATCTGGATTGTCGCCGGGGCGCTGGCCTGGATGTTCGGTGGCTCGCTCTCGGTCTACCTCGAAAGCTACATCCAGACGCCTTCGATGCGCACCATCGCCGGCTGCGCCATTCTTTTCGTCGCCACCTTGCTGGTGGGGGCAATGCTCAACTTCCTCATCGGCGAGCTGATTCGCGTGACCGGGCTGTCCGGTACCGATCGCTTCCTCGGCACGGCCTTCGGCGCCGCGCGTGGGGCCTTGCTGGTGGTGGTGGCTGTCGGGCTGCTCAGCCTGGGGCCGGTACAACAGGATCCGTGGTGGCAGGAATCACGCCTGATACCACAATTTCTATTGGTAGCCGACTGGTCGAAAAACCTGATTCTCGGGTTCACCGGCCAGTGGATGTCCAGTGGGGTCAGCGCACCCGTTGACCTTCCGTTCAAGGAACAGCTGCTCGGGCCTGCAAAGCCCTGAGCGCTATTCACTCAAGTTTCATCAAAGTAGGGGTTGCGTCGCATGTGTGGCATCGTCGGTATCGTCGGTAAGTCGAACGTCAATCAGGCGCTGTATGACGCGCTTACGGTCCTCCAGCACCGCGGCCAGGACGCTGCCGGTATCGTGACCAGCCATGACGGCCGGTTGTTCCTGCGCAAGGATAATGGCCTGGTGCGCGATGTCTTCCAGCAGCGCCACATGCAGCGCCTGGTCGGCAACATCGGTATCGGCCACGTGCGTTACCCGACCGCCGGCAGCTCCACCTCGGCCGAGGCCCAGCCGTTCTATGTCAACTCGCCGTACGGCATCACCCTGGCGCACAACGGCAACCTGACCAACGTCGAGCAGCTGGCCAAGGAGATCTACGAGTCCGACCTGCGTCACGTCAACACCAACTCCGACTCCGAAGTGCTGCTGAACGTGTTCGCCCATGAACTGGCGGTACGCGGCAAACTGCAGCCTACCCAGGAAGACGTGTTCGCCGCGGTCTCCCACGTGCACAGCCGCTGCGTCGGTGGTTACGCGGTGGTGGCGATGATCACCGGCTACGGCGTCGTCGGCTTCCGTGACCCCAACGGTATCCGTCCGGTGGTGTTCGGCCAGCGTCACACCGACGAAGGCGTCGAATACATGATCGCCTCGGAAAGCGTCGCGCTCGACGTGCTCGGCTTCACCCTGATCCGTGACCTGGCGCCAGGCGAAGCGGTGTACATCACCGAAGAAGGCCAGCTGTTCACCCAGCAGTGCGCGAACAACCCCAAGCTGCAGCCGTGCATCTTCGAGCATGTCTACCTGGCCCGCCCGGACTCGATCATCGACGGCGTCTCGGTGTACAAGGCGCGCCTGCGCATGGGCGAGAAACTGGCCGAGAAGATCCAGCGCGAGCGCCCGGACCATGACATCGACGTGGTCATCCCGATCCCGGACACCAGCCGCACCGCCGCGCTGGAGCTGGCCAACCACTTGGGCGTGAAGTTCCGCGAAGGCTTCGTCAAGAACCGCTACATCGGCCGTACCTTCATCATGCCCGGCCAGGCCGCGCGCAAGAAATCGGTGCGCCAGAAGCTCAATGCCATCGAGCTGGAATTCCGCGGCAAGAACGTGATGCTGGTGGACGACTCGATCGTGCGCGGTACCACTTGCAAGCAGATCATCCAGATGGCCCGCGAAGCCGGCGCCAAGAACGTCTACTTCTGCTCCGCGGCCCCCGCGGTGCGCTACCCCAACGTCTACGGCATCGACATGCCGAGCGCTCACGAACTGATCGCCCACAACCGCACCACCGAACAGGTGGCCGAGTTGATCGGCGCCGACTGGCTGATTTACCAGGACCTGCCGGACCTGATCGAATCGGTCGGTGGCGGCAAGATCAAGATCGAGCACTTCGATTGCGCGGTGTTCAACGGTGAGTACGTCACCGGCGACATCGACGACGCCTACCTCGAGCGCATCGAACAGGCCCGTAACGACCTGGCCAAGGTGAAGACCCAGGCCGTCAGCGCGATCATCGACCTGTACAACAACTGACTTTGGGAGCGACGGCATGACGGATCAATGGGATGCCGGGCGACTGGACAGTGACCTCGAGGGTGTCGGTTTCGACACCCTGGCGGTCCGCGCCGGTCAGCACCGCACACCGGAGGGCGAGCACAGCGAAGCGCTGTTCCTGACCTCCAGCTATGTCTTCCGCACGGCCGCCGACGCCGCCGCGCGTTTCGCCGGCGAGACGCCGGGCAACGTCTATTCGCGCTACACCAACCCGACCGTGCGCGCCTTCGAAGAGCGCCTGGCGGCAATGGAAGGCGCCGAACAGGCCGTGGGTACTTCCACCGGCATGGCGGCGATTCTCGCCGTGGTGATGTCGCTGTGCAGTGCCGGCGACCATGTGCTGGTGTCGCAGAGCGTGTTCGGCTCGACCATCAGCCTGTTCGAGAAATACTTCAAGCGCTTCGGCGTGCAGGTGGACTATGTGCCGCTGGTCGATCTGAACGGTTGGGAGAAGGCCATCAAGGCCAACACCAAGCTGTTGATCGTCGAGTCGCCGTCCAACCCGCTGGCCGAGCTGGTGGACATCACCGCGCTGGCCGAGATCGCCCATGCCCGTGGTGCCATGCTGGTGGTGGACAACTGCTTCAGCACCCCGGCCTTGCAGCAGCCGCTCAAGCTTGGCGCCGACATCGTGTTCCATTCGGCCACCAAGTTCATCGACGGCCAGGGCCGTTGCATGGGCGGCGTGGTCGCTGGGCGCAGCGAACAGATGAAAGAAGTGGTGGGCTTCCTGCGCACCGCCGGCCCGACCCTCAGCCCGTTCAATGCCTGGATCTTCACCAAGGGCCTGGAGACGCTCAAGTTGCGCATGCGTGCCCATTGCGAGAGCGCCCAGCGCCTGGCCGAGTGGCTCGAGCAGCAGGATGGTGTGGAGAAGGTGCACTACGCCGGGCTGCCGAGCCATCCGCAGCATGAACTTGCCAAGCGCCAGATGAGCGGTTTCGGCGCGGTGGTCAGTTTCGAGGTCAAGGGTGGCAAAGAGGGCGCCTGGCGCTTCATCGATGCGACTCGGGTGATCTCGATCACCACCAACCTGGGCGACAGCAAGACCACCATCGCCCACCCGGGCACCACCTCCCACGGCCGTCTGTCGCCGCAGGAACGTGAAGCGGCAGGCATCCGCGACAGCCTGATCCGCGTCGCTGTCGGCCTGGAAGATGTGGCCGACCTGCAAGCCGATCTTGCCCGCGGTCTGGCGGCGCTGTGATCGACTGGAAGGGTGGCGAGCCTGGCCATAACGGCCGGGTGGCCCTGGTCACCGGTGCCGCGCGCGGCATCGGCCTGGGCATCGCTGCCTGGCTGATCTGCGAAGGTTGGCAAGTCGTCCTCAGTGACCTGGACCGTCAGCGTGGCGCCAAGGTGGCCAAGGCGCTGGGCGACAATGCCTGGTTCGTCAGCATGGATGTTGCCGACGAAGCCCAGGTCAGTGCCGGGGTGTCCGAGGTGCTCGGGCAGTTCGGCCGGCTGGATGCGCTGGTGAGCAATGCGGCCATCGCCAATCCGCACAACCAGACGCTGGAAAGCCTGTCGCTAAGCCAGTGGAACCGTGTGCTGGCGGTCAACCTCAATGGCCCGATGCTGCTGGCCAAGCATTGCGCACCGTACCTGCGCGCCCATGGCGGTGCCATCGTCAACCTGACCTCTACCCGTGCCCGGCAGTCCGAGCCGGATACAGAAGCCTATGCGGCAAGTAAAGGCGGGCTGATGGCGCTGACCCACGCCCTGGCGATGAGCCTGGGGCCGGAAATCCGCGTCAATGCCGTCAGCCCCGGCTGGATCGATGCCCGTGACCCGTCGCAGCGCCGTGCCGAGCCCTTGACCGAGGCCGACCATGCCCAGCATCCGGCGGGCAGGGTAGGGACGGTGGAGGATGTGGCGGCATTGGTTGCATGGCTGCTATCGCGCCAGGCAGGCTTCGTCACCGGCCAGGAATTCGTAGTCGATGGCGGCATGACTCGCAAGATGATCTACACCTGAGCTGTAAGTTATTGAGATACAAGAGAAAGGGCCGCAAGGCCCTTTTTTGTTGCCTGTGTCCCGTGGGAGCGGGCTTGCCCCGCGATGGGGTCGGCAGCAGCAGCCGGGATGCCCGCCTGGCCGCCTACTGTTTTTTTGCCCTTTTTTAAAAAAAATTCAATGGGGCTATTGACTTAGCATCGGTACCTGCGTAAATTTCGCGGCCTCAGCGAAGCAAACGCAACAAGCAACATCGCGGGGGTGATTAGCTCAGCCGGGAGAGCATCTGCCTTACAAGCAGAGGGTCGGCGGTTCGATCCCGTCATCACCCACCACTTCCTGAGAACGTTCCTGGTGCAGGACGCTTCTAACGAAGCAGAATGTCAGAGAGGAACAGGACGCAAGTCCACACTGCGCGGCGGTAGTTCAGTCGGTTAGAATACCGGCCTGTCACGCCGGGGGTCGCGGGTTCGAGTCCCGTCCGCCGCGCCATTTTTCAGTAACAGATGGGTGCCTGGCACCGGTCTGAAGTCGAAGGCAAATATGCCTGAGGCTGATCCCAGTTTCAATCAGGTGCAAACCTGAACGATACGCAGCGGTAGTTCAGTCGGTTAGAATACCGGCCTGTCACGCCGGGGGTCGCGGGTTCGAGTCCCGTCCGCTGCGCCATCTTGTGTTTTGAACTCCTTGAACAGTTCGAAGCAAAACAATAAAGGCGATCTCGCATCGCTTTTATTGTGCCTGGCTTTCGCGTCCAACACGCTTGAAAGCCTGGATCCCAGTTTCAATCGGGTGCAAGCCCGAGCGATACGCAGCGGTAGTTCAGTCGGTTAGAATACCGGCCTGTCACGCCGGGGGTCGCGGGTTCGAGTCCCGTCCGCTGCGCCATCTTCAGTTCTGAGCCCCTTGAACAGCTCGGAACAACAAAAAAGCGACCTTCGGGTCGCTTTTTTCATTTCTGGCGGTTGGCAGGCTGCCTGTTTCAGAGCCTGAAGTTACCGATCAACCCTTTCAGCTCACCGCCCAGCCGTTCCAGTTCGATTGACGCCTCCTCGATTTGCCGGCTGGCATCGAGTGAGTGGCCGGCGACATCGCGCACCCGCTCCACATTACGGCGAATGGTCACCACGGCCGTGCTTTGCTGCTCCGTACTGGCTGCAATCTGCTGGTTCATGCCTTGGATATCATCAACGCTGGTCGTGATGACCTGCAGGGCCTCGCTCGCCTGATTGGCAAGCTCGACTGTGGTGCTGGCCGCGCGGCGGTTTCCCTGCAGGCATTCCACTGCCTGGCGGGCACCGTCCTGCAGGCGGGTGACCAGTGTTTCGATCTCGGCAGTGGAGCGCTGGGTACGCAGGGCCAGACCGCGCACTTCGTCGGCCACAACCGCGAAGCCGCGCCCGGCTTCGCCAGCGCGGGCGGCTTCGATGGCCGCGTTCAGGGCCAGCAGGTTGGTCTGCTCGGCCACCGAGCGGATAACCGTCATGATGCTGCTGATCTGCTCGGCAGAGGCGGACAGCTGTTGCACAGCCTCGCTGCTGCTGCTGATGTCACTCGCCAGCTGGGCAACCTGGCGCTGGGTATCGCACACCACCTGCTGGCTGAGTTCGGCCTTGTCAGTGGCCTGACGGGTCGCCTCGCTGGCCAGCGAACTGTTGTGCGCCACCTCCTGCACGGCGCAGGCCATCTGGCTCATGGCCGCCGCCACCTGGCGCGTTTCGCTCTGCTGGCTGGCGGCGCCGCTGCTGGTGCGTTCGATCACGCAAGCCAAGGCCGCCGAGGCCTGTGAAAGCTGCCCGCAGGCCTGGCCGATTCGGCGCAGGATGCCACGCAGATTGGCGCTGCTGCGCTCAAGGGCCTGGAGCAGCTGGCCGAATTCATCGCGGCGTGGGCCAAGGTCGCTGGCGCTCAAGTCGCCTTCGCCAATGCGCCGGGCCATGTCCAGGGCCTGTTGCAGGGGGGCGCAGATCTGCCGGATCAGCAACAAGGCTACCAGGCAGGCCAGCAGCAGTGTGCCGCAGAACACGGCGAGCATGAGGCGCGTGCGTTGCCCGAGCTCGGTGGCACTGACCTGGTTCTGCTGGGTGATGAGCTGGTTGACGTGCTCGATGGCCGCCAGCACTTGTGTGGTGAGCTGTTTGCCCGTGGGGCCGGCCAATGTCTCGGTACCTGTCTCGAGGCTGTGCTGCAGGTAGTTCATGTAGTTGCCCATGATCTTGCGGGTGGCACCAAGATGGGCCTGCGCCTCGGGGTAGGGCATCTGCGTCAGGTTCTCGTCGATCAGCCTGTTCACCTTTCGGTAGGCCTGGCGCAGGTTTTCCAGCTCTGCATGTTCACCGCTCAGTGCATAGGCCATCTGTGTAGCGCGGATGTCGTTGAGGTTGTCGAGAATGTAGTTGACCGAGACCAGGCGTTCAGCCCGATGGGTCAGGGTGCCGAGGGCGAAGATTGCGGTCAGGACGAGCAGGGCCACCAGCAAGACCAGTGGGGCGAGGCTAAGCAGCAGTTTCAGGCGGACCGGCAGATTCTTCATCAGCGATTTCCTTGGGCATTCGAACGGGCGAATGAGTCTAGCGAGGGAATTTCCCTTTCTGGTTAGGAGGTTTTTGTTACCGCTGTGCGAGAAATCGCTAATGATCGCGAGAAGATTCCCGTTGCTTCGGCCGGCGTTATCCACGCCTTTACATGAACCTTGCACAATGTCGGCCCTTTCAAGGTTTCGGTGGCTTGTGGATGTGTTGCACAATAGGAACCGTTCGATTTACCCGGAATTCACGATGTCCAGATCATCCGTCTACGGTGCGCTCGGGCTGGCCCTTGTGCTGGCGGGCGTATCCGGTTGCTCCTCGAAGAAGGCTACCGTGTACGAGCACGAGAGCTTCGACGACTCGGGCACCTTCTCACGCAGTTTCCCGGTCAGCGAAGCGGGCTCCTGCGAAGCTGCCCGGCGTGCGCTGCTCAGCCAGGGTTACATCATCACCAGCAGCGATGCCAACCAGGTGGCCGGCAACAAGAGTTTTCAGCAGAACGCCGAAAACCACATGCAGATCAGCTTCAACATCACCTGCGTGCCGGACATGAGCGACAAGCAGCGTTCGACCATGTTCGCCAACGCCCTGCAGGACCGCTACACCCTGAAAAAATCCAATACCTCAGCCAGCCTTGGGGTCGGGGTGCTGGGCTCGGTGTCGATGCCGATTGGCTCCAGCGACGACTCGATGGTCAAGGTCGCCAGCGAAACAGTGGCCGCGCCACAGTTCTACGAGCGTTATTTCGCCTTGGTGGAGGGCTACCTGCCGAAGCCGAAAAAGGTGAAGAAGGCCGATATCCCTGCCGAGCCGCCGAAAGTGGAGCAACCAGCGCCGGCCTTGGGGCTGCCTGAGCCTGCGCCAACTTCGCTGGCACCCGCCCAGCCAGATGCGGCGCCTCTGGCGGCTAGTACCCCGGTGGTCGTGCCTGCCGCAGCCCAGGCCAGCACGCCTGTCGCGCCTGAGCCGGCCCCCGCCGTGCCCGTTCACGAAGCGCCAGCAGCCCCGGTGGTGGACGACAGCCAGGGTTCGCAACCGGTTGCACCGCCCGTCGAAGCGGCCCCGATTCAGGTCCAGCAACAGCCTGCGCAGAGCGAAGCGGCACCGGCTTCGCCGTGAGCTGTCGCTAACTTCCCGCAGGCCTGCTACGTTTACCGTTCATGGGGCTGTAATGGTTCCGTCATCCGTTGCGATTAGGGTGGCGGTGATCCCATGAATGAAGAACGAGGAAGCAGGCAGATGGACGACTACCAGGAAGAATTGCTCGAATTCCAGGCTTATGAACTGGATGTGCCAGAGCCGGCAGACGACGCCACCGAGCTCTAACCTACCTGCCGCTGATGGCGGCGATACTCCCCCGGCGTTACGCCCGTCCAGCGCTTGAATGCGCGCTGGAAGGCTTCGGCCGATGCAAACCCCAGCAGATAGGCGATTTCGCCGAAGGCCAGCTCCGTGTCGCGGATATAGGTCTCGGCCAGGTCGCGGCGTGTGTCGTTGAGCAGGTTGCGATAGCGCGTGCCCTCTTCGGCGAGTTTGCGCCGCAGGGTCCAGGTGGGCATCTGCAGGTGCTGCGCCACTTCCTCCAGATCCGGTTCGCGGCCGCCATTGAGCAGCGGCCCCAGCAGGTGGGTGATGCGTTCGCCCAGGCTGCGTACCCGGGTGCGCTGGGCCAGTTCCGTTTCGCACAGCTGCAACAGGTGCTGCCAGGTACTCGGGCAGTGTTGCGGGTTGGCCAGGGCCAGGGTGGCCTGGCCCAGGCGCAACTGGTTGGCCGGGGCGCCAAACTGCACGGTGGTGCTGCACAGGCGCTGGTATTGATCGGCATAAGCCGGCGCTTCGAACTCGATCTCCAGCCGCTCGGCCTGAATCGGCTTGCCGGCCAGGTTCGACAACTGCGCCAGCCAGCCGCCGAGCAGCGAGTCGACCACGAAACGGTTGTAGGCGTTGTACGGGCTGATGGAGTAGAAGCGCAGCCAGGCGCCTTGCGGGTCTTGGTGAAAGCTCGACTGGCCACGGTAGTTGGCGGCATACAGCGGTTCGAAGCGCAGCAGCGTGCGTGCGGCCTCGCCGAGGGTCGGCGCCTGGGCGGCGGTGACGCCGGCCAACCCGGCCTGGGCCAGGCGGCTGAGCTGGCCCATGTGCAAACCCAGGGCCGGCTCGGCGCTCAAGGCGATGGCGGCGTGGCCCAGGTGCATGTAGCGTGGGATCGACAGGCGTGCCCCGGGTTCGGCCAGGCGCCGATTGTCCAGTCCATAACGCAGCAGCAGTGGCTGCGGATCGTGGCCGAGCTGGCCGAGCGCTTCGGCCAGGGGCTGGACGAAGCCTACCGACAACTCGCCCAGGCGCACGCGCTGACGGGGCATGGCGTTACAGCCACAGGTTGAGCAGGCGGGCGCCCTGGCTGGCGCTGCCCGCCCACAAGGTGCCGGCTTCGCTGGCAAAGCCCTGGCCGCCACCGCTCTGCTCCCAGAACTGTCCGCGCAAGAACACGCTCATGCTGGTAGCGCCGTCGCTGGCCGCCTGGGTCAGCCGTTGCCAGGCCTCCTGCTCGCTGACCTCGCCACGCTGCAACGGCAGTTCGGCCGCCGCGGCTTGGTGACGGTTGCCGCGCCAGGGTAGTTGCCAGCGCTGCTTGCCGCTGAGAAACACTGGGTTGGCGATCAACTGCACCGACTGCCCGGCCAGCAGCCGGTAGTTGTCCGGGTACCAGCTGTCACTGCCGACCAGCACGCCCAGGCGCCCGGCGGGCGTCTGCAGCACCTGCAGCGGCTGCTGGCGGCCATGGTGGATGTAGCGGCGGGTTTCGCTGTCCGGGTAGCGCTGGAGTTGCGGTTGCCCCAGCACGCTGCCGTCACCGGCGAACACCAGGCTGCTGTTGAACAGCGGGCCGCTGCCGGCATGCAGCACGCCGTTCTTCACGTAGGGGGCGGGTAACACGATCGAGCCGGCCACCAGGGTGACCCCGAATTCCCGCGCCAGGCCGCCGAACAGCTGCTGGTAATCGGCGGCCATCTGCGCGGCCTTCATGCGCAGGCGCGCATCGCTGCGTCGGTCGTCGCCGCTGGCCGACAGCATCGCCAGGCCGTAGCGCAGCGGGTTGCTCAACTCCAGCCATTGCCAGGCCTCGCGGTCGCGGGTGGCCTGGTACAGCTCGTTCTTCTCGCCACGGGCCCACAGCCAGGTGCCGATATGCTCGGGCAGCACCACCACGGTACGGGCATTCACCAGGCCCTGGTCGCGGGCCTGTTGCAGGTACGCCGACAGCTTGCGGTGCAGGCGCGCAAGGTTCTGGTAGTCGCCTGGGTACAGCAGCGGCTCCACACCCAGGAGGTTGCCGTGCTCGCCCGGCACTCCCTGGTTGAGCGCCAGCTCGATACGCAGGTCGGACAGGTAGTGGCCTTCCGGTCGTTGCAGGGTCCAGAAGCCATAGCCGCAAAGGCCGGCGATGATGACCAGCGCCAGGGCGCCGGCTAGCAGTTTTCGCATGGAGCGGTTCAGCGCAGTGGGGAAAGAGGAGGTTAGGGTAAGCCTGCTGTGCAGCAGGATCAATAAGTTGTCAGTTTCGATCATTGAGCGCATTCAAACGCCTGTTTAATGTCGGCCACAGACAAACGACGGGACCCGCCTTCGAGGTTCCCGCATCCCGTGATCACGCCACCTGTGGAGCTTATCCATGGCTAACACCTCCTATCCGCACCTGCTGGCCCCACTCGACCTGGGCTTCACCACCTTGCGCAACCGTACGCTGATGGGCTCGATGCACACCGGGCTCGAAGAGCGCCCAGGCGGCTTCGAACGCATGGCGGCCTACTTCGCCGAGCGTGCCCGCGGTGGCGTCGGCCTGATTGTCACCGGCGGCATCGCCCCCAACGAAGAGGGCGGGGGGTATTCCGGCGCGGCCAAGCTGAACACCGAGACTGAGGCCGACAAGCACCGGGTCGTCACCGAGGCCGTGCATGCAGCCGGTGGCAAGATCTGCCTGCAGATCCTTCACACCGGCCGCTATGCCTATAGCCCCAAGCTAGTGGCGCCCAGTGCCATCCAGGCACCGATCAACCCGTTCAAGCCCAAGGAGCTGGACGAGGAGGGCATCGAGAAGCAGATCGCCGACTTCGTCACCTGTGCAAGCCTGGCCCAGCGCGCCGGCTACGACGGCGTCGAAATCATGGGTTCGGAAGGCTACTTCATCAACCAGTTCCTGGCGGCCCACACCAACCACCGCAGCGACCGCTGGGGCGGCAGCTACGAGAACCGCATGCGCCTGGCGGTGGAGATCGTGAGCCGGGTGCGCGAGGCGGTCGGGCCGAACTTCATCATCATCTTCCGCCTGTCGATGCTCGACCTGGTCGAGGGCGGCAGTAACTGGGAAGAGATCGTGGTGCTGGCCAAGGCCATCGAGCAGGCCGGCGCTACCCTGATCAACACCGGTATCGGCTGGCACGAGGCGCGCATCCCGACCATCGCCACCAAAGTGCCGCGCGCGGCATTCAGCAAGGTCACCGCCAAGCTGCGCGGCGCGGTGAGCATTCCGCTGATCACCACCAACCGCATCAACACCCCTGAGGTGGCCGAGGCCGTGCTGGCCGAAGGCGACGCCGACATGGTGTCGATGGCTCGGCCGTTCCTGGCCGACCCGGACTTCGTCAACAAGGCCGCGCAAGGCCGCAGCGACGAGATCAACACCTGCATCGGCTGCAACCAGGCCTGCCTGGACCACATTTTCGGCGGCAAGCTGACCAGTTGCCTGGTCAACCCGCGTGCGTGCCACGAAACCGAACTCAATTACCTGCCCGTGCTCAACGTCAAGCGCATCGCCGTGGTCGGCGCCGGCCCTGCCGGCCTGGCTGCCGCCACCGTGGCTGCCGAGCGTGGGCACCAGGTGACCCTGTTCGATGCCGCCAGCGAAATCGGCGGGCAGTTCAATGTGGCCAAGCGTGTGCCGGGCAAGGAGGAGTTCTTCGAGACCCTGCGCTATTTCCGCAACAAGGTGAAGAGCACCGGCGTCGACCTGCGACTCAATACCCGCGTCGATGTGGCGGCGCTGGTCGAGGGCGGTTTCGATGAGGTCATCCTGGCCACCGGCATTGCGCCGCGCACCCCGGCCATTCCCGGCATAGACAACGCCAAGGTGCTCAGCTACCTGGACGTGCTGCTGGAGCGCAAGCCGGTGGGTGAGCGGGTGGCGGTGATCGGCGCCGGGGGGATCGGTTTCGATGTGTCCGAGTACCTGGTGCACCAGGGTGTGGCCACCAGCCAGGACCGCGAGGCGTTCTGGAAGGAGTGGGGCATCGACGGCCAGTTGCAGGCCCGTGGCGGCGTGGCCGGTATCAAGCCCGAGCCGCATGCCCCGGCGCGCCAGGTGTACCTGCTGCAGCGCAAGAAAACCAAGGTCGGTGACGGCCTGGGCAAGACCACCGGCTGGATCCACCGCACGGGGCTGAAGAACAAGCAGGTGCAGATGCTCAACAGCGTCGAGTACTTGAGCGTGGACGATGCTGGCCTGCACCTGCGCGTCGGTGAAGGCGAGCCGCAGTTGCTGGCGGTGGACAACATCGTCGTCTGCGCAGGGCAAGACCCGCTGCGCGAGTTGCACGAAGGGCTGTTGGCAGCGGGGCAGTCGGTGCATCTGATCGGTGGCGCCGACGTGGCTGCCGAGCTGGATGCCAAGCGTGCGATCAACCAGGGCTCGAGGTTGGCTGCCGAGCTCTGATCCATCGCAATCGCGGGGCAAGCCCGCTCCCACGAAGTATCGTGGGAGCGGGCTTGCCCCGCGATGCGTTTGTCCAGGCAACTGATAGACTCGCGCCATGCCCGAGTTCGACCTCCCCCAAGCCCCCCTGCAACGCCTCGACCTGCCCTGGCTCCAACAAGCCGCTCTGGAGGCCGCCGTCCTGCGCCTTGACCTGATCGACCCACTGATCAGCGGCAACAAATGGTTCAAGCTGCGCCACCACTTGCTCGAAGCCCGGCAAGCCGGATCACCGGGCCTGATCAGCCTGGGCGGCAACCACTCCAACCACCTGCATGCCCTGGCCGCTGCCGGCAAGCGCTTCGGCTTCGCCACTGCGGGGCTGCTGCGTGGCCATGAGCAGGACACGCCGACCGTGCGCGACCTTCGGGCGCTGGGCATGCAGTTGCACTGGCTGGGTTTCGCAGGTTACCGAGACCGCCACCAGGCGGGTTTCTGGCAGCCCTGGCAGGCCCGTTATCCGGGCTGGCACTGCATCCCCGAAGGCGGCGGCGGCCCCGCCGGTGCCCAAGGCTGCGCGCTGATCGTCGAGCAGTGCCGGGCGCAACTGGACGTGCTGGGTTGGCAGGACTACGACGCCTGGTGGCTGGCCGCCGGCACCGGCACCACCCTGGCGGGGCTGGTGCTGGCGGAGCAGGGCAAGCATGCAGTGCATGGCGCCCTGGCCGTGCCCCTGGATCATGGCGTGCCGCAAACCGTCGCGGCCCTGGCGGGCCCGCACGGATACACGCTGCATGAAGCGAGCCGTGGGGGCTTTGCCCGGATCGATGCCGAGCTGCTGGCATTCATCGAGGCGACCGAGCGGCAGTCCGGCATGCCGCTGGAGGCGTTGTACACCGGCAAGGCGCTGCTGGCCTTGCGCGACCAGGTCGAGGCCGGACGCTTCGCGCCCGGCACCCGTCTGGTCTTCCTCCACACCGGCGGCCTGCAGGGGCGACGCGGTTACTTGTAGGGCAGCATGCGCAGCAGGGTGTTGTCGCGGCGCACGTAGTGGTGATACAGCCCGGCCAGGGCGTGCAGGCCGATCAACCAGTAGCCCCAGCTGCCGATGCGCTCATGCCAGCCTTTGATGAACTTGGCCAGGTCCGGGGCCGGGGCGACGATGGCCGGCAGTTCCAGGCCATAGAAGGGGATCGGTTTCTCGGCGGCGCTGAGGATCGCCCAGCCGGCCAGCGGCAGGCCGATCATCATCAGGTACAGCAGCAGGTGCACCAGGTGCGACAACCCGGTCTGCCAGGCCGGTGGCTTGGGCACGATCGGCGGGGTGGGGCGCGACAGGCGCAGGGCCAGGCGCAGCCACACCAGCACGAACACGCTCAGGCCAAGCATGAAGTGCAGATCCTTCATCACATCGCGTTCGGCGCTGCCCTTGGGGAACAGGCCACGCAGCTCGATGAAGGCGTAGACGGCGGCCAGCAGCACCAGCATCAGCCAGTGCAGGGCGATCGACAGCCGCGAGTAATGGGCGGCAGGGGTGGATGAAACCATGGTGGATCCTCGTCATCAGGTTGCAATTGGCGCTCTTGCTGGCGCTCAGGATCAACTCTAATCGGTGTGGCGAATCAAGCGTTGCGCCAGGTCGGTGAAATAGGTGTTGTCGCTTGCGACCCTTTCGCGGGTAAACCCGCTCCCACTGGCGCAAACGAGGCATGGGCGTTGCGGGAATCTGTGGGAGCGGGTTTACCCGCGAAAGGGCCGCTCCCGTCAACTTCAAGGGCTGGGCAGCTGCGGCCAACTGTCAGCCACCAGAAATACCCGCTCGGCCTCCAGCCAAATTCCATTCGCATTCTGCTCCAGCCTGACCAGCAACTGCGCCGGCGCATGCAGATCAAGCTCCGCCAGCCACTCTGCGAACTGGCTTTGCGTCCAGTCCTCATCCGCCGCCACCCTGGCCGGCGCCAGCCAGGCATGTCGGGGCAGGGGCCGCCAGCGTGCCGAAGGATTTTCGGCCTGATACCGCGCCCAGTCGCGTCGATGCAACCAGCGCCCACGCAAGTGCGTGGGGTTGGCGTCCTTCGGAGCGTCGGCGTGACCGGGCCAGGGATAGAACAAATAGCCGGCGAGCCACAGGTGTGAAGTCACATCGACAACCCCCAATGTCTGCAAGGCAGCGCGACTGCAAGGCTGGGTCGCCATCGGCAACTGGTGCCCGGCCAGGTGTGCCAGTTTCAGGCCGAGGCGGTCGTGGCAGCCGGGCCCGAGCCAGTGCGACGGGTCCAGACCATCGCCGCCGGGTGGCCCCAGGTAGAGTTTGATCGCCAGCTCCAGGTGGTGGTCGCCGTCGCGGTCGCGCAGCAGCAGGTCGAGCTCGCCCAAGGTGTGGCCGCCGTCGCGGATCGCCAGGTTGGCCGCCAGCAGCTCGATGCCCGGGGCCTGGCGCAGGGCGAACTGCCACAGGTATTCGTAATACAGGCCCAGTCGGCGGCTGCTCAGGCGCGCCAGCCATTCGAGCAGCAGCGAGGGATCTCGATCCAGTGCGTGCAGCCAGTTGGCCAGGCGCGTCGGTTCGTCGGCCCAGGCACTGCCGGCCAGCGGATGGCGCTGCGGGCACGGGCCGCCCAGCAGCAGCGGGGGCGAGAGCAGCACCCAGGCCAGGTCGCGCACCGCGGGGTGGCGCAACTGGCGGGGCAGGGAGGCGAGGTCGGCGAAGGGCATCATCCCGCGAGCATAGCCGGTTTGCCGCTGCCCGGTGCTTTCGCCCATAATCCCGGCATAGTCACCCCGCCGCAGAGCCTTGCAGGAGCACCATGGAGCAATTTCGCAATATCGGTATCATCGGACGCCTTGGCAGCTCCCAGGTGCTCGACACCATTCGCCGACTGAAAAAATTCCTCCTCGAGCGCCACCTGCACGTGATCCTCGAGGACACCATCGCCGAAGTGCTGCCCGGCCACGGCCTGCAAACCTCCACCCGCAAGCTGCTGGGCGAGGTCTGCGACCTGGTCATCGTGGTCGGTGGCGACGGCAGCCTGCTTGGTGCCGCCCGCGCCCTGGCCCGGCACAACATCCCGGTGCTAGGCATCAACCGCGGCAACCTGGGTTTCCTCACCGACATCCGCCCCGATGAGCTGGAGCAGAAAGTCGCCGAGGTGCTCGACGGCCATTATCTGGTGGAGAACCGCTTCCTGCTGCAGGCCGAAGTGCGCCGCCACCACGAGGCCATCGGCCAGGGCGATGCGCTCAACGACGTGGTGTTGCACCCGGGCAAGTCGACGCGGATGATCGAGTTCGAGATCTACATCGACGGCCAGTTCGTCTGCAGCCAGAAGGCCGACGGCCTGATCGTCGCCACACCCACCGGTTCCACGGCGTATGCGCTGTCCGCCGGCGGGCCGATCATGCACCCCAAGCTCGACGCCATCGTCATCGTGCCGATGTACCCGCACACCCTGTCGGGCCGGCCGATCGTGGTGGATGGCAACAGCGAGCTGAAGATCGTGGTGTCCAATGACCTGCAGATCTACCCGCAGGTCTCCTGTGATGGCCAGAACCACTTCACCTGCGCCCCCGGCGACACCATCACGGTGAGCAAGAAGCCGCAGAAGCTGCGCCTGATCCATCCGCTGGACCACAACTACTACGAGGTCTGCCGCACCAAGCTTGGCTGGGGCAGCCGCCTGGGGGGCAGGGACGACTGATGCTCGATCCGGCGCGCAGTTTCGACATCATCGGTGACGTGCACGGCTGTGCGCTGACCCTCGAGCGCCTGCTCGACGCCCTCGGTTACAAACGCATCGGCGGTGTCTGGCGGCACCCACGGCGCCAGGCGCTGTTCCTCGGCGATATCGTCGACCGCGGCCCGCGCATTCGCGAAGCGCTGCACATCGTCCACGACATGGTCGAGGCCGGCCAGGCCTTCTGCATCATGGGCAACCACGAATACAACGCCCTGGGCTGGGTTACGCCGGCCCTGCCGGGCAGTGGCAAGGCCTACGTGCGCGAGCACACGCCACGGCATGCCCGGCTGATCGACGAGACTCTCACCCAGTTCGCCCAGCACCCCGGCGACTGGCACGACTTCATCCAGTGGTTCTACGAGCTGCCGCTGTTCGTCGACGCCGGGCGTTTCCGCCTGGTGCACGCCTGCTGGGACCCGCAGTTGATCGAACCGCTGCGCCAGCAGTACCACAACGGCTGCATCGACGAGCACTTCGTGCAGGCTTCGGCCGTGTCCGGCAGCTTCGCCTCTACCGTGTGCAATCGCCTGCTGCGCGGCACCGACATGCGCCTGCCGGACGGCCTGACGCTGACCGGCGGCGATGGCCTGACCCGCGCCTTCTTCCGCACCAAGTTCTGGGAAGAAGACCCGCAGACCTACGGCGATATCGTCTTCCAGCCCGACGCGTTGCCCGACGAGGTGGCGCGCGCGCCGCTCAGCCATCACCAGAAGAACGCCCTGTTGCGCTACACCGAGGACGAACCGCTGCTGTTCGTCGGCCACTACTGGCGCAGCGGCCGTCCGGCGCCGATCCGCGGCAACCTGGCCTGCCTCGACTACAGTGCCGTGCTGTACGGCAAGCTGGCCGCCTACCGGCTGGATGACGAAACCCGCATCGACCCGCACAAGTTCGTCTGGGTCGACGTCGAACGCCCACAGGCCAATCAATGAATGTGATCGAAGTGCTGCGCCTGCCGCTGGCGGTCGACCTCAGCGGTTTCGTCGCCCTGCTGCGGCGCCTGCAGGTGCCGCACCGGGTGGTCGAGGAGGGCGAGGAGCAGGTGCTGTGGGTGCCGCCGGCGATTGCCGAGGATGTTCGCGAGCTGTACACGCGCTACCCCGACGGCAATGCCGATCTGCAAGCCGTCCCGGAGCCTGAGCAAGGCAGCCTGCCGGCTGCCCCTTCCTTGAAGGAACAGGCCATCGCCTGCAAGGTGACCGCCACGGTGTTGTTCCTGAGCCTGGTGGTCGCCGGCCTGACCGGCCTGGGCGACAACCTGACCACCATCGCCTGGTTCACTTTCCTGCCGTTCCAGGTGCAGGGCGAGTACCTGTATTTCACTCCGCTTCTGCAGGCACTCGGCGAAGGCCAGTGGTGGCGGCTGGTGTCGCCGATGCTGCTGCACTTCGGCGTACTGCACCTGGCGATGAACGGTATGTGGTACTGGGAGCTGGGCAAGCGCATCGAACTGCGCCAGGGCCCGTGGATGCTGCTGTGCTTGACCCTGCTGTTCAGCCTGGTGTCCAACCTGGCCCAGCACTTCACCAGCGGGCCGAGCCTGTTCGGCGGCCTGTCCGGTGTGCTGTACGGCTTGCTCGGGCATGTCTGGCTGTACCAGAAGCTTGCGCCCAACCCGCAGTTCAGCCTGCCCCGGGGCGTGCTGGCGATGATGCTGATCTGGCTGCTGGTGTGCCTGAGCGGCGTGGTCGGCCAACTCGGCTTCGGCCAGATCGCCAATGCCGCGCACGTGGGCGGGTTGCTCATCGGTTGCCTGACCGGGCTCTTGGGTGGATGGCTCGCGCGGCGTAGACTGTCGGCCTGACTGAGGAGACACCATGTCCACTTTTGCGCAAATGATCGAAAACATCACCCCCGAAATCTACGAAAGCCTGAAAACGGCCGTCGAAATCGGCAAATGGTCCGATGGCCGCAAGCTCACCGCCGAGCAGAAGGAACTGTCGCTGCAGGCCGTGATCGCCTGGGAAATCCAGAACCTGCCCGAAGACCAGCGCACCGGCTACATGGGCCCGCAAGAGTGCGCGTCGAAGTCCGCGCCGATTGCCAACATCCTGTTCAAGTCGGACTCGGTACATTGATCGAACTCGCTCGTGGCTCCTTGAGCAAGATGGCGGTGCGTCTGGAAGCACCGGTCGTTCAATACAGTTTCCGCCTGGACGACACCCAGGTGCCGGTGAACCCGCTGATCGGCCAGTCGATCCGCCTGGAGTACCTCGGCGCCATCCACTGCACCCACTGTGGCAAGCGCACCAAGACCAGCTTCAGCCAGGGTTACTGCTATCCCTGCATGACCAAGCTGGCCCAGTGCGACGTGTGCATCATGGCCCCGGAACGCTGCCACTACGACGCCGGCACTTGTCGCGAGCCGTCGTGGGGCGAGCAGTTCTGCATGACCGACCACGTGGTCTACCTGGCCAACTCGTCGGGCATTAAGGTCGGCATCACCCGTGCCACACAACTGCCCACCCGCTGGCTCGACCAGGGCGCCAGCCAGGCGTTGCCGATCATGCGCGTGGCCACCCGGCAACAGTCCGGGCTGGTCGAAGATATCCTGCGCAGCCAGGTGCCGGACCGCACCAACTGGCGTGCATTGCTCAAGGGCGATGCCGAGGTGCTCGACCTGGTGGCTATCCGCGAACAGATTTTCGACGCCTGCGCCGAGGGTATCCGTGGGCTGCAGGAGCGCTTTGGCCTGCAGGCCATCCAGCCGCTGCCCGACGCCGAGGTGGTGCAGATGCGCTACCCGGTCGAGGCTTACCCGAAAAAGATCGTCAGCTTCAACCTCGACAAGGACCCGGTCGTGGAAGGCACGCTGCTGGGCATCAAGGGCCAGTACCTGATCTTCGACACCGGCGTGATCAACATTCGCAAGTACACGGCCTATCAACTGGCCGTGCTCCAGTAAAGGATCGTCACCATGCGTACCGAACAACCGCAAGTGATCTACCTCAAGGACTATCAGGCCCCCGAGTACCTGATCGATGAGACGCACCTGACCTTCGAGCTGTTCGAGGACCACACGCTGGTGCACGCGCAACTGGTCATGCGCCGCAACCCCGAGCGCGGTGCCGGCCTGCCGCCGCTGGTGCTCGACGGCCAGCAGCTCGAGCTGCTGCGCGCTTCGCTGGATGACCAGGAACTGCAGGCGGGCGACTACCAGCTCGACGACAGCAGCCTGAGCCTGCAGCCGAAAACCGAGCGCTTCACCCTCGACACCAGCGTGAAGATCCACCCGGAAAGCAACACCGCGCTGGAAGGCCTGTACAAGTCCGGCAAGATGTTCTGCACCCAGTGCGAGGCCGAGGGCTTCCGCAAGATCACCTACTACCTCGACCGCCCGGACGTGATGAGCGTGTTCACCACCACGGTGATCGCCGAGCAGCATCGCTACCCGGTGCTGCTGTCCAATGGCAACCCGATTGGCAGCGGGCCGGCCGAAGACGGCCGCCACTGGGCCACCTGGGAAGACCCGTTCAAGAAGCCGGCGTACCTGTTCGCCCTGGTGGCGGGTGACCTGTGGTGTGTCGAGAGTGAGTTCACCCGCCAGTCCGGCCGTGACGTGACCCTGCGCATCTATGTCGAGGAAGAGAACCTCGACAAGTGCGACCACGCCATGGTCAGTCTGAAGAAGTCGATGCGCTGGGACGAAGAGGTCTACGGCCGTGAATACGACCTGGACATCTTCATGATCGTCGCGGTCAACGACTTCAACATGGGCGCCATGGAAAACAAGGGCCTGAACATCTTCAACTCCAGCTGTGTGCTGGCCCGTGCCGAGACCGCCACCGATGCCGCCCACCAGCGCGTCGAAGGCGTGGTCGCCCACGAGTACTTCCACAACTGGTCGGGCAACCGCGTGACCTGCCGCGACTGGTTCCAGCTGTCGCTCAAGGAAGGCTTCACGGTGTACCGCGATGCCGAGTTCAGCGCCGACATGAACTCGCGCACGGTCAAGCGCATCGAGGACGTCGCCTACCTGCGCACCCACCAGTTCGCCGAAGACGCCGGCCCCATGGCCCACCCGATCCGCCCGGACAGCTTCATCGAGATCTCCAACTTCTACACCCTGACGGTGTACGAGAAGGGCGCCGAGGTAGTCGGCATGGTCCACACCCTGCTGGGGGCCGAGGGTTTCCGCAAGGGCAGCGACCTGTATTTCGAGCGCCATGACGGCCAGGCGGTGACCACCGACGACTTCATCAAGGCCATGGAAGACGCCAACGGTGTCGACTTGAGCCAGTTCAAGCGCTGGTACAGCCAGGCCGGCACCCCGCGCCTGGACGTCAGCGAGGCTTACGATGCCGCCGCGCAGCGCTACAGCCTGAGCTTCCGCCAGAGCTGCCCGCCGACCCCGGGGCAGGTCGACAAGCTGCCATTCGTGATCCCGGTGGCACTGGGCCTGCTGGATGCGCAAGGCAACGATCTGCCGCTGCGCCTGGCCGGCGAAAGCGCCGCCACCGGCACCAGCCGCGTGCTGTCGGTGACCGAAGCCGAGCAGACCTTCACCTTCGAAGGCATTGCCAGCCAGCCGCTGCCGTCGCTGCTGCGTGGCTTCAGCGCACCGGTCAAGCTGAGCTTCCCCTACGACCGCGACCAACTGATGTTCCTGATGCAGCACGACAGCGACGGCTTCAACCGCTGGGAAGCGGGGCAGCAGTTGTCGGTGCAGGTGCTCCAGGAGCTGATCGGCCAGCACCAGCGTGGCCAAGCGCTCACGCTAGATCAGCGCCTGATTACCGCACTGGGCACTGTGGTTGGCAACGAGTCGCTGGACCCTGCCATGGTCGCCGAGATGCTCTCGCTGCCGGGCGAGGCCTACCTCACCGAGATCAGCCAGGTGGCCGATGTGGACGCCATCCACGCCGCCCGTGAGTTTGCCCGCAAGCAGATCGCCGAGCAGTTGTTCGACGCCCTGTGGGCCCGTTACCAGGTCAACCGCGACGTGTCGCGCAAGACCCCTTATGTGGCCTCTGCCGAGCACTTCGCGCGCCGCAGCCTGCAGAACATTGCGCTGTCGTACCTGATGTTGAGCGGCAAGCCGCAGGTTGTGGAAGCGACCTTGGAGCAGTTCGACCAGTGCGACAACATGACCGAGCGCCTCACCGCCCTGGCGGTGCTGGTCAACTCGCCGTTCGAGGCCGAGCGGGCCAAGGCCCTGGAAACCTTCGCCGAGCACTTCAAGGACAACCCGCTGGTCATGGACCAGTGGTTCAGCGTGCAGGCGGCAAGTGCCTTGCCGGGCGGGCTGGCGCGGGTCAAGGCGCTGATGCAGCACCCGGCCTTCACCCTGAAGAACCCGAACAAGGTGCGCGCGTTGGTGGGTGCTTTTGCCGGGCAGAACCTGGTCAACTTCCATGCCGCCGACGGTTCGGGGTATCGCTTCCTGGCGGACCTGGTGATCGAACTCAATGCCCTGAACCCGCAGATCGCTTCGCGCCAACTGGCGCCGCTGACCCGCTGGCGCAAGTATGACGATAAGCGTCAGGCGCTGATGAAGGGTGAGCTGGAGCGGATTCTCGCTTCGGGCGCGCTGTCCAGTGATGTGTATGAAGTGGTGAGCAAGAGCCTGGCGTAATCCTGGTTCTGCTCTATCGCGGGGCAAGCCCGCTCCCACGCCGATCACCGACAGCGTGGGAGCGGGCTTGCCCCGCGATGTTTTTGCCGGTTAACAAAACATAACGTCCCGCTCGTTGTTTTCTGTCGGATTACCCCGATAGGATGCCCCAAAGCTATTCCAGGGCTCTGGAACAGGGTTCCTCGGCACCTGGCAATAGATTGACCCAGCACAAGAACACAACAGGGGGCAGTCATGAGAGAGCGGATCACGGCACGGGGCCGGCACGGCGCCTGGCCATTGGCGGCCAGCGCGATGCTGGCGCTGGCACTGGCGGCATGGGCGGGCAGCGTCGATGCGGCGGTCGCCGCCGAGGAATACTCGGTCGAGTCGGCCAAGGCCAGCCAGAGCCTGTTGATCGGTGCCACCCACGCAGGCAAGCGCCTGGTGGTGGTTGGCGATCGCGGCCATATCCTGTTCTCCGACGACCAGGGCAAGACCTGGACCCAGGCCCGGGTACCCACCCGGCAACTGCTCACCGCCGTGTTCTTCCTCGATGACAAGCGCGGCTGGGCCGTTGGCCATGACGCGCAGATCCTCGCCAGCAGCGACGGCGGCGCGACCTGGAGCAAGCAGTTCGAAGACCGTTCCCGCGAAGCCCCGCTGCTCGATGTGCGCATGCTCGACGCGCAACAGGGTTTTGCCGTCGGCGCCTATGGCGCGGTGCTCGAAACCCTCGACGGGGGCCAGCATTGGCAAGACGTCGGCGAGCGCCTGGACAACCCCGACCAATTGCACCTCAACGCCATCACCCTGGTGAAGGACGCCGGCCTGTTCATCGTCGGCGAGCAGGGCAGCATGTTCCGCTCCAGCGACAACGGCCAGAGCTGGTCGAAAGTCGAAAGCCCCTATGAGGGCTCGTTCTTTGGCGTGATCGGTACTGCCCAGCCCAACACCCTGCTGGCTTACGGCTTGCGCGGCAACCTGTTCCGATCCACCGATTTCGGTGACAGCTGGCAGCCGATCGAGCTCAAGGCCGAGCGTGGCCCGCTCGAATTCGGCCTGGCAAGCGCTACGCTTCTCGAGGACGGCAGCGTGGTGCTGGTCGGCAACGGCGGCAGTGTGCTGCGCAGCCATGACGACGGGCAGACCTTCAGCGTGCGCAACCGCGCCGACCGCGTCGCCCTGGCCGGGGTCAGCGGCCTTGCCGGCGGCGGCCTGCTGCTGGTAGGGCAGGGCGGTGTGCACCTGGCATCGGCCGACGGCACCCAGGAGGCACGCCCATGACCAGCCGGGAGAGCTTCGACATGCAGCACAAGGACAAGGCCACCCTGCTGGAACGCCTGATCTTCAACAACCGCCCCATGGTCATCGCCATCTGCGTGCTGGTGAGCCTGTTCCTGTTCTGGCAGGCCACGCAGATCCGCCCGTCCACCAGTTTCGAAAAGATGATCCCGCTGCAGCACCCCTTCATCGAGCAGATGATGGAGCACCGCAACGACCTGGCCAACCTCGGCAACACCGTGCGCATCTCGGTGGAGGCGGTCAACGGTGACATCTTCGACAAGGACTACATGGAGACGCTGCGCCAGATCCATGACGAGGTGTTCTACATTCCCGGCGTCGACCGCGCCGGTCTCAAGTCGTTGTGGAGCCCCAGCGTGCGCTGGAGCGAAGTCACCGAAGAGGGCTTCTCCGGCGGCGAGGTGATCCCCAACACCTACAACGGCTCACAGGGCAGCCTCGACACCCTGCGCGACAACGTGCTCAAGTCCGGCCAGGTCGGGCGCCTGGTGGCCAACAACTTCAAGTCCAGCATCGTCGACATTCCGTTGCTGGAGAGCTTCCCCGACCCCCAGGACCCAGGCAAACAGGTCAAGCTCGACTACCAGCAGTTCTCCCATCAGCTGGAGGAAAAGATCCGCGACAAGTTCCAGGCGCAGAACCCCAACGTCAAGATCCACATCGTCGGCTTCGCCAAGAAGGTCGGCGACCTGATCGACGGCCTGCTGATGGTGGCGATGTTCTTCGGCATCGCGCTGGTGATCACCTGGGCGCTGCTGTACTGGTTCACCTGGTGCATCCGCAGCACCATCGCAGTGCTGATCACCACCCTGGTGGCGGTGGTCTGGCAGCTGGGGCTGATGCATGCGGTGGGCTTCGGACTCGATCCGTATTCGATGCTCGTGCCGTTCCTGATCTTCGCCATCGGCATCTCCCACGGCGTGCAGAAGATCAACGGCATCGCCTTGCAGTCCAGTGACGCCGACAATGCCCTGACCGCGGCCCGGCGTACCTTCCGCCAGCTGTTCCTGCCGGGGATGATCGCCATCCTGGCCGACGCCGTGGGCTTCATCACCCTGCTGATCATCGATATCGGGGTGATTCGCGAGCTGGCCATCGGCGCCTCGATCGGCGTGGCGGTGATCGTGTTC
Organism: Pseudomonas sp. zfem004; assembly: GCF_032621715.1. NCBI lineage: Bacteria > Pseudomonadati > Pseudomonadota > Gammaproteobacteria > Pseudomonadales > Pseudomonadaceae > Pseudomonas > Pseudomonas sp. zfem004. The sequence continues at coordinate 59,126 of NZ_JAVYJF010000017.1, read as the reverse complement.
ACCAACCTGATCCTGCTGCCCGTGGCCATCAGCTATGTCGGCATCAGCCAGAAGGCCATCGAGCGCAGCAAGAAGGACGCTACCCGCGAGCACCCGTTCTGGCGCCTGCTGGCCAACTTCGCAAGCCCCAAGGTGGCGCCGGTGTCCATCGTGCTGGCACTGCTGGCCTTCGCCGGCGGCCTCTGGTACAGCCAGAACCTGAAGATCGGCGACCTCGACCAGGGTGCGCCGGAGCTGCGCCCCGACTCGCGCTACAACCAGGACAACAGCTTCATCATCAGCAACTACTCGACCAGTTCCGACGTGCTGGTGATCATGGTCAAGACCCCGGCCGAGAGCTGCTCGATCCACTCGACCATGGCGCCCATCGACGAACTGATGTGGACCATGGACAACACCCCGGGCGTGCAATCGACCATCTCCCTGGTGACCGTGTCCAAACAGGTCATCAAGGGCATGAACGAAGGCAGCCTGAAGTGGGAGACCCTGTCGCGCAACCCGGGCATCCTCAACAACTCCATCGCCCGTGCCGACGGCCTGTACAACGGCGATTGCTCGCTGGCACCGGTGCTGGTGTTCCTCAACGACCACAAGGCCGAAACCCTGGAGCGGGTCACCGCCGCGGCCAAGGCCTTTGCCGACAGCCACAACAAGGACGGCCTGCAGTTCCTCCTGGCGGCGGGTAACGCCGGGATCGAGGCCGCGACCAACGAAGTGATCAAGTCGGCCGAGCTGACCATCCTGATCCTGGTCTACCTGTGCGTGGCGGTGATGTGCATGATCACCTTCCGCTCCTTTGCCGCCACCCTGTGCATCGTGCTGCCGCTGGTGCTCACCTCGGTGCTGGGCAACGCGCTGATGGCGTTCATGGGCATCGGCGTGAAGGTTGCCACGCTGCCGGTGGTGGCGCTGGGTGTGGGGATCGGCGTGGATTACGGCATCTACATCTACAGCCGGCTGGAGAGCTTCCTGCGCGCAGGCCTGCCACTGCAGGAGGCCTACTACCAGACGCTGCGCTCCACCGGCAAGGCGGTGCTGTTCACTGGCCTGTGCCTGGCCATCGGCGTATGCACCTGGATCTTCTCGGCCATCAAGTTCCAGGCCGACATGGGCCTGATGCTGACCTTCATGCTGTTGTGGAACATGTTCGGCGCACTGTGGCTGCTGCCGGCGCTGGCGCGGTTCCTGATCAAGCCGGAGAAGCTGGCGGGCAAGGAGGGCGGGTCGATCTTCGCCCACTGACGAATGAGCGTGGGAGCGGGCTTGTCCCGCGATGGCGGTCGACCAGGCGTAGATGATGCCCAGGCCGACGTCATCGCGGGGCAAGCCCGCTCCCACGGTGGGCAAGTCGACAGCCTGTGCAGTGGCTCCAGAGGATATAATGGCCGCCTTCTTTCCCTAGGTATCCCCATGACCCTCGCCACCACCCTCGCAGCCTGCGACATGCTGCTGATCGACAGCCTGCACGCCTTCGACTTCACCTTCGACGAAACCGGCCTTGTGATCGAGTGCATGGACGGCCGCCAGCTGCGCCGCTGGACCTTCACCCCCGAGCAAGTCGCCGCCGCCACCGGCGCGGGCGACGACTGGCAGCTGGTCTCTGCCGAGGGCGAGCATCGTCTAGTCTGTATGAGTGCTTTCCGAGCCCCGGATGAAGAAGACGATGAATCGGACCTGGACGAGCCTGCTGACCGCTAGTCTCATGACCCTTGCAATCAATGCCCACGCCGCCACCTTGCTGGTGGGCAGCTACACCGATGGCGCCAGCCAGGGCATCTACCGTTACGGTTTTGATGAGCGCAACGGCCACATCGATGCCAAGCCCCAGCAGGTGGTCAAGGCTGTCAGCCCATCATGGCTGGTGCTGTCCGCCGACCAGCGCCTGCTGTTCGCGGTCAACGAGACTGCGCAAGGTCATGCCAGCAGCTTTTCGCTGAGCGCCAAGGGCGAAATCAAGCCGCTGAACCAGGTGCCCAGCCAGGGCGACGAGCCGACCCACGCCAGCCTCAGCCATGACCAGCGCTACCTGTTCGTTGCCAACTACGCCGTCGCCCCCGACCCCGGCGGCAGCCTGGTGGTGATCCCGGTGGCCAAGGACGGCAAGCTCAAAGCGGTGGTGCAGCAGGCGCGGCATTCGCCGAGCAAGGTCAACCCCGAGCGCCAGGCCGGTGCCCATGTGCATTCGCTGGTGCTGTCGCCCGATGGTCGCCACCTGTACGCCTGCGACCTGGGCGCGGACAAGGTGTTCATCTATCGCTATGACGGCGCCAGTCCGGAGCACCCCTTGACCCCGGCAATCCCGGCCTCGGTCGAGCTGCCGCCGGGTAGCGGACCACGTCATCTGCTGTTCGACGCCAAGGGCAAGCACGCCTACCTGACCCTGGAAATGAGCGCCGAGGTGGTGGTCTTCGATGTGCAGGATGGCGCGCTCAGCGAGCGCCAACGCTTGCCGCTGACCGACCTCAAGGACCCCGCCGCCAAGGCCGCCGGCGGGCTGCATCTGTCGGCGGATGACCGTTTCCTCTATGTCAGCAACCGTGGCACGGCCAACGAGATCGTGGTGTATGCGGTGGGCAAGGACGACGGTCAGTTGACCCTGCTGCAGCGCCGTTCGGTGGAGGGCGATCATCCCCGGGAGTTCACCCTCGATCCCAGTGGCGACTTCCTGCTGGTGGCCAACCAGAAGAGCAACCAGATCGTGGTGATGCAACGTGATCCGCGCAAGGGCACCCTGGGCCAGACCGTGCAGAAGTTCGACCAGCCGGCGCCGTCGGACCTCAAGTTCCTCGAGTGATGCGCCTTGCTTGTGGGGGCAACTGTCTTGCTCGCCATTCAAACAGCTGCGCGATTCCTGTGGGAGCGGGTTTACCCGCGAACACGGGCATAGCCCGTGCCAGGCACCAAGGTGTCATCTTCGCGGGTAAATCGCAGCGGCGCACCGCCGCGCCCACAGGCAGAGTGCAGGGCGAGGCAATTATCGATTGCCGTGATATTCGCTACTGCCCCAATGAATTTCAGCCAGCGGCTGCATCGGCGTAAGTTTTGACCCAAGGCCCCGACGGGCCAACGTCAAACCACCGAAGTCGAGGTCAGCCCACATGAACTTCAATCTCTTCTCGCTCATCGCCGCTTCCGCCATCTCCGCCTCGGTCGTGCTCCCAGCGCACGCCCAAGCCGAGCACAGTAGCAAGCCGTCTACTACCCACAGCTACACCGACAAATACCTGCAACAGAGCGCGCACTTCCACGCTGCCCTGAGCAAGCACTCCAATTGAGTGTGTAAAGCCATTGGTAATAGCACAACGCCATGTGATTTAATTTGACGCTAAATTTTTGACTCTCCAAGGGGCAGAGCATGATGTGGCGTATCACGGCGGTAGTGCTGTTGTTGATGTCGGCGCCGATCCTGGCGCTTTGAGATGCCTCACCTGGCCATGATGGCCTTGAACAGGTCCGATTCCAGCCAGCCCTGCAACCAGCTCCGCACCCGCGGATAAGCCGCCTCGGCGAACCACTGCGGTTCGACCCCGGCAAACTGGCGCATCAAGGGCAGCAAGGCGGCATCGGCCAGGCTCGGGTGATCGGCCAGCAGGTATGGCCTGCCTTCGAGCAGGCTTTCCAGTTCCACGAGCCATGCTTCGGCCTGTTGCCGGTAATGTTCCTGGGAATGCTCGGGGTAGCGCTCGGCATATTTGTACAGGTTCACCTGGGCCTTGAACGTGCTGTCGTTGCGGGCGATCAGTGCATCGGCCCGTTGCGCTGCTGCCGGGTCGGCCAGCAGGCGCCAGTCCTCTGGGTCATGCCGGGCAAGGGCCCAGCGCATGATATCCAGGCTCTCTTCCAGCACCCCATCCCCGGTATCGAGCACCGGCACCGTGCCTTTGGGCGACAGGGCCAGCAGCTCGGGCGGTTTGTTTTTCATCGCCACTTCGACGATCGCCACCGGGCACTGCGCATAGCGCAGGGCCAGGCGCGCGCGCATGGCCCAAGGGCAGCGGCGGAACGAGTAGAGAATCACCCGCTCACCTCGACATCGCTCAGGCCGTTCCCCTGGCGGCGCACCTGGATCTGCACCGGGATGCGCTCGTGCATTTCCTGTACGTGGGAGATCACCGCCACCTTGCGGCCCTGGGCCTGCAGGCCGTCGAGGGCATCCATGGCCAGTTGCAGCGATTCAGGGTCGAGGCTGCCGAAGCCTTCGTCGATGAACAGCGATTCGATGCGCAAGGTGCTGGACGCCATCGAGGCCAGGCCCAGGGCCAGTGCCAGCGAGACCAGGAAGGTTTCGCCGCCCGACAGCGAATGCACCGAACGCAGTTCGTCACCCATCTCGGTGTCCAGCACCAGCAGGCCCAGGGCACTGCCGCCGCGCTTGAGGCGATAGCGCCGGGCCAGCTGGCGTAGCTGGCTGTTGGCGTGGTGCAGCAACAGGTCGAGGTTGTAGCCCTGGGCGATCTTGCGGAACACATCGCCCGAGGCGGAGCCGATCAAGGCGTTCAGGCGTGCCCAGCGTTGCCACTGCTGATAGGCCTGGTCGATCTGTTCGGCCAAGGCCTGGTGTGCCTGCTGGCGGCGTTGATCGTCGGCCTGTTGGGCGCGCAGCTCAGCGCATTGCTGCTCCTGGGCGACCAACTGCTGCTGCAGCTCGGCGAGGCTCTGCTCCAGTGCTTCGGCCGGCAGTTCGCCATGGGCTTGGGCAGCGTGTTGCTGCAGGCGCTGCTCGCGTTCCTGCAACAGTACCCGGCCTTGCTCGATGGCCTTTTCCGCCGCCTGCAGGTGTTGGCGCAGCTCACCGAGCTGGGCGTCGTCGATGGCCAGCAGGCGGTCGAGGCCGGCGTCGTCCAGTTCGGGGTGGCTGCTGCGCCATTGGTCGATTGCGCCCTGCAACTGCTGGTGCTCGTTTTCCAGGGCCTGCTGGCGCTGGTTGTTGGCGTTGAGTTCAGCGGCCAGTTGCACGCCCTGGGTACGCAATGCCTGCAATTGCTGGGCAGTGTCGGCGTCGGCGGCGCGCGCCTGTTCCAGCTGCGCGTCCATATGCTGCTGCCAGGCTTCGGCGCTGGGCTGCTCACCGAGCAGCTCGCCGAGGGTGGCCTGGGCCTGCTGGCGCTGCTCGTCCAGTGCGGCGATTTTCTGCAGCAGTTGCTGCTGATTGTGCTGCCGGGCCTGATGCTGGTCGCGAAGCTTGTCCAGCTGTTGCTGGCGCGCCTGTTGTTCTTCCTGTTCGTCCTTGCGCTGGTCGAGTTGCTGGCGGCGCAGGGCAATCTGCTGGTCGAGGCCAAGGAAGGCCTGGGCCGGGTCGTCGCGCAGGGCCTGGAGAATGTCCTGGGGCAGCACGCTGGCCAGGTCGTTCAGGCCCTGCTCCAGCTGCTGCTGGTCGGCGGCCAGGGCCTGGTGTTGCTGGTCGAGGTGGCGCTGGGCCTGTTGCTGGGCCTCGCTGGCCGCCTGCAACTGCTGGTTGAGGCGAGCGGCGTCCTTTTGCAAGGCGAGCAGGGCGGCCTGGCGTTTCTCGTCGCGGTCGATCTCCTCGCCCAGGCGGCGCAACTGGCCGTCGAGCCAGGCGCTGCGAGCCTTGTCGTCCTGGGGCGCGAGCGCCGGCCACAGTGCATGAGCCTGAACCTGCTCGAGTAGCGGCTGCAGCTGTTCGCCCAGCTTGAGCTGTTGCTGCTGATAATCCTTCAGCTGGGCGTTGACCACGCCCAACTCGGTACGCAGCTCCACCAGCCTGGCATTGAGCTGTTCGACTTGTTTCTGCGCTGCTTCCTCTTCGGCCTGGTCGTGGCGGCCCAGGCTGTGCAACAAGGCCTCTGGCTGGTGGAACGGGTGCTCGGCGCTGCCGCATACCGGGCACGGCTCGCCATCGCGCAGCTGCGCGCGCAGTTCTTCGACGCTGGTGTTGCGCGCCAGGCGCTGGCGTTCGAGCAACTGGCGGGTCAGCGTCAATGCCTGTTCGGCGCTTTCCAGCTCGGCCTTGGCTGCGGTGCCCGCGCCGATCAGTTGCTGGCGCTGCTGCATGGCCTGTTGCTGGCGATCACGCAGGGCGTCGATCGCCTGGCGCAGTTCCAGCTCACGGCCATACAGGCGGGCAAGCTCCTCGACGGCGCGCTGCTGCTTGCGGTTGTCCTGGAGCATGCCGCCGAGCAGGTCGATCTGCTCGGCCAGCGCATGGGGTTCGGCCCCGGCTTCGTGGAACAGCATCTCGAAGCTGTCGCGCTGGGCTTGCAGTTGGGCATTGGCCTGGCTCACCTGGGCCTGCAGGCTGGGCAACTCCTCGCGGCCTTTGGCCAGCCGGCCGCCGATCAGCATCACTTGCTTCAATTGCGGCAGATAGGCCTGCCAGGCGTTGGCCAGGCTACCCAGGTGTTCACTGTCGGCCAGCGCCGCATCGATCTGCGCCAGTTGCTGCTGGCTGCGCAGCTGGTTTTCGGCCAACTGCTGCAGGTGTTGCTCGGCGTCGCTGACTTCCTGCGCGGCCTGCTGACAGCCTGAGCGTTGTTCGCCCAGCTCTTTGTCGAGGCGGGCCAGGTCGCCCTGAGCGGCGAATGCCTGGCGCAGTCGCGGGGCGTTATCGCTGTGTTGGGCTTGATGCAGGGCCAGGGCCTGGCGCGCCGACTCCAGTGCCTGCTCCAGTTCACTGGTGCGGGTGTGCAGTTCGCCTTGCTGGCGCTGCTGTTCGGCAATCGCCACGGCCAGCGGCGCCAATTGCCCGGCCAGATCCTGCTGGCGATGGAACTGGTGACGCTGCGGTGCAAGGCGTTCCAGGCGCTGCAGGTCGAGGCGCTGTTCGGCCAGTTGTTGCCAGCTGTGCTCGGCGGCGTGCAACGCTGTTTGGGCTTCGCCGTGCTGGGCTTGCAGCTGGCGTTGTTCGTCGAACCAGATGCGCTGCTGTTCCAGTTGGCGCTGGCGGGCCTGGTCGGCCTTGAACTGCTGCTGGGCCTGTTCCAGTTGCTGGTCGAGCAGGGCGCGGGCGTCGCTTGCCATCGGCAGCAGGTGCTCGGCCTGTTTCTTCAGGTCGTTGTGGCGTTCGCCGGTTTCCCGTGCCTTGCTGAAGGCGCGCTGGCCAAGGCGGGTGTAGATCGCGGTGTTGGTGAGCTTTTCCAGCAGTTCGCTGCGCTCTTTGTCGTCGGCCTTGAGGAAGGCGCCGAATTCACTTTGGGCCAGCATCACCGCGCGGGTGAACTGTTCGAAGTTCAGCCCCAGGCGCGCTTCGATCAGTTGCTTGTATTCGTTCTTGCCACTGCCAAGCAGCTGTTCGCTGTCCAGGTCGTACAGGCTCTGGCGGCTGTTCTGCAGCTTGCCGTTGGCTTTCTCGCGGGCGCGGTTGGCTTCCCAGCGCGCGCGGTAGCGGCCGCCGTCGATGCCGACGAAATCGACCTCGGCAAAACCGCTGCCGGTGCCGCGGCGCAACAGGTTGCGCGGGTCCGAGGTGGGGATGTCGCCGTCGGCGTCGGGCACCTTGGCTTCCCGGGCAATGTCGTTCAGCCGTGGCACAGTGCCGAACAAGGCCAGGCACAGGGCATCGAGCAGGGTGCTCTTGCCGGCGCCGGTAGGCCCGGTGATGGCGAACAGGCCGGCGCTGGCCAGGGGCTCGGCGGTGAAATCGATGTCGATCGGCCCGGCCAGCGAGGCGAGGTTCTTCAGGCGGATGGCAAGAATCTTCATGGCTGCTCCTCTTCGTGCAGGACGTCCTGCAGCAGCTCGGCAAAATCGGCCAGGGCCTGCTCGTCGGCGGGGTTGCCGTAGGCCTGTTGCCAGGCGCGGCCGAACAGGTCCTGCGGGGTCATCTGCGCCAGTTCAACGAAGGCGAGTTCGTCATCTTCCTGGCGGCCGGCGCCTGCGTACTCGGCGCTGATGCGCACCAGGCGCACCGCCTTGCCCTGCAGGGCTCCCTCGATCTGCTGGCGCAGGTCGGGCTGCGGTTCGTCCAGCACTACCCGCACTTCGAGCCATGGTTGGCGGTTGGGGTCTTCGAGCAGGTCGATCACTGGCAGTTCGCCGAGCTGCACCAGCAGCTCGCCCAGCGGGGCCGGGCCGACCCGCTGCAAGGCCACCGCGCGCGGGACTAGGCGCGGCTCGACGCTGACCAGTTCGCTGCCGTCGAGCTCCACTTCCAGCACCTGGTGCGGGTAGTTGATCTCGGCGAACGACAGCGGGATCGGCGCGCCGCTGTAGCGGATGCGGTTCTCGCGGTTGACCTTCTGCGGCTTGTGCAGGTGGCCAAGGGCAACGTAGCCGATGGCCTTGTCGAACAGCCGCGCCGGCAGGGCTTCGGCATTGCCGATGATCAGGCTGCGTTCGGAGTCTTCCGAGATGCTGCCGCCGGCCATGTGCGCATGGCTGATGGCGACCAGCGCCTGGTCCTTCTTGCGCTTTTTCTGCGCTGCCGCGATCAGTTGCTCGTGCACCTGGGTGATGCCTTGCAGGTAGTCGTCCCCCAGTGCCGGGCCTGTGACTTCGGCCGGGCGCAGGAAGGGCAGGGCCAGGCACCAGGCTGCCACCTTGCCGCGGCCGTTGGTCAGCGGGATCAGCAGGCGTTCGGCGTCCAGCTGGCCTTCGTCCAGCCAGTGCACCCGGCCCAGGGCATGGGTGCGCAGGCGGCGCATCAGCGGCGCCGGCAGCTCGATGCGCGAGCCGGAGTCGTGGTTGCCGGCGATCATCACGATATCCAGCTTGGGCTGTTGCTCATGGGCCTGGACGATGAAGTCGTAGAGGCGTTCCTGGGCTTTGACCGGCGGATTGACGGTGTCGAAGATATCGCCGGCGATCAGCAGCGCATCGGGCTGGCGCAGGTGCAGTTGGCCGAGCAGCCAGTCGAGGAAGCAGGCGTGTTCGAAGTCGCGTTCCTGGCCATGCAGGCTCTGGCCAAGGTGCCAGTCGGAGGTGTGAAACAGACGCATGGAAGATCCGTTGGATGGGCGGCTGGGGGCATTGGGGTGAGGGCGGTATGGTAACCCATTGCGGGGTAAGCTCGCTTTCGCTGTGCCGCCTCGATTGCGAATGGGGCGAAAGGTGGGCCAAAGCTTCTGACAGATATGAATACGTTCTTGCGGAGTTTTTTTGTTAAGGACAAGGCATGTTCGAGTGAGTGTTCTGCTGTTGCTGTAGGACGTTTCTTGATCTGCTTCTGACGCCGTCGGAGGCGTCCTCAAGCTGCTAGCGTTCGGCGCTTTCTGCGTACAAAGGAAAGGCCGCATGACCCGCAACCCTATCAAGGGCATCGCCGCAGGTGACCGCCCATGACCTATCGCATCGTGATTCTCGGCAAGGGGCAGGGCCTGGTGGGCGACCGCACCACCACCGGTGCCACCTGCATCGGAGACCGCGCAGCGGGTAACGTGAATGGCCGCGCCTGGCTGCTCGAAGGCGACCAGACCACCGCCTGCCCGAAGTGCGGACAGGTGGGCACCCTCATCGACGGCGAACAGCGCTTCCTCCAGGATGGCGTACCCACCGTCGTCGACGGCGCCCGCGTGCGCTGTGGCTGCCCGCTGGGCAGCAACCGCCTGATCGCATCCTCCCAGGCCGCCCCGGCCAAGGCGCCTGTCACTTCACCGGTGGCTGCTGAACGCGCCACAYYCACCCCACAAGYCGCCATGGCGACCCCTKCAGGGCTGCAACCCGGTTTCTAYATCGTGCCGCGCAGCATGACCGGCGAGCAGGTGCTGCAACAGCTGGCCGCGCWGCCGGGCAACCTGCCGCTGTCGCTGGTGCGTCGSCTCAACCCCACYTTYGACCAGGGCTTCAAGGCGGGCGAGCTATTCGTGCTTGGCGCCYCCGAGCACAGCTACGCCTGCACTCGCGAAGAAGCCGAAYTGATGGCWGCGGCCCGCAGTGCCCGGGCGTCGCTGGCGCAGCTCAGCACCGAAGAAGCCGACTTCATGATGCGACACATGGCCGAGATCGCCGGTGTGCTCAACGGCGCGAGCCAGTCGATGGGGGTGGGCAAGGACATGCTGTCGCGAGTGCTGGGGCAGGTGGAAGACACGCTCAAAGGCATCGAGCGTTTGCACCAGCGCGAGTTCGTTGCGCACCGGCACCTGAACAGCCCGCAGTTCTTCGCCGAGCGCAAGGCGCTGTATGGCCAGCTGAACGCACAGTTGCGCAGCGCGTTTCTCGGCAAGTACCTGAACCTGGGGCAGCACGAGGACCTGCGTCGGGGGCTGGGGATCTCGACCAAGAGCCTGGTGCATCACTGGTCGAAGGCCGGCGCGCCGGGGGCGATCCCTGGGTATGCGACGCACCTGGATGAAGTGGCGAAGATGACCAAGTACCTGAAGTACGGCGGGCATGTGGCGGTGGGGGTGGGGGCGACTTCGTCGTACATGAAGATCTACGAGGCGTGCCGGGCGGGGGAGACCGAAGAGTGCAAACGGATTCGGTTCACTGAGACAGGCAGTTTCACCGGTGGTTTATTGGGTGGATCTTTAGGAGCAACCTTGGGAGGCTATGCAATCAAGGCGGTCTGTCGTTTCACTCCCCATGGCAGAGCTATTTGTGGTGTCGCCGTTGTTGGTGCTGGATCCTTAGCTGGTAGTTCAGGGGGGGGCGCTGGAGGCGAGGCGTTGGGAGAGTTCATTCATGGAGTCATCTATGACTGATCCCGCCAATTGGCCTGTTGCTGCAAAGTTGATTCTATTGTTGGTGCCCACGCTAATTATCATAGTCGGAATGTTCGCGACGTGGCTGGTTGCAGGTACGCAGCATTTTTCTGCTCTGTGCGAGGCATTCAAGAATAGTCGTGGTTTGGAAGATGATCGGAAACTATGGGGTACATTGACACTCCGCTCGCGTGTGGTGATTGTCGCGGGCGTAAGTGTTGGTGTGGTCTGGCCAAAATTTGGTATTCGTCATGGCTGGTTGAGTGAATACGATTATCGGACTGTTCCGATTTTTTTAAAGCGTTGTCTGCAACTATCATTTTGGGCCAACACCCTAGGGGCATGTTTGCTGACGGTAAGTTACTGCCTGATAAAGTGTTGAGGCCGGGGACACGCTGGACATGTCGGCAGGATTTTCTATAATCACGTAGCACGTCGAATTCTGCTGTCTGCATCCATACCGGAGGCTGACACTGGATAATATGTCGGACATGCCTTGTCCTAGGAGCGGTGGTTCGCCGCTGCGGCGCTTATGGTAGGTCTCAGCAAGTGATGGGCTATTTTTTAGCACTTCCTGAAAACGCCCAGCAGTGGAAGAGAACCATGAATATTGATGAAAAGAAAATCAAGCCTTGGAAATTCATGTAGGTTTCCTCAAAGTCTATGAAAATCAAAAAGCTTTTGTGCTCGATCAAGTGTAAATAAAGTCCTGCGGTTGCTGTGTTGTAGATGTAGCTTGTGATAGCGGCGGCTAGTGAGTGAGGGTTTTGAACAGCGAAGCGCCTCAAGATGACTGAGGCGCATATGTCTGATGCGACAAAAAGAGTAAGCGCAAAAATCATTTGCGAGAATACTCTTTGATCCATTGGTACAGCGTTGCCGCGCTGACAGCTCCTTCTAATAATAAGGTGGGTTTCCCCATCATTCGGAAACCTCGCATTTTGTCAATGTTGTGGTATTCAAATAAGCGCCAGGCTCCAGGTTTTAGCTCTTTTCGAAAAAACACCCCGTATCCAGAGAGCCCCAGATCGACAGTGTAATAAAGTAGGTTTCCATCTCGTTCGCTATAGCCAAACTTCTTGGCTGCCTGTTGATATCCTCTGCGAACGGGGCCCACAACATCGCTTCGCTGTGCGCCAATTTGGTTTCCGTTTTCATATAGATTGTTAGCGCCATGGGCGAGCAGCGGGGCTCCAAAGAATGTACATAACATTCGGCGTTTCACGCAGGCGCCAGCACCTGTAGCGACTTGACTTATTCCTCCCACAAGGCCAGCGATTGGCAGGGCAAGCTTTTGAGCTTGATTAAGCAAGCTTGCTTGTTCTGCTTTCAGGGCCTTCAAGCCCTCTTCTGGAGTCAGTCGCTGTGTGGCTACATCGTCCATGATGCGTTTGGAAAAGTATGCGATCTCCCGGTTGAACTGCATCCGTTCCATGCCATGGCTCAAATGCCGTGCGCTGACCGTGCAGGCGAACGCAGTCAGGCGCGTAGCGGCTTGGTTGACGTCCCAATAGTCGGGCCCCAGCGGATAGTTATCTTGACGAGCGCTCATGTGAGGTCTCGCCAGGCGACATGGGCCGAGGTGCTGCCGGTGTGGTGGATCCAGCTGATATCGCGGTAACGGATTGCCAGGTGTTCCTGAGCCTCCTGGTCGCTTTGCAGCATGCTGTGGGGCATGTCCACGCGCTGCTCCACCAGCACCGCGCCACCGAGCTTGAGGGTGAAGTAGCGTTCCAGAAGCCCGGCGGGGTTGTTGCGGTAGAAGTTGAGGTTGCATTCAAGGTGTTCGCCGCTGTCCAGAGCCTGGGCCAGTAGCGGAGTCGCCTTGTCGACGAATTTGGTGATCAGCACCGGTTGGTGCAGGGCACGCTGGCTGTCGTCACCGATCAGCTGATGGGCGACCGACAGCACCAGCACCTCGTCGGTGTGCCCAGCCTGGCAACGATTGCCTATCGAGGCCTCGGTGGAGCAGCCTGCGGAAATCAGGCCCTGACGGTCGCCGTTGATGGACAAGTAGCTGAGATAAGCCATGGGTTCACTTCTCTGGGTTGAAAAGAGTAAGACCCTAAGGCAATGGCAGCGGCGAGGATGCAGGATGGCTCCGATGGCCGGCTCAGAAACAGCGGCATCCTGTGCGGCTCTGGTCCTACAAGATGGCCTGGCAGATAAACATCAGAGCCTACTGAGGTGACTGATGCTGCTACTGCCTTGAGACATGCACCAAGGCGGGCAGCGGTACCCTCACAGGAATAACTGGTCTATGTCCGCTGCCCGCTTGTTTTCCCGGATGCCAGACCCTGACACTGTCGCTAGACTGTCATCTCCCCACCACCGGACAGGAGTCCCGGCGTGCCCGACCCCCGCAGTTTCCCCAGCGACCTGAGCCTGCAAAGCCCACGCCTGCAGCTGCGCCCCATGCGCCATGGCGATGCCCAGCAATGGCTGACCATCATGGCCGACCCCGAAGTGATGCGTTACTGGTACCACGCCCCGTGGCAAACCCTGGCCGAGGCCGAAAGCGCCCTGGCCGCCGACCGTGAAGCCTATGCCGCCGGCCAGTTGCTCAAACTGGGCATGTACCGCCGCGACAACGACGAACTGATCGGCATGGTCCAGCTGTTCAACCTCGAAGAGGGCTCGCGCCGGGGCGAGATCGGCTACTGCCTGGCCAAGTCCGTCCAGGGCCGCGGCTACATGGACGAAGCCCTGACCTGCTTCATCGACTACCTGGCCCACACCCTGCACCTGCGCCGCCTGGAGGCGGAAATCGACCCGCGCAACCTGGGCTCGGCACGTACCCTGGAGCGCCAGGGCTTCGTGCTCGAAGGCACGCTGCGCGCGCGCTGGTGCGTGGCCGGCGAGCTGTCTGACTCGGGGCTTTACGGGTTGCTGCTCGAGCCGCCTGTCGCCTGACCTTCGGCAGCGCCTTTGAATGATGGATGGAGCCTGCGGTTGCCTGCTTTCTATGTGAGTTTCACGCTCGTGCTGTTCCTGCTGAGCCTGTGTTTCGACGGCCTGCTGATGGGTGTCGATGGGCATATGCCGGCCTTGCAGATCCTGATCATGGGCCCCTGGGGCATTGCCTTCGGGCTCTACCAGTGGTTTGCCAACCCGCTGCTGGGGCTGGCGATACTCGCCCGTCGGCGTTTTCGCCGGGTGGCGCTGGGCGCAGGAGTGATCGCCCTGGGCCTTGCGCTCAGTTGCCTGGGCATCGAGCGGCTGCCGGACAACCGTAGCTACGACTTCCTGCCACTGACCGGCTTTGGCGCCGGGTACTATCTCTGGGCCCTGGCGATTCTGCTGTTCTGCCTGGGGCAGGGCTGGTGGTGCCGCAAGGCGCGCTCGGCGCAGGGCATGCCGGCCTGGCGTTGGTTCGATGGGCTACTGATCGCGGTGCTGGTGGCGATGATCGTTGTGGCGACCAACATGCCGAGCCTGGGCGTACGGATCAGCCCATCGGCCGCGGCGATGGAACCTGCACCGGGTTTGGAATGACAGCGGGGGCTGGGTTAAGGTCGCACTTCCTACCGCTGCTACCAGGTGCCTTTCTTGCCCGCCTTATACCTGACCACAAGCCTGGCCCTGTACCTGCTGAGCCTGGCGTTCGACGGTGCCTTGACCGGTGCCGGGCGGCATTTGCCGGCGTTGCAGATGCTGCTGTATGGGCCGTGGGGCATCCCCTTCGGGCTGTACCAGTGGTTTGCCAACCCCTTGTTGGCTTTGGCGGTACTTGCCCATCGCCGGTTCCGGCGGCTGGCGCTGGGCTGCGGCCTGCTGGCGCTGTACCTGGCGGCCAGCAGCATTTCGGTCGAGCGCCTGCCGGATAACCAGAGCTATGCCTTCCACGACCTCAGCGGTTTTGGCGCTGGGTTCTACCTGTGGTTGTTGGCCATCCTGGTATTTACCCTGGGGCAGGCGTGGTGGTGCTGGAAGGCGAAATCTGCAGCGGATGTGCCGGGCTGGCGCTGGCTGGATGTGGCGTTGATGGCGGCGCTTGGGGCAACGTTCTGCTACGCCACGCAGATGCCTGAGCTGCAATTCGAACCGCACAAGGTGATCATGCCGCCGGAGCAACCGCAGGCCTTTTGAAGCCATCGCGGGGCAAGTCGCATCGGCGATTCAACGCACCGTCCCCCACTGCACCACCAGCATCCCCACCACGATCATCCCCACCCCCGCCAGGCGCAGCAGGTTGACTGGCCGCTCCGGCAGCCCCATCAGGCCGAATTGGTCGATCAACAGCGACGACAGCACTTGCCCGGCCACCACGCAAACGATGAAGCCGGCAGCGCCAAGGCGTGGTGTCAGCACCAGCGCAGCGGTGATGTAAAGCACCCCGGCGACCCCGCCGAACCACGTCCACCACGGCGCCTGGGCGAGGTTCTGCACCTGCGGCAGCGGCGCACGCATCAGCAGCAGGGCGGGTACCAGCATCAGCAGGCTGACCAGCAACGACACCCCCGCCGCCCACAACGGATGCCCCAGCAAGCGCCCAAGGGCGGCATTGCTGCCCGCCTGGAAGGGTACGGCGGCGCCGGCGAGCAGGGCGATCAGCAAAGGCAGGGCGGCAAAAAGGCTGTTGGGCATGGTGTCTACTCCTGTGCGAAACACTGGTATCAGTCTGTGATATGCACTTGAATGATGGAAATTCGAATTACGCAAAGGCTGTATTCGTTCCATGGATGATTTGCGCCGCATCGACCTCAACCTGTTGCTCACCCTGCATGCCCTGCTCAGCGAGCGGCATGTTTCGCGGGCGGCTCTGCGCCTGCACCGCAGCCAGCCGGCGGTCAGCCACGCGCTGGCCCAGCTGCGCGAGATTTTCGCCGACCCGTTGCTGGTCCGCCGGGGCGGTGGGTTGCAACTGAGCGCCCGCGCAGAAGCCCTGCGCGAGCCTTTGCAGCAGGCGCTGCAACAGCTCGATGGCCTGCTCGGCAGCCCCGGTTTCGAGCCGGGCCGGGCGCGCCGCACTTTCCGCCTGGCGATGTCGGATTACGGCGCGCGGGTGGTGCTGCCGGTGCTGATGCGGCTGTTGCGCGAGCAGGCGCCGGGCATCGACCTGGTGGTGTCGCAGGGCAGCCGCGAGGCGATGCTCGGGCAACTGATCGATGGCGAGACCGACCTGGCGTTGGGGGTGTTTCCCGAGTTGCCGGCCGAGGTCTGCGAGCAAGTGCTGTTCGAGGAATCGTTCGTCTGCCTGGCTGACCGTGGCACGCTCCCGCCGCGTGGCGGGCTGGACTTTGCCCAGTGGCTGGCCCGCCCCCATGTGCTGGTAGCGGTGCGCCCGGGGATCGACAACGAAATAGACCTGGCCCTTGGCGTGCTCGGTGCGCGCCGCCGCATCGCCCTGAGCCTGCCGCACTGGGGGGCCGCCCAGGGGCTGCTCGCCGGTACCGATCTGGTGCTCACGGTGGCCCGCCGCAGCCTGGTGGGCGCCCGCCTGGACCCTGCCTTGCGCCAGTTCCCGCCACCGCTGGCCATCGCGCCATTCACTTTCTGCCAGGCCTGGCATTCGCGCCGCGAGGGGGATGCCGGGCACCGTTGGCTGCGCAGGCAACTTCAGACTTTGTGTACGGCCCCGGCATTGGCCGAGTGCTAGGCTGTGCGCCGACCACCCGTGAAAGGACTACCCATGTTCAAGCGTTATCTGCTTGCCGGCAGCACCCTGCTGGCCATCACTGCGGCCCAGGCCGAAGACTACTCGTCCAGCTACACCCAGTGCATGGACAAGGCTTCCAGCACCGTGGCGATAGGCGCCTGCATCCAGGCCGAGACCAAACTGCAGGATGAGCGCCTGAACCGTGTCTACAAGCAATTGATGGCCAAGCTCGAGGGCCAGCAACAGAAGGACCTGCGCGAGGTGCAGCGCAGCTGGATCAAGTACCGCGACGGCAACTGCGCCTTCCACGGCAAGCTGAGCGACGGCAGCCTCTATCACATCGAAGGGGCGATGTGCGTGATGGGCATGAGCAAGGACCGCGCGGCGGAGCTGGAGAGGGTGCTCAGCCCGGGGCAGTGATGCACATCAGCTTACAGATTGGTGTTGTCACAGGCTTTCCTGAGGGTTTCATCAATGCGCTTCGAGCTGTATTTTTGTACAGCTCCGGCAGGGCAACGATTGCCCTGCCGGGATGGTTCATTACCTATGGGAGGGTGTCATGCCTCACAGCATCGATGTCGCCAACCACTTCCTCACGCTGGAAGGTGAGGCCGGCGAAATCTCCAATCTCAAGCTGCAGAAGCTGGTCTATTACGCCCAGGGCTTCAGCCTGGCGTTGCTGGGCAAGCCACTTTTCGAGGACCGTATCGAAGCCTGGATGCACGGCCCGGTAGTGCCTGAGTTGTACCGCTGTTTCAGCCAGCATGGTTCCAACCCCATCCCCGCACCGGCTCTGTTCGAACCTACGATGTTCTCCCGCGAGCAGTCGCGGCTGATCGCAGAGGTGTTCGAAGTGTATGGCCAGTATTCCGCCTGGAAGCTTCGCCAGTTGACCCACGAGGAAGACCCTTGGCGGGACAACTATCGGGAGGGCGCATTCAGCCGGGAAATACCTCGGCACGAAATGGAGCGGTATTTCAGGAATCACTTGGTGAACTGAACCATGGCACGCAAGCGGATCAAGGAACGAGACGCACACAGCGCCCAGATCAAAGCGCGGCAAGTCGCTACCGATGCGGATGACTCCGAGTTGAAGCCCCCGGTTTTTTCATTGGAATACCTGCAACCGGGATGGTGCATTGAGGATTGCCAGCAACTGGAGCGCGCCAAGATGCTGCAGAGGCTGCGCCAGATCAGCCAGCGCACCTGGCGGGACATCCGGCAGTTGCACCGACACGGCTACGGAACCGAGACCATCGCCCATGGCAGCATCAAGGCTGCACTGCCCTCATTCCTTACCGAGGATGTTCGACTGTTGGCGTTCAGGGCCTATGACCTGGTGGCGATGGTCGGCTATCGCAGTGGCCGGGTGTTTCATGTGATCTGGATCGATCGACAGTTCAAACTCTACAACCACTGATGTCCGCAGCCTTCGCGGGGCAAGCCCGCTCCCACGACACCTAGCACGGGTGGCGTGGGAGCGGGCTTGCCCCGCGATTCAGTTGATACGCGAGGTGCGCCGGGCCCGAGCCTTGAGATACTCGCGCACCTCCCGCGCATCCCCGGCAAACTCGATCCGCTCGGCCTTGGCGTCGCGCTGGTAGGCGTACATCGGGTCGTAGTATTCCTTGAGCAACCCTTCGATCCAGCCCCGGTGCAGGCTTACATCACCGCTGCGCAACTGCTCGTCGAGGGCCTGGCCAAGCAGCGCGGACAACCGCTGAAAACGCTCGCCGCCCAGGCGTTTGTGGATATTGGCCATGCTCTGGCTCAGGCGCTCGGCGTACAGCCGGCGGCCGTCTTCCTCACCGTGCACCGCAACAAACTCGGCGCACAGGTTGGTCACGTAATCGCGCAGGATACGCGCCACGCGGCTGTCGAAACTGTCCTCCAGCCACACCAGCGGGTAGTGCTGCATGCCTTGGTAGAGCTCCAGTGGCACCGTGCAGCTGCCCACGATGCGGCCTTCGTCTTCCAGCACGAACTGGCCGATGCCGCGGTCGCGTTTCTTCAACACGTCGATTGCCAGTGCGTTCTCGAAGTCGATCTGCGCCGGTTGCGCGGTGGCGCGCTTGCCGAAGCTCGAACCACGGTGGTTGGCATGGCCTTCAAGGTCCAGCACGTTGTCCAGCTGGTGCAGCACGTCGGTCTTGCCGGTGCCGGTGAGGCCGCCCAGCAGCACGAAGTCGCACTGTTCGACCGCCTGCTGGGTGGTTTCCAGCAGCAGGGTGCGCATGGCTTTGTAGCCACCGACCACCTTGGGGTACTGGATGCCGGCTTCCTTGAGCCAGCCCTGGACGATCTGCGAGCGCAGGCCGCCACGGAAGCAATACAGGTAGCCGTCGGGGTGGGCCTGGGCAAACGCCGCCCAGGCTTCCAGACGTTGCGCCTTCACCGCGCCGTTGACCAACTGGTGGCCAAGGGTGATGGCGGCGGCCTGGCCTTGCTGCTTGTAGCAGGTGCCGACCTTCTGCCGCTCCTGGTCGGTCATCAGCGGCAGATTGACCACGCCGGGGAAGGCGCCCTTGTTGAATTCGACCGGGGCGCGCATGTCCATCATCGGCACGTCGTCGAGGAACAGCTGTTTCAGGTCGGTGCAGTCGGGGCGCATCAAATCACCTCGACTGCGTGGCTCTGTCGCTCCACCAGCTCACCGATCGGTGCCAGTGCGAGGTTCAGCTCGGCGGCCACGGCCAGGAACTCGGCTTCGCCTTCAGGGCTGACCGCCACCAGCAGGCCACCGCTGGTTTGCGGGTCGCACAACAGGTGTTTCTGATCGTCGGTCAGGGCGCCGATCTTGTGCCCATAGCTTTCGTAATTGCGCAGCGTGCCGCCGGGGATGCAGCCTTCGGCCAGGTAGTGGTCGACGCTGGGCAGGCGTGGCACGGCCGTGAACTGCAGGCGTGCGGTGAGCTGGCTGCCTTCGGCGACTTCGACCAGGTGGCCGAGCAGGCCGAAGCCGGTGACGTCGGTCATGGCCTTGACGCCGTCGAGCTTGCCGAAGCGGCTGCCCGGGGTGTTGAGGGTGCACATCCAGTCGCGGGCCAGGCCACGGTCCTGGTCACGCAGCTTGGCTTTCTTCTCGGCCGTGGTGAGGATGCCGATGCCCAGCGGCTTGGTCAGGTACAGGCGGCAACCGACGCTGGCGGTGTCGTTGCGCTTGAGGTGACGCTTGCTCACCACACCGGTGACGGCCAGGCCGAAGATCGGCTCGGGGGCGTCGATAGAGTGGCCGCCGGCCAACGGGATGCCGGCTTCGGCGCACACGGCGCGGCCGCCACGGATCACCTCGCGGGCCACCTCCGGCGGCAGCACATTGACCGGCCAGCCGAGGATGGCGATGGCCATCAGCGGGTCGCCGCCCATGGCGTAGATGTCGCTGATGGCGTTGGTGGCGGCGATGCGGCCGAAGTCGTAGGGGTCGTCGACGATGGGCATGAAGAAGTCGGTGGTCGAGACCACGCCGCGCTCGTCGTCCAGGGCGTACACGGCGGCGTCGTCGCGCGAGGCGTTGCCGACCCACAGCTTCGGGTCCAGGGCCTGGGTGCCGCTCTCGGCGAGGATCACGTCCAGCACCTTGGGGGAGATCTTGCAGCCACAACCGGCGCCGTGGCTGTACTGGGTCAGACGAATCGGCTCGCTCATACGCACCTCTGCACAAATAGTGGCGCGATTGTAGCAAAGCTGGCCTTTGCGCCAGCGGCTCTTATAATTCCACTGCGTCGGCCATCGCCGCACCTTCCCCGCTATTGAACCGGAGAACCCCCATGCTCAAACGCCCTCTGGCACTCGCTGCCGGCCTCGTGCTGTCCTGCTGCGCCGTCGCCGCCCAGGCCGCCGATGTACTGCGGGTCAGCGCCATCCCCGATGAAGCGCCGACCGAACTGCTGCGCAAGTTCAAGCCGCTGGGCGAATACCTCGAGAAGCAGCTGGGGATGGAGGTCAAGTTCGTCCCGGTCGCCGACTACCCGGCGGTGGTCGAGTCGCTGGCCAGCAACCGCCTGGACCTGGCCTGGCTGGGGGGCTTCACCTTCGTCCAGGTGCACCTCAAGGATCCGACCGCCACGCCGCTGGTGCAGCGTGAGCAGGACGCCCAGTTCACCAGCAAGTTCATCACCGCCAACCCCGAGGTGAAGAGCCTCAAGGACCTCAAGGGCAAGACCTTCGCCTTCGGCTCGATCTCGTCCACCTCCGGCAGCCTGATGCCGCGCTACTTCATGTTGAAAGAAGACAACATCAAGCCGGAGGACTACTTCAGCCGCGTTGCCTACTCCGGTGCCCACGACGCCACCGTGGCCTGGGTGGCGGCCGGCAAGGTCGATGGTGGCGTGCTCAATGCGAGCGTGTGGCAGAAGCTGGTCGATGCCGGCAAGGTCGATACCAGCAAGGTGAAAGTGTTCGCCACCACCCCGACCTACTACGACTACAACTGGACCGTGCGCGGCAACATGGACCCGGCGCTCAAGGAAAAGATCAAGCAGGCCTTCCTCGCTCTCGACCCGGCCAAGCCTGAGCAGAAGGTGATCCTCGACCTACAGGCCGCCAGCCGCTTCATCGAGACCAAGCCCGAGAACTACCAGGGCACCGAGCAAGCCGCGCGTGAGGCCGGCCTGCTCAAGTGAGTATCCGTCTGCAAGGGGCCGGCCTGCGCCATGGCCAGGTCCAGGCCCTGCACGCAGTCGACCTGCGTATCGAAACCGGCGAGCGGGTAGCGATCATCGGCCCGTCCGGAGCCGGCAAATCCAGCCTGCTGCACTTGATGGCCACGGCTGTGCAACCCAGCGGCGGGCGCCTGGAACTGCTGCAAACGCAACCCTGGGCACTGTCTGCGGGCGCCCGCCAGCGCCTGCGTGCGCGTGTGGCGCTGGTGCACCAGGCGCCGCCGCTGCCGCCCCGCCAGCGGGTGGTGACGGCGGTACTGGCCGGGCGCCTGGGGCAGTGGAGCACCTTGCGTGGCCTGCTCAACCTGCTGCACCCGAGCGATGTGCCTGGCGTGCGCCAGGTGCTGGCCGAGCTCGGCCTGGCGGACAAGCTTTTCGTGCAGTGCGGTCAGTTGTCCGGTGGCCAGTTGCAGCGGGTCGGTATCGCCCGGGCGCTGTATCAGCAGCCGCAGGTACTGCTGGCCGACGAGCCGGTGTCGGCGATGGACCCGGTGCTGGCTGATCACAGCCTGGCACTGCTCAACCGCCACGCCGTGGCCCAGGGCGTGACGCTGGTGGCCAGCCTGCATGCCGTGGAGCTGGCATTGGCGCACTTCCCGCGCGTGGTCGGTATCCGCGAGGGCCAGGTGGCCTTCGACTGCCCGGCCACGGCGGTGACCCAAGGCCTGCTCGATGCGCTCTATGCCAACGAACAGCTTGGGTCACCTGTTGCCCCAGGCCCGACCCTGACCGTGCAGATCCCGCGATGCTGAATACGGACGCCCGCGATCCAGCGGCGTTGCCGCGCCTGCTGGTGACGCTGCTGTGCCTGGCTTTGCTGTGGCCGGGGTTGCAGTTGAGCGAATTGAACCCCGGTGTGTTGCTGCAGGCAGAAAACCGTCAGCAGATGGCCAGCTTCGTCGCCGGCTTCTGGCCGCCGGCCCATGACCGCGAATTCCTCGGCCTGCTGTGGCAGGCGACCTTGCAGACCTTGGCCGTGGCTACCGCCGGGATGACCCTGGCGCTGCTGCTGGCGCTGCCGGCCAGCCTGCTGGCAAGCCGTGCGCTGTCGCTGCGTGCGGCGTCCCGGGGCGGCAGGGCAGGTGGCTGGTCGCGCACCCTGCGCCTGCCGGTGCGGGGGCTTCTGGTGTTTCTGCGCAGCGTGCCGGAGATCGTCTGGGCGCTGTTGTTCGTGCGCGCCGTGGGCCTGGGGCCGACCGCCGGGGTGCTGGCCATCGCCATCACCTACAGCGGCATGCTCGGCAAGGTCTATGCGGAAATCTTCGAGTCGGTCGACCAGCGCCCGGCCCACGCCTTGATGCAAGCCGGCAGCGGGCGGCTGGCGGCCTTCTGCTACGGCATCCTGCCCAACGCGGCGGCCGAAGTGGTGTCGTACACCGTGTACCGCTGGGAGTGCGCGGTGCGGGCCTCGGTGGTGATGGGCTTCGTCGGCGCCGGCGGCCTGGGGCAGCAGATCGATTTGTCGATGCGCATGTTCGCCGGTGCCGAGGTGGCGAGCATGCTGCTGGCGTTCCTGGCGCTGGTGACGCTCGCCGATATCCTCAGCCGCCTGCTGCGCGGGAGGTTGGCATGAACCGGGCGATCAACCTGCTGGTGCTGCTGGCGATCGTTACCGCGGTGCTGGCCTCGTTCGCCTACCTTGAGCTGGACATGCAGGCGGTGGTCGGTAATGGCGGGCTGGCGCAGATGGGCGAGTACGCCGGGCGCTTCCTGTACCCGGACCTGTCCGCCGGGCATCTGCGCGCGGTGGGCTGGGGCGCGTTGGAAACTTTGGCCATGTCCGGGCTGGGCACCTTGCTGGCGATGGTCCTCGGCCTGCTGCTGGCACTGCCGGCCGCAGGCCGCTTCGGTTGGCCCTTGCAGGGGGCGACGCGGCTGCTGCTCAATGCGCTGCGGGCCATCCCTGAACTGGTCTGGGCAGCGCTGACCGTGCTGGCCGCAGGGCTCGGGCCCAATGCCGGGACCCTGGCCTTGGCGTTGCACACTGCTGGGGTGCTCGGCCGCCTGTTCGCCGAAGCGCTGGAAAATGCGCCGCCTGAACCGGCGGCGGCGATCCGCCTGCAGGGCGGCAGCCAGGTGGCGGCGTTCTGCTTCGGTACCTTGCCCAACCTGTGGCCGCAGTTGCTGGCGTACAGCCTGTACCGCTGGGAGAACAACATCCGCATGGCCAGCGTGCTGGGCTTTGTCGGCGCAGGCGGCCTGGGGCAGATGCTCTACACCACCCTGAGCCTGTTCCAGGAGGCCCAGGCCAGCACGGTGATCATCGCCATGCTGGTGCTGGTGCTGCTGGTGGATGCCTTCAGCGACCTGTTGCGCCAGCGCTACGTGCGCGCCTGAACCTCAAGCTGCACGCGCCTGGCGTCGCGGCGCCGCTTCTACCGGCTCGGCGCCGAACAGCGCCAGTTGAATCGCCTGCTGGGCCTGGAAGGCCAGCGCGGCGCGTTCCTTGTCGGCGCTGGTGACCGGTGCCAGCAAGTGGATGACTACTTCGCCACGGTCCTGGCCGAACAGGCGCATCAGGTGCGACACCAAGTCGTCCTCGCCAATGAAGGGGGCGATCGGGTCCGGCTCGCCACCGCGCAGGTACTGGATCGCCACCGGCTGCAAGGGGGTGCCGTGGTCGATGGCACCGGCCAGCAGGCGGCCATGGAAGGTCCGCAGGCTGCGGCCATCGGTGGTGGTGCCTTCGGGGAAGATCAGCAGCGGTTGCTGTTGCAGCAGCTGGCCGCTGATCTGTTCGCGCAGGCGCTGGCCGTCGCCACCGCCACGGCGGATGAACAGGGTGCCGGCCTTCTCGGCCAGCCAGCCGGCTACCGGCCAGTGGCGCACTTCGGCCTTGGACAGGAACGACAGCGGGGTGAGCATGCCCAGCAGTGGGATATCGGTCCAGGAAACGTGGTTGCTGACCCACAGCATCGGCTGTTGCGGCAAGCTGCCGACCACCCGCACCTCGAAGGGCAGGGCGCCGACCAGGCGCTGCATGAACAGGCGCGTCCAGCGTTGGCGGCGTTCGAGCGATGCCTTGAGCCCCAGGCGTTCGCCCACGGCGATCAGGCTGGCCATGGCCAGGCCCAGCGCCAGGACCATGAACAACCGCAGCAGGCGGGCGCAGGCCCGCAGGCGCGGCATCAGACTGCCGCCTTGAAGTGGCGGGCATAGCGCGGGCAGAGGTCGTCGCGCTTGAGCAGGATGAATACGTCGGCGACCTGGAAATCTTCGTCCCAGCATGGCTCGCCGCAGATCTTCGCGCCCAGGCGCATGTAGGCCTTGAGCAGCGGCGGCATCTCGGTGATGACGTTGCCGGGGATATCCAGGTTGGGCAGCGGGTTCTTCGGTTCGGCGCGCAGGTGCTCGGTGCACAGGTAGCGCTCGCGCAGGCGCTGCATGATCGCATGGGCCTGCACGCCGCCATCCTGCATGGGGATGCTGGCGCAGCCCATCAGGTAGCTGTAGCGGCCTTCGTTGAGCACCTCTGCCAGCTCGCCCCAGAGCACGGCGATGGTGCCGCCGTTGCGGTAGTCGGCATCGACGCAGGTGCGGCCCAGTTCAAGGATCGGGCCTTGCAGTTGCAGCAGGCCGTGCAGGCGGAACTCTTCTTCGCTGTAGAAGCGCCCCAGGCTGCTGGCGGCCTGGTGGTCGAGCAGGCGGGTGGTGGCCACAAGCTTACCGGTGGCCAGGTCACGCACGCCGATGTGGCGGCAATGGATGTCGTAGTCGTCCATGTCCAGGCCTTGCTCGGCGCCTTTGAGCTTGGCCTTGAATTCGGCGCTGAACACCTTGTAGCGCAGGGCCTGTGCTTCCTGCAGGGCCGCCTCGCCAACCAGGCGTTCGGCTTGCAGACGGCGTTCAGGGCTGTTGTCGCCAGAGCGAGCGATCCGAGTCATTGAGAGTCTCCATAAGCCAGCCAAAGGGTTGCGGCCGGTCGGCTTTGTTGTGCAAAGTCAGCCTAGGTAGGGGTGGTGTCACCCCCGTGAACCTTTGGTGATGCTTGCGTGACACCCACCCACAAGCCCTCTTCAAGGAGCGTCCGATGGCCTGGTTGCAACGACTCAACGACCCGCTGCGTCATCCGCTGGCGGCCACCCTTGGCGAAACCTACGCGGCATTGCTCGAGGGCCTCGGGGCCGTCAGCCCGTTCGAGCTGGCGGTGCTCGGCGGGCGGGCCATGGCCACGCCGGGGCTGGCGTTCCTGGTCGGCTACCAGGCCGCCTTGCGTGTGCTCTGGCCCAGTGCCCCGGCCAGCCTCGGCGCCTTGTGCGCCACCGAGCGGCGCAGCGTGCGCCCGGCCGACATGCACACTCGCCTGGAGGGCCTGCGACTGACCGGCAGCAAGGATTTCGTCACCGCCGGGCTGGATGCCGAATGGCTGCTGGTGGCGGCGCGCAGCGAACTGCCCGGTGAGGCGGTGCGGTTGCAGCTGGCGGTGGTCTACCCGGGTGAGCCGGGGGTGGCTTTGGAAGCCTTGCCGACCCTGCCGTTGATGCCCGAGGTGGGTCATGGACGGCTGCTGCTCAAGGACGCCGCGTGCGAATTGCTGGCCGGCGACGGCTGGGATGCCTACGTCAAACCCTTCCGCTCCCTCGAAGACCTCTATGTGCTTGCCGCGCTGGTGGCCTGGCTGCATGGCGTGGCACAGGAGTGTGGCTGGCCGCAGGACCTGCGTTTGCGCCTGGTCAGCCTGCTGGCCGGTTGTGCCGAGGGCAGCCGGCAATGTGCCGACAGCGTTGCCGGGCATCTGTTGCTGGGCGGTTTGTTTGCCCAGTTTCACAGCCTGCGTGGGGAGATCGACAAGGCCTTGAAGGCCGGACCCGAACATTGGGCGCAGTTGTGGCAGCGGGACCAGGGGTTGCTGGCGCTGGCCAGTGCTGCCCGGGAAAAGCGACTGGGCAAGGCCTGGACTGCCGCAGGATTGTCATGAAAGCCTGAAAAGCTTGCTTCATTTGCAAGGCCATCGCGGGGCAAGCCCGCTCCCACGGAAGGTTCAATGCCAATCCAATCTTTGGGGGGGGCAGTGCATATCGTGGGAGCGGGCTTGCCCCGCGATGGGTCGAAGAGCAGCTGAAGGCAATCACAATGAAGGCAATACTGCTGGCCTTGGCCATTGTTGTTGGCCCTGCCTGGGCCGAGGACTGGCCCACCTTGGACTGGCCGGTCGACAAAACCGCCATCGACTGGCAAGCCGTCGACACCTACGCCTTCGCGCCGCGCACCCCCGAGCGCAGCGGCATCCGCTCCGACGCCCTGCTGATCATTCGCGATGGCCGCATCATTCATGAGCGCTACACCACCCCGACCCGCGCCGACACCCCGCACCTGACCTGGTCGGTGAGCAAGAGCGTGCTGGCCACGTTGCTGGGCGTGGCCTACGGCGAAGGCCGCTTCAAACTCGATGAACCTGCTGCCCGCTATTACCCACCCTTGCAGCAACACCCCGACCTGCGCCTGCGCGACCTGCTGCACTGGGCCAGCGGCCTGGCCTGGCAGGAGGACTACGAATACGCACCGCTCAAGTCATCGGTGGTGGCCATGCTCTACACCCGTGGCCACGCCGACATGGCGGCCTACACCGCAGCCATGCCCGCCGCCAGCGCGCCCGGCCAGCGCTTTGCCTACTCCAGCGGTGACAGCAACCTGCTGGCCGCCACCTTGCATGGCATGCTCGACGCCGGCCAGTACGATGACTATCCCTGGCAGGCGCTGTTCACCCCGCTGGGTATCGACGGCGCGGTCTGGGAGCGCGATGACGCCGGCACCTTGGTCGGCTCCTCCTACCTGTACCTGAGCGCGCGCGACCTGGCCCGCATCGGCCTGTTGATGCAGCGCGATGGGCGTTGGGGCAAGCGCCAGGTATTGCCCGCCGACTGGGTAACCTTCAACCGCACCCTGTTCGCGCAAGCCGAGCCGATACCCGGTGAGGCCAACCCGGGCGGCCACTGGTGGCTCAACCGGCCGCTGCCCGGCCAACCCTTGCCCTGGCCCGACGCACCGGCGGATACCTTCGCGGCCCTCGGCCACTGGGGCCAGGCCCTGTATGTGCTGCCGGCGCAGAAGCTGGTGATCGTGCGCTACGCGGATGATCGCGACGGTAGCTACAGCCACAACGAGCTGCTCAAGCGCGTGCTGGCCGCGTTGGCCGGGGAGGGCGCATGAAGCGGATTGCCCTGCTACTGGTAGTGGCCCTGCTCGCCTGGGCCTGGCACGAACGCCAGGCATTGGCTGACTTCCCCGGCATCCTCTCGGCCTATTCGGCCAAGGAATACTGTTCGTGCCGCTTCGTCATGGGCTTCGACCAGGCTTACTGCCGGGGTTACGTCCAGCAGTGGCTGCCGCTGGGCCTGCTTGAGGAAGACAGCGCTGGCCGCCGGGTCAGCGCCGAGGGTTTGGGCCGGCGCCACGAGGCGGCCTGGCAGGGCGCACGGGTAGGCTGCCGCTTGCTGCCGTGAAACCGGGCGGTTAAGGTTGACGGCCTTGTGTAACAGGATTTCACATGTTCAAGCCGTCCCGTCTGCTGCCCTCACTGCTGCTGCCCCTGTTCATGGCCGTCGGCCTGCCTGCTCACGCCAATTGGCACCTGGATGGGGAGTCGTCACGGCTGTCCTTCGTCACCGGTAAAAATGGCGAGATCGCCGAGGTGAACCGCTTCCTGGTGCTGCATGGCAAAGTCGACCGCAAGGGCGCGGCCGAGGTGAGTATCGAGATGGACTCGGTCAGCAGCGGCATCCCGCTGCGCGACGAGCGCCTGCGGGACGAACTGTTCGAAGTGGAGCGCTTTGCCGAAGGCAAGGTGCAGGCGCAGATCGACCTGCGCCCGATCAACGACCTGGCCAATGGTGCCCAGCTGGAGCTGCGCCTGCCGGTGAACGTCACCGTGCACGGCCAGACCCACAGCTACAACACCCTGTTGCTGGCCACGCGCCTGGACGAGCGACGTTTCCAGGTGGTGACCCTCGAACCGCTGATCCTGCACGCCAGTGACTTCGCCCTGTTGCCGGGCCTTGAGCGTTTGCGCAAGGTCGCCGGGCTCAAGTCGATCAACCCGTCGGTGCCGGTGAGTGCGGTGCTGATCTTCAACGCCCGCTGACATGCCGGGGCCGGTCTTCCCCTGGCGGGATGGCAACCAGTTCGAACTGTTGATCGACGGCCCCGAATTCTTTCCGCGCATGCTGCTGGCCATCGTGCGCGCCGAGTTCCAGGTTGACCTGGAGCTTTACCTGGTTGAAGGCGGCGCTTGTGCCGAGGCGGTAGTGGACGCCCTCGAGCAGGCTGCCCGACGTGGCGTGCGGGTGCGTTGCCTGTTCGATGACTATGGCTCTCTGGCTTTGCCAGCGGCCCTGCGCCAAAGGTTGCTGGCGGCCGGCGTCTACCTGCGCTGGTACAACCGCCTGCGCTGGCGCCGTGGCTTGCGCAACCTGTACCGCGATCACCGCAAGCTGCTGCTGGTGGACGAGCGCTGGGCGGTGGTCGGCGGCACCGGTGTCACCGACGAGTTCTGGCAGCCCGGCGAAGCCACCAGCGAATGGCACGAAGTGATGGTGGGTATCCAGGGGCCGTTGGTCGGCGACTGGCAACTGCTGTTCGACCGTCAATGGACCGCCAACCAACGGCGTACTGCTTGGCGCCCCCCCGAAGGTTTTGGCCTGCCGCGCTTGCCGCAGGTGCCGGCGCAGGGGCAGGGCATGGGCCGGGTGGCCTATGCCGATGCCCGCCAGCACAAGGACATCCTGCATGCGCTGGTACGCGCATTGAACAGCGGCCAGCAGCGTATCTGGTTGGCCACCCCGTACTTCTTGCCCACCTTCAGCGTGCGCCGCTCGTTGCGCCGCGCCGCGCAGAAGGGGGTCGATGTGCGCCTGCTGCTCACCGGCCCGCGCACCGACCACCCGGCGGTGCGCTACGCTGGCCACCGCTATTACCCCCGGTTGCTGCGCGCCGGGGTGCGGATCTTCGAATACCAGCCGTGCTTCCTGCACCTGAAGATGGTGCTGGTGGACGACTGGGTCAGTGTCGGTTCGTGCAACTTCGACCACTGGAACCTGCGCTTCAACCTCGAAGCCAACGTCGAAGCACTCGACCCGCCGCTGACCGCCGCCGTGGCCGAAAGCTTCGAGCGCGATTTCGCCCAGAGCCTGGAGGTCGACCTGGCCCGCTGGCATGCCCGGCCGTTGTGGCGGCGGGTGCAGCAGCGGTTGTGGGGCTGGCTGGACCGGCTAGTAGCCAACCTGCTTAACCGACGCGACTAGCGGCTTATATCGCTGGCCGGCAAAGCGGACTATCGTGCTGGGATTGTTCCCATGCAACGGAAGGAGTGGATGCGATGACGGCGAAGAAAATTCTCATGCTGGTCGGTGACTACGTCGAAGACTACGAGGTGATGGTGCCGTTCCAGGCCCTGGCCATGGTGGGCCATACCGTCCATGCGGTATGCCCGGAGAAGATCGCGGGGCAGACCGTGCGTACGGCGATCCACGACTTCGAGGGCGAGCAGACCTACAGCGAGAAGCCCGGGCACAACTTCGCCCTGAACTACGACTTCGTCCAGGTGCGGGCCGAAAGCTATGACGCGCTGCTGATCCCTGGCGGGCGAGCGCCGGAGTACCTGCGCTTGAATGAGAAAGTGCTGGAGCTGGTGAGGGCGTTCGACCAGGCGGGCAAGCCGATTGCCGCGGTGTGCCATGGCGCGCAGTTGCTGGCGGCAGCCGGGGTGCTGGAAGGCCGCGAATGCAGCGCCTACCCGGCCTGCGCGCCGGAAGTGAGGCTGGCCGGGGGGCGGTTCATCGACATCGCGGTGGACCAGGCGCATGTGGATGGCAACCTGGTGACCGCGCCGGCGTGGCCTGCGCATCCAGCTTGGCTGGCGGCGTTTCTCAAGGTGCTGGGGACGCGGATCGCCTGACCTTCTGCCACAGAGCTGCACATGACTGGTTGATTTAGCAGGGGCCTGTGGGAGCGGCTTTAGCCGCGAACACCGGCGAAGCCGGTGCCATGTACCGCGTCGCTTGCTTCGCGGGTAAACCCGCTCCCACAGGGTACGCGGCCTGCTGATCTTTCAACCCACCTGCTCGACCCAGTCATTGAGGTTGTAGTAGTTGCTCACCCGGGCAATCTTGCCGCAGTGAATGTAGAAGAACGCTCCCGCCGCCAGCACATACTTCTGACCATTGGCCGGCGGCAGCCCTTCATCGTCGGCCAGGTACTCGCCATGCACGGTGAACTCCGCCGCCGCGCGGTTGCCTTCGGCGTTCTGCATCACCACCAGATCGGCCAACCGCTCGCGGTAGCAGCGGTTCATCTTGTCCATGAACGCGGCAAACCTGGCCTTGCCCATCTGCCGCTCGCCCTGGTTGATGTCATGGATCACGTCCTCGCTGAGCAGGGCGAGGAAGGCTGGCATGTCGCCGGCGTTGAAGGCGTTGTAGTAGGCGGTGACGAGTTCGGTAGCGGTCATGGAGAAATACCTGTCGCGCAGGGGAAAGGGAATGGCCTGGGCCCGATGATAGGGTTTCCCCTCAGGCCCGGCTTAGCCGAGCGCGTCATCCACATCGACAAAACGACCGCCCCCCATGGAAATTCGCCTGCTCCATGGCGCCGCCATCGCGCCTTACATCGATGACCTCGCTCGCCTGCGCCTGACGGTGTTCCGCGAGTTTCCCTACCTCTACGAAGGCACTGAAGCCTACGAAGCCGATTACCTGGCCACCTATGCCCAGTCGGGGCGCAGCCTGGTAGTGCTGGCGTTGGACGGCGGCCAAGTGGTTGGCGCTTCAACCGGCCTGCCGCTGGTGGACGAGACGCCCGAGTTTCAGCAGCCGTTCCTGGCCCAGGGCCGTGACCCGGCCTCGGTCTACTACTTCGGGGAGTCGGTGCTGCTGCCGGCCTACCGCGGCCAGGGCCTGGGCGTGCGCTTTTTCATCGAGCGCGAGTCCTATGCCCACAAGCTGGCCGAGTTCGACTATTGCGCCTTCTGCGCGGTGGAGCGCCCGGCCGGGCATCCGCGCCGGCCTTCGGACTACAAACCCTTGCATGGCTTCTGGCGCAACCGTGGTTTTCTGCATGAACCCTCGCTGCGCACAACCTACAGCTGGCGCGACCTCGACGAGCAGGAGCAGTCGAGCAAGATCATGTCGTTCTGGCTCAAGGCACTGCCGGCATGATCCGCCTCGCTGCCTGCCAGTACGCCATCGAGCTGTTCGAAACCTGGGAGGCTTACGCGGCACACCTTGAACGGCTGTGCGCCGAGGCAGCCGAACAGGGCGCGCAGCTGCTGTTGTTGCCCGAGTACGCAGGGCTGGTGCTCAGCGGCCAGTTACCCGCCGATCAGCGCAGTGACCTGAAGGGCTCGATAGCCGGCATCCAGCCGCTGATCGAACCCTGGCTGGCGCTGTGCGAAGGCATTGCCCGACGTTACGGCGTCTACCTGCAGCCGGGCAGCGCGCCGGTGCTGGATGTCGATGGTCACTATCGCAACCGTGCATGGCTGTTTGGCCCTGAAGGCCGCTTGGGCCATCAGGACAAGTTGATGATGACGCGTTTCGAGCACGAGCAGTGGGACATCACCCCCGGTCAGGGGCTGCGGGTGTTCGATACGGCGCTGGGGCGGCTGGGCATCCTGATCTGCTACGACAATGAATTCCCCTTGCTTGCCAGGCACCTGGCCGAGGCCGGAGCCGACCTGATCCTGGCGCCCAGCTGCACCGACACCGAGGCTGGTTATCACCGCGTGCGCATCGGCGCCCAGGCCCGGGCTCTGGAGAGCCAGATCGCCGTGTTGCAGAGCCCCACCGTGGGGCTGGCGAGCTGGTCGCCGGCGCTGGACGTGAATGTCGGCCGCGCCGGGTTGTTCGTGCCGCCGGATCATGGGTTACCCAGCGACGGCGTCGTGGCCTGCAGCGCCGAGCTGGATCCGGCCTGTGGCGCTTGGTTGTTGTGCGATCTCGATCTGGCGCAGCTGGGCCGAGTGAGGCAGCAGGGGCAGGTCCTCACAAGACGGGATTGGCCGGGACAATTCCTGGTGTCAGCGGCTCACTGTGGGTAGTAGAGCTTGCTCTTGGCGAGTGCGTACGGCTGGTCGCTGAAGGCTGGGAAATGTCCGTTGAACCGGTTCCATGCGCGGGTGGCCAATGAGGGTTTGTAAACCGGCAGATTGTTGATGCTCGCCTTCCAGAGGGGCTCCGAGGTTCGAGGCATTTGCAGGGCGGCGGCACCCTGCAGGAAGATTTTCTGGCTGTAGGCTTCCACGGGGCGGCGCAGCTCGTTGGCAATTTTCTGCGCCGCGCCGCTCTTGCCACCCCAACAGGCCAGCAGCACGAGCTTGCGCTCGGCCGGATAGCCCATTTCGGCCAGGCGCGGGGCGATCAGGTTCCTGGCGATGTTCACGGCGTCGTCGGCCTGGCCCTGGGCATTCATGAGCATGCCCAGGGGGTGCCCGTGGGTCATGAAGGCGGCGGTTTCCTCGCCGTACAGATGAGGGATGAAGGCCACGTCGCTGCCATCCTTGCTGGTGCCGAACAACACCGTGGCCGGGCGTTGCCCGCTACCGGGCCCAACCCTGTAGCTCTTGAAGTGCGCCAGCTTGCTGGCCGCGCGGCCGGTCGCATTCGAGAACTTGGCTGCGAGCTTCGCGGCGGACGGCGCCAGCCCGGTCGCCACGCTGGCGATGCCGGTACCCAAGGAAACCCAGCCCAGGACATTGGCGGCGCGCTCGTCGCTACCACTGGCCTGCAGGGCGACACTGGCCGCCCCGGTGCCGAGCGAGACCGCGTTGAAGGCCGCCGTGGTGATCGCCAGGGCGTTGCTGGCGCTCAGTGCACCCATTCCCCCGGCGAGGACAGTGGCGACGGCCGGTGCGGCGGTACCCAGGCTCGCCAGCGTCACTGCCGCCCCGATGGCCAGGCCTACGCCGGCCAGGGTCCAGGTGACCCAGCTGTGGCCATCCGGGTCAATGCGGTTGACCGGGTCGCCACCGCAATAGCTGTAGGCGTTCAGGCCTGCGCGTCCGAACGGGCTTTCACTGTCGGGGGCGAGGAACAGCATCAACAGCGGATCGTAGGGGCGGTAGCCACCGGGGATCAGCCAGCCTGTCAGCGGGTCGCGACGTTCGCCGCTGAAGCCGAACGGCACCATGGCGTCGTCGTGGTGTTCGCCGCCATGGCTGCTGTAACGCCGTTCGCGCACGTTGCTGTCCGCTTCCAGGCGCACGCTGCCCTGGCCGTCGCAGCCGAGCAGGGTGACCTGGCGTTCGCCAGCCGCCTGCCTGGTCAGTGCGAACAACGCGCTACCCTCGCCGATCATCTCGAGTCGCTGCCGGGGCTGTTGTTCATGGGTCAGTTGCGGGCCACTGAAGAAACCACGGGTGAGCTGGCCGTCGAGCACACGGTCGCAAAGCTGGCCGTTGCTGTCATAGCCATAGCCGCAGGTGCTGCCGCGCAGCTCCACCTGGGCGAGTCGACCTTCGGCATCCCAGCCCAGCCGACGGCCGAGGCTGTCGCCGATCAATCGGCCGCAGGCGTCATAGGTGAGGTCGATCCGGCTTGGCCAACTCGGGTGGCTGTGGGTGATCGAAACCACCTGGGCCGGGTCATGCTCGGCGTAACGGTAGTGCGCCTCATCATGGCTGCCATCGGCGAAGTGGGTGATGACCCGGTCATGTCCGTCAAGGGCAGTGAAGGTGAAAACCTGCTCGACGATCGGATTGCCGAACGGGTCCGCTGGCGCCGCCAGCAAGTCGGCCGTATAGCGCTGCAGGCGACCCCGTACATCGTAGGCGAAGGTCTCTGTGCCTTGCTTGGCACCGTCACTCCAGACCCGCGAGATCATCTGGTCCAGAGCGGAATAGGCGACGGTCTGGGTGTACGTCCGGGTCTGCCCGGCATCGGTCAGCGTGAAACGGATGTGCCGCTCGCGCCCCATGCTGTCGTAGCTCAGGTGCCTGGCCAGATGGCGGTCATCCTGAGGGTCGTGGGTGCTGATTGTTTCAGGGCGGGAGAAGGCGTCATAGCTGATGCTGGTGCGCACCTTGCCGACCACCAATTCAGCGAGCCTGCCGAAGGCATCGTGATGACGCTGGTGCTCGATGCCGCCACTGTCGGTGAAGCCCAGCAGCAGGCCGTCCAGCGAGTGGCGCCAATGCGTCACATGCTCCTCGCCGTCGACGTGCCAGCGCTCGCGCAAAGGCTGGCCTGAGGCGGCGAACTGCCAGTGGTGGCTACCCACGCCGCCGCTGGCGCTGGCGGGCATCCCCAGTGAGGCGTGATATTCCAGGTGTTGGCGTGGGCTGTCTTCGCTGTGGCTGGCCAGCAGCGCATTGCCCAACTGAGGTTCATAGTCGAACGCAACCTGCACACCATCGGCCATGGTATTGGCGGTGGGCGGCAACTGGCCGGGGCGGTAATGGTAGAGGGTGGTGCGCCCGGCGACGTCGACCGAGCGTTGGCGGCCAAGGCCGTCGAAGGTCTGACGACCGAGGATGAAGGTATCGCTGCTCATGTGGATGCCTGCGAGTGTGCTGGGGTGATGGCGATGGTCTGGATGTGCTGGTCATCGCTGTGGGCCGCGTACGTCCAGGCCAGGCGGGTGCCGTCGGCGAGCGTTCGCTCGATCAGGCGCGAGTAGTGGTCGTAGCGACTGTGGGTCACGTCGTCGGGCTTGCCCTGCACGCCGAGGCGTTCCTCGATGACGCGGTCGAGGCCGTCGCGCACCAGCGTCAGGGTGCGCACCAGGTGGCCATCGCTGTCGAAATCCTGTTGCTGGATCGGGCTACCCGTAGCATTGACCTGCAATACTTGCTTGGGCCCTTTGAGTGATGCGACCGCCTGCCACCGTTCGGTGCGTTGGGTGACCGGATCATGGCGGACATGGTGTTCGATCCCTTCGGGGCTGATGGTCAATGCTGGCTGCCCCCAATCGTCGTAGACTTGGGTGTTGGTCAGGCTTAGCGCCGGGCGGTCTTCGTCGAACCAGTCGAAGGTGGTCTGGCCTACACGTCGGCCCAGGGCGTCGTACTGCATGCGGGCCAGGATTCTGAAGGTGCCGGGCGCCTTGTCGATGTCCTCCAGTTCCTCACACACCGCTTGGCCATCGCCGTCGAGCCACTGGCGGCGACGCCGGCCAGAGGCTTCGGTCTTTTCGATCATCACCGGATTGAGGGCTGCATCTGGTCGTGCCTGGCGGGCAAGGTCGTCGCCCAGGTGGTAGCGCACCTGCTGCTGGACTTGGTACGGGCTTGCGCTGGCAGTGGTCGTGAGCAGGATGCGGCCGAGGGCATCGTAGGCATAGCGCTCCAGTGCACCTGTTTCGCTGCGTTGCCAGGTGATCAGCCCGCTCAGCAGGGATTGCCCATCACTGCTGGTCGAACGGTTCTCGGCATCGTTCTCGAAGCCGATCACGGTGGTCTGGGTGACCAGGTCGTCTTGCGCGATGCTGTAGCGGTACTCGGTGGTGGTGGTCTTGCCATTCAAGGTCGTGGCGGTGCTTTGCAGGCGCCCATAGTGTGGGCCTGGCACCCTGCAATAGGACTGTTCGGTGTGCTCCAGCACGTGCTGCGCCGTATCACTCAGGCCTTGTTCGCTCGCTACTACGATATGCGCCGGTGCGCCCTCGATCAGCGAAGGCAGGGCCTGGTAGGTGTAGAGGGTGCCGAGCGTCGGCGCCTGGCCCTCTGCCGGGGCAGGCTTCACGGTCTTCTTGCTGAGCAGCCGCACCATGCCCAGGGCATCGGCGGGGCAGCCTTCGGCCCCTGTCGTTGGGTAGTACTCGCTGATTTCCTCTACACCCGACGGGTGGCGAGCGAGCAGCATGTTGCCCCAGTCATCGTACCGGTAGGTAGTGACTTCGCTGCGGCTGGCGCCGCC
Organism: Pseudomonas sp. zfem004; assembly: GCF_032621715.1. Taxonomy (NCBI): domain Bacteria; kingdom Pseudomonadati; phylum Pseudomonadota; class Gammaproteobacteria; order Pseudomonadales; family Pseudomonadaceae; genus Pseudomonas; species Pseudomonas sp. zfem004. The sequence continues at coordinate 23,425 of NZ_JAVYJF010000017.1, read as the reverse complement.
CTGGGCATGGTCTACGTAGGTGATGGAGACCTCATGGGGCAACTGGCACGAGGCCGGTTGCTGGCCCCAGGCCAGGCTTGGGTCTTCACCATAGGTGGTGACCTTGCGTGTCTCGCAGTGCCCCAGGCGCGACCGTTCACTGACCAGCAGGTGGTAGCGGTTCCAGGTGAAGTGGAGCATGCCGAGCGTCCGGCCATGGCCGTCGGTCAGGGTTTCGATGACTTCGTAGTGATAGTCGCTTTGCACCTGGTACAGGTTGTCGCGCCCGCTGTGCCATTCGAAGGCCTGGTCGCTGCCGAAACCCAGAAAGTTGTGGTCGCCGATCCATTCGTAGCTGCGGTTGAGCTCGTTGTCACGGCTACCGGCGGTGTGGGTCCAGGCGACCACGCGTGGCAGGAAGGGCAATGGTGAACCGGCAGGCGTACGGTGACCCTCGCTGCCAATTGCCCAATGGATGAAGTCCATGGCGCCCAGGGGGCTGCGGATGTGGCTGGGAAGCAAAGATTGGGTATCGCCGATCAGGTCGACGGGCTCGTACTCGATAGTGAACGGTTGTTCCATCCCCGGCAGGTAAAGGTGAGTCAGCCAGTCGTTGCTCAGTTGCGCACGCAAGGTCGCTGCGCGTTCGGTGTGGGGGTTGAGCGTGAAGTGCAGGTCGCCCTGGCGTTCATCAAGTGTGAGCAATGTGCGCTGTTCGTCGCGGATGCGATGGAGCACGTAGTCGCCTTCGGCGTGGGGCAGCCAGTCGACGAACAATCTACGGCCCTCGGGTGAGTGCAACTCGCTTAGCAGATAACGACTGCTGTCGCTGTCCTGCTGCCTGAGAATCTCGCTTTCCCCGGATTTGCGCTGCACCCGAAAACTGCCATCGGCCTGGGTGGTGACGCGGAGGGTATTCAGTTTCAGGTCGAAAAATGCCAATTGACCATTGTTCGACAGTGCCGATGCGTCCAGGTCAATGGCGAAACGTTCGCCCGACACCAGCCGCAGACTCGGTGCTTGTTGATTCAAGTCGAGTTCGGACAGGCCCAGGTTCCACCCCAGGCCATAGCCTCGATTGGCTGTCGATGCCAGCATGTCGAAGCTCAGGGTCAGAGAAAGCGAAGGCCCGCAGAGTTGGTTGGCGGGGGGCAGTGGTAACGCGATGGCCAAAGTGAACTGGCCTGTACGGTTGTCTACGCCGGTCTTGAAGCAGTCCAGAAAGTTGCTGGCTTGGGTATGCAGGGTGGACATGCAAGTCTCCTGAGTTGAGCCGAGGGCACCCGTCGCGCAGCCAGAGGGCAACGGGCATTCACATCAGGCGTGGTTCGGGAGAACTCGGAAGTCGATGGCATTACCGCCATTGCTGGCGAGGAACTCGACGCTGTGCTCGTTGCCGTCGCGGTCGATGATCGTCCACAGGCTCGGGTCCTGGGCGTGGCCATTCCAGTGACGCTTGTAGAACCTGCGGTAGAAACGGTGCAACGTCATGTGATGGGGGCGCTGGGTCAGTCGGCCTTGGGGCGCACCGACGTCGAGCTCGAACGCGTCACCCACGGCATAGGCCCGAAGCCTGGTGGTCTGGCTGTAGTCGTTGGTGAGTTCGAATGAAATCAACGCATGGTCCCAATGGTTGGCTACATAGAATGTCTCGCCACTGGGCACCGCACGCGCAAGGCTCTCGATGATGAGATTGTTGGGATCCTTGAAACCGAAGTAGCCGACGTCGTGCTCTATCTCGTCATCCCAGTAGTTGCCGCTGTTTTCCTTGTAGCTGATCCTGTCTTGCATCACGAGCTGGAAGGCCGAGTCGGGTAGGTGGTGTGGTGCGATGGATTCGATGACAACTGAAGATTTGAAGGGAGCGACGTCGGTTTCGAAATGGCTCTGCTCGTCCTTCCAGATCCCGGCATACACAGTGCTCAGGGTGCCGCCCGGGAGGGTCGAGGTCACGTAGAAGCGGCGGCGAATGGTACGGCTGGACGATTCCATGAGCGGGCTTGGCACGACACCGGATGCCGTGTGGTAGGCAAAGCGCGGGTCGCGTTCGTCATGGGCGCGCAGTTCGCTGTCCAGGACGCGGATGTTGCCATCGTCATCGACCTGCAGCAGTTCCAGGGTGGCCAGGTTCTGCTCGGTGATGGTCTCGCCGTCCCGAGGCTCGAGGGTGACGGTGATCTCCACCTGTTGGCGGCCATTGGCGTAGACGCGGTTGGAGCTGGAGGTGATATCGAGGCGGAAACGACGAAGCCATTGGTTGGCGGTTGGTGTGTGGGTCATGAGCCCTTCCTTTGTGGGAGGTGAGGGCTCATTAAAGTGGGACCAAGGGCGCGGTGAGCGTTATATATGTCTTGCCTGGGCCCCTGTCTATTCTGGTCAATATCCCCTGAGCGCCCTCGTGCAAGGACGCATACCGGAGCGAACGTTCCCACAGGATTGCTTGCAGCCAGCGGAAATCATGGATCCTGTTTTAGATCAACGAATCTAGCACCACTCCATTGCAATGAATTTCCGTAGCTGCCTGTTTCGTTGTGAACCCATAATTTCCAGCCATAACCATTTTGATCGTAGTAAGTTATCTGGTAGCCGACGTCTGTGTACGGAATACTGTATTCGTCGGTTGTAAGCAGTCGTGATCCATAGGCATTCCCAGGTATGGCATTTATTTCAGCGGTGACCGTGTGATGTGGGCTCACTCTGACGGTGCGTTTTCGATCGAGCGCGTAGTGTTGCTGGATTTTTTGTTGTTCATCAGCGTATTTTTGGTAGTGCAATCGGTCACCTTCCGAGGAATAGGACAATCTAAACCGGCCATCTGTTATCCACAGCCTGTAAAGATCTATGTCCTTTCCGTCGTTGTTGGAATGATCGGTGCGGCCGTAACTGAAACTGGACGGGGTGAGATTGTAGCTCTTGCTGACGGGGCTTAGGGTTGCCGAGCTATTTGACTTGCCGGAGACCGTGCTGCCTCCAAAAGGCAAGTCTTTTTGATGAGTGTGGTACGTGACACCCTCTAATACCAGGCGAGCTGCAACCTGCAAATTTGTCGTGGCGATGGTTTTTACCCAGAATCGTACGGTCTGGTCATTTTGCATGGAGGTTGTGGGTGCCAAAACCACTGCATCCAGGACATCGAACAAGTCATCTGGGAAACGCCGGTTATAATCCATGTAGTTCGAATACTCGCTCCCCAGCAATGCCCCCGTGTCGTAGCTTACCAGTACGATCCTGCTCAACTCGTCTTGGGTGAGGGTTACGGGCTGCTGTTGGTCATCGAGCGCGCGTATCACGATGTCGATGTAAGTGGCTTGCCTGCCGCTATTGTGAAGTCTGCAGGCCGTGTTGTTATTCGGCGAGCCGATGCCTTTCACCTGAAAGAACGCAATGTTGGCGACACGTGAAGGCGTGGTCTGTTCGTCCAGGGCGCTTGTGTTAACCACTGTGAGCTTGACGCGACGGCCCAACGGGTCCGACTGTGTATCGTCAAAGGCGATGGACAAGCGATGACGGTTACCATGCCGATCATAGGCGGATATTCGGCAAGGGCCCTGGCGATCGCTGCCTGCGGTGTAGTAGGGGATCTGGTTGTCACCTTGCAGTAGCACGATGACCGCGCCGGTGTTGTCGGTCTTGACCTCTTTGACCTGACGCGCAGGGAAGTGGTCGCCCAGACTGATACCAGTGTCGTAGTGCACCGTCTTGTCACCAGGCAGTGCGATGCCGACGTGTGATGCGAAGGTCTGATCTGGCTGATGATCCTGCCAGCGGATCATGCCTTTGGTATCACCCGTCTCGAATGCCGCGTAGGAAAAGGGTACTTCAATGGGCGTCAAACGGTGCTCGTGAATAAAGAGGGAACCGCCGACGGTGTCACCTTCGTTTCGGGTCTGCGTCCATTGATAGTCTTGAGGGAAAGCGTAATTGGGCGCCGGATGGGCATAGAGGTCAATGGAACTTTCATAGGCGTCGTCAGAGTAATAGTCCTCGCCCTTTCCGCCACCATCGGCATCCCGGGTGATGGCCACTCGCAGGGTCACTTTGCTGCCAGCCGGCGCTCGACTATGAATATAAAGCTGCTTGTAGCGAGTTTCGTCGTCATTCGGCCAATAGGACATGTTGTCCTCACGGATCAAATTCTTTTCGTTCATTCCGGGAGGCGTCGGTGGTTCGGGGGGCACCGGGAGAGTCAAGGTGGGGAAATAGTCGAATCGCTCGTCGTGTTGGTCGCTATAAAACCAGGGCGCCGAGGCATGATTCTGTGGAAGTGGGACGTAAGTGCCGACGACCTGCTGGCTGACAATACGCAATGAAGCAAATTCTGTTTCGCTAATGGTTTCTCCATCTTGTGGTCTCGCCAAAATGGTGACTTGCACTTGTTGCCGGCTATTGTTGTAAACAGAGGTGCTGGCGGATGAAACAGTGATTTCAAAGCGATTGAGCCAGTCGGTGATTGAGCGAATTCTTGTCATGATGGCCTGACCTGATTGTGGGCGTTCAGGTAGGATTTTATTAAAGAAGCTGGCGGCTGAAACCTGATAACAATAACAGGTTGTAATCCCGGCAGTATCCCTGTAGCGGATGCTGAGAGAGGCTGGAAATGAGATTGAAAATAATTAAACTGAATAAAAACGCCCGGCAATGGCCGGGCGTTTTATATCGCGTGGACGAAGATTACTTCACTTCCACCGCCAGGCTTTCGGCGATCTTGCTCTGCCACAGTGCAGGGCCGGTGATGTGCACCGATTCACCCTTGCTGTCCACCGCAACGGTGACTGGCATGTCCTTCACTTCGAACTCGTAGATCGCTTCCATGCCCAGCTCGGCGAAGGCCAGGACCTTCGACTTGCGGATGGCCTGGGCCACCAGGTAGGCGGCGCCGCCGACGGCCATCAGGTACACGGCCTTGTTGTCCTTGATCGCTTCGATGGCGGTCGGGCCACGTTCGGACTTGCCGATCATGCCCAGAAGGCCGGTCTGCTCGAGGATCTGGCGGGTGAACTTGTCCATGCGGGTGGCGGTGGTCGGGCCGGCTGGGCCTACCACTTCGTCACCGACCGGGTCGACCGGGCCGACGTAATAGATGAAGCGGCCTTTGAGGTCGACCGGCAGCTCTTCGCCGCGGTTGAGCATCTCGACCATGCGCTTGTGCGCGGCGTCGCGGCCGGTGAGCATCTTGCCGTTGAGCAGGATGGTCTCGCCTGGCTGCCAGCTGGCGACCTCTTCCGGGGTGATTTCGTCGAGGTTGACGCGACGGGCGCTCGGGCCGGCTTCCCAGACGATTTCCGGGTAGGCGTCCAGCGACGGTGCTTCCAGTTCGGCAGGGCCGGAACCGTCGAGCACGAAGTGGGCGTGACGGGTGGCGGCGCAGTTGGGGATCATGCACACCGGCAGGGAGGCGGCGTGGGTCGGGTAGTCCATGATCTTGACGTCGAGCACGGTGGTCAGGCCGCCCAGGCCCTGGGCGCCGATGCCGAGCTGGTTGACCTTGTCGAACAGCTCCAGGCGGATCTCTTCGATGCGGTTCTGCGGGCCACGGGCCTTGAGCTCATGAATGTCGATGGACTCCATCAACACTTCCTTGGCCATGACCGCGGCTTTCTCGGCGGTACCGCCGATGCCGATGCCCAGCATGCCTGGCGGGCACCAGCCAGCGCCCATGGTCGGGACGGTCTTGAGCACCCAGTCGACGATCGAGTCGGACGGGTTGAGCATGGCCATCTTCGACTTGTTTTCCGAACCGCCGCCCTTGGCTGCGACATCGACCTCTACCTTGTCGCCGGGGACGATGGAGTAGTGGATGACGGCCGGGGTGTTGTCCTTGGTGTTCTTGCGGGCACCGGCCGGGTCGGCCAGGATCGAGGCGCGCAGGACGTTCTCGGGCAGGTTGTAGGCGCGGCGCACACCTTCGTTGATCATGTCGTCGACGCTCAGGGTGGCGTCCCAGCGTACGTCCATGCCCACGCGCACGAACACGGTGACGATACCGGTGTCCTGGCAGATCGGGCGGTGGCCGGTGGCGCACATGCGCGAGTTGATCAGGATCTGGGCGATCGAGTCACGCGCGGCGGGCGACTCTTCACGCAGGTAGGCCTCGTGCATCGCCTGGATGAAGTCGACGGGGTGGTAGTACGAGATGAATTGCAGGGCGTCGGCAACGCTCTGAATCAGGTCGTCTTGCTTGATCACGGTCATGCAGCGCGCTCCTCTTAAAGACGGGAACATTCAAATAGGCACACCGACAACGCACACCGGTATGTCGGCAGTGCCTGGCAAGGCTCCGGCTGGTCGGGCCGGGGCAAAAAGGCGCGGCAGTATACCGCGCCCCGCCGTGGGAAACACCTGCGGGTGGTCTGGACCTTGGTCGGCTGCGGGGCGGGCATCGTTTTTGCTGTGACGGTTGGATGGAGTGGCCCGACGTTGTAGCGTAGAGAGTACTGCGTGGGAGCGGGCTTGCCCCGCGATGGCGGCGAAAGCCGATGCGGCCCATCGCGGGGCAAGCCCGCTCCCACGCAGCCTGCGTCGCTCGCCGGCGGTGGTGCCCAAATATGAGTCTGATGAGAACCTGACATGCCCGAACTCTACGTGGGCGAGCGCCGCTTTACGGTGCCGACCGCGAGCAACCTGCTCGATGCACTCAACGACGCCGGTTGCGCCGTGCCCTACAGTTGCCGCGCCGGCAGTTGCCATGCCTGCCTGGTGCGCTGCCTCGACGGTCTGCCCGTCGATGCCAAACCCGAGGCACTGAGCGCCGACAAGCGCGACGAAGGCTGGCGACTGGCCTGCCAGTGCACGGTGGCCGGTGACCTGCGGGTGGCGGTGTTCGACCCGCAACGCGATGGCTTGCCGGCCAGGGTCAGCACCCTGGACTGGTTCGGCGATGTGCTGCGCCTGCGGCTCGAACCGCAAAGGCCGCTGCGCTACCGGGCAGGGCAGCATCTGGTGTTGTGGTGTGGCGATGTCGCCCGTCCGTATTCGCTGGCGAGCTTGCCGGGCGAGGACGATTGCCTGGAGTTTCATATCGATTGCAGCCGCCCCGGTGCGTTCTGCGACCGGGCCCGGCAAATGAGCGTGGGTGATGAAATCAGGCTCGGCGAGCTGCGTGGTGGTGCCTTGCACTACGACCCCGACTGGCAGACGCGGCCGCTCTGGTTGCTGGCGGCGGGTACGGGGCTGGCGCCATTGTGGGGCATCTTGCGCGAAGCGTTGCGCCAGGGGCATCAGGGGGAGATTCGGGTGCTGCACGTGGCACGCGATCGGACAGGGCACTACCTGGCCGAACCGTTGATGCGCATGGATGGGGTGAGTGTCGAACTGGTGCTGGCGGACCAGTTGGATGATGCACTGGCGACCTTGCGGCCGTCATCGCGGCAGACGATGGCGCTGGTGTGCGGAGCGCCGGGGCGTGTCGAGCGGTTCTCCCGGCGGCTGTTCATTGCTGGAGTGCCGAGGAACCAGGTGCTTGCGGATGTATTTACCGAGCATGTCTAGGCGTTAAAACGATCGCGGGGCAAGCCCGCTCCCACGCAACTTGTATCGGCTGCGTGGGACCGGGCTTGCCCCGCGATAGGTACTGCGTGTGAATCAACCGACCAGCGGATCACCTACGTGCAGGATCTTCATGCCGTTGGTGCCACCGATGGTGTGGTAGCTGTCACCCTTGGTGAGGATGACCCAGTCACCTTGCTCCACCAGGCCGCGCTTGAGCAGCTCGTCGACGGCTGCCTGGCTGACCTTGTCGGCCGGCAGCGAGGCTGGGTCGAATGCGATCGGGTAGACGCCGCGGAACATGTTGGCACGGGCCTGGGTGGCACGGTGCGGCGACAGCGCGAAGATCGGCACATGCGAGCGCAGGCGCGACATGATCAGCGGGGTGTAGCCACTTTCGGTGAGGGCGATGATCGCCTTGACGCCGGGGAAGTGGTTGGCGGTGTACATCGCCGCGAGGGCAATGGACTCGTCGCAGCGCTCGAAGGTGGTATGCAGACGGTGGCTGGACTTCTGGCTGGTCGGGTGCTTTTCAGCGCCCGAGCAGATCCGCGCCATGGCCTGGACTGCTTCGATCGGGTAGCTGCCGGCGGCGCTTTCGGCCGACAGCATCACCGCGTCGGTGTTGTCCAGCACGGCGTTGGCCACGTCGGACACTTCGGCGCGGGTCGGCATCGGGTTCTGGATCATCGACTCCATCATCTGGGTCGCGACGATCACCGCCTTGTTGTTGCGGCGGGCGTGCTGGATGATCTTCTTCTGGATGGCGATCAACTCGGCGTCGCCGATTTCCACGCCCAGGTCGCCACGCGCAACCATCACCGCGTCGGAGGCGAGGATCAGTTGGTCGAGGGTCTCGTCGTCGGCCACCGCTTCGGCGCGTTCGATCTTGGCCACCAGCCAGGCGCTGCCGCCGGCTTCATCACGCAGCTTGCGGGCGTATTCCATGTCGCTGGCGTCACGCGGGAAGGAGACGGCCAGGTAGTCCAGGTCCATTTCCGCGGCCAGCTTGATGTCGGCTTTGTCTTTTTCGGTCAGGGCTGGCGCGGTCAGGCCGCCACCCTTGCGGTTGATGCCTTTGTGGTCGGACAGCGGGCCGCCGATGATCACCACGCAATGCAGGGCATCGCTGGTGGCGGTCTCGACGCGCATGACCACACGGCCGTCGTCGAGCAGCAGTTCGTCACCGACGCCGCAGTCCTTGACCAGGTCGGGGTAATCGATGCCGACGATGTCCTGAGTGCCTTCGGTGAGCGGGTGGGCGGTGGAGAAGGTGAACTTGTCACCGACTTTCAGTTCGATGCGCTTGTTGCTGAATTTGGCGATGCGGATCTTCGGACCCTGCAGGTCGCCCAGCAGCGCGACGTGGCGGCCGTTCTTGGCGGCGATGTCGCGGATCAGGCGGGCGCGGGCCTTGTGCTCGTCCGGGGTGCCGTGGGAGAAGTTCAGGCGTGCCACGTCCAGGCCGGCGAGGATCAGTTGTTCGATCACTTCCGGCGAATTGCTGGCGGGGCCAAGGGTGGCGACGATTTTGGTACGACGGATGGTCATGCACAGACTCCTATAGTGAAGCGCAGCGAGAGGCTACTCCTCAATTGAGCTGTAGTCATTGTTCCGTTGCACTACCGGGAGGCAGAATCAACGGTCGCTTGCACGCTGAAAGACGCAAGCTACAAGCGGCACGCTACAAGCAGATGGATGAGTGGCTGATTAAGGCATTTCGCCACTTGTAACTTGATGCTGGAGAATTTCACACAGGCGCCGATACACTTGGCATCCAAGGAGAGTTCCCATGCGCACCCTGATCGTTTTGACCATGGCGGCCAGTGTCGTCGGCTGCACCCGCTGGTCCATGGACCACCATTTGAACAATGCCTACCGTGCCTATGACCGTGGCGACTGCTCGCGGGTCATGCTGGAGCTGTCGCAGGTCGACCGCACCAGCCGCGCACGGCCGTTCATCCATCCGGAAGTGTCGATGCTGCGTGGCCAGTGCCTGGAGCGGCAGAAACTTTACGTAGATGCCGCGCAGACCTACCAGTACCTGATCCAGCAGTACCCGCGCAACGAATACGCCTATCGCGCCCAGGCTCGCCTGCAAACCCTTGAAAGGCTGGGCTATCTGAGCGGTGAAGCGGCAGTGGCCAGCCCGGTAAAAGGCACACCTTGGCGTTAATCCCAAGGTGTCGCCGATTTCATGGTAATGGCCCATCGGGCTGGGCTAATCTGTTAAACAAGTTGTAACGATCACTGCCAGTACCTTGTCTTCCTGGCTCCGGGTACAGGAATACACAGCCACCATGTTTACCGAACGTCATATACAACGCCACCAACTGCCTTGCGTACTCAAGGTCTACAACCGCTTTACCGACCAGCAGATCGGGTACCTGGGCAATGCCTCCGAGGACGGCCTGATGCTGATCAGCCAGTTGCCGGTGCTGGTGGGGCCAGATTTCGAGCTGCAACTGCGCGTGCCGCAGGCCGGCGGCGGGCAGCAACTGATCAACCTCACCGCCAGTTGCCTGTGGTGCCGCGAAGACGAGACGCCGGGGCATTACGATGCCGGCTTCATGCTGCTGCAGGCACCCCAGGAATACGATGATTTCGTGCGCTCGCTGCGCGACTACTTCAGCTTCCGCCCGCTCAACGCCTCTGCCTGAACGCTGGCCCTGGCGCCACTACGCCCGCTAGACTCTGGTCGACCTTGTTACAGGAAGACCCCGTGAGCTCCAGCATCTTCTGGCACGACTACGAAACCACCGGCATCAACCCACGTAACGACCGCCCGTTGCAGGTGGCCGGTGTACGCACCGACCTCGACCTCAACGAGATCGAGGCGCCGATCAGCCTCTATTGCCGTCCCTCCGACGACATCCTGCCGCACCCCGCCGCGTGCCTGGTGACCGGTATCACGCCGCAGCAACTGGCCAGCCAGGGCTTGTGCGAAGCCGAGTTCATGACCCGGATCCATGAGCAGTTGGCCCGCCCAGGCACCTGTGGTGCCGGCTACAACACCCTGCGTTTCGATGACGAAGTCACCCGCTACAGCCTTTACCGCAACTTTTTCGACCCCTATGCCCGCGAATGGCAGGGCGGCAACAGCCGTTGGGATCTGATCGACGTGGTGCGTACGGCGTATGCCCTGCGCCCTGAAGGGATTGTCTGGCCGCAGCAGGAGGGACGTACCAGCCTGCGCCTGGAGTTGCTCAGCAAGGCCAATGGCATCGACCATGGCCACGCCCATGAAGCGTTGTCCGACGTACGGGCAACCATCGCGCTGGCGCGACTGATTCGCGAGAAACAACCGAAACTCTATGACTGGCTGTTCCAGTTGCGCAGCAAGCACAAAGTGATGGAGCAGATTCGCCTGCTGCAACCATTGGTACATGTATCAGGGCGTTTCTCTGCCCAGCGTAATTACATCGGTGTGGTGCTGCCATTGGCCTGGCATCCGCGTAATCGCAACGCCCTGATTGTCTGTGACCTGGGGCAGGAAACTTCGCCGCTGCTGCAGGAAAGTGCCGAGGTGCTGCGTCAGCGGTTGTACACGCGGCGCGAAGCATTGGCTGAAGGCGAACTACCGGTGCCGTTGAAGTTGGTGCATGTCAATCGCTGCCCGGTGCTGGCACCCTTGTCGGTAGTGCGTCCCGCCGATCAACAACGGTTGGGCCTGGATATGGCGCAACTGCAGAGGCACGCTGAGCAATTGGCCAGTCAGCAGGCCCATTGGCGCGACAAGCTCGAGATTATTTACGGGGAGGAAGACTTTGCCCCCTGTGAGGATCCGGAACAACAGTTGTACGACGGATTCATCGGTGATCGAGACAGACGCTTGTGTGAACAAGTACGTACCACAGACCCGGCGCAATTGGCCAAGGGACACTGGATGTTCGATGATTCGCGCTTGCCCGAGCTGTTGTTCCGTTATCGTGCACGCAACTTTGCCGACACCCTCGATGCACAAGAACAGGCACGTTGGCAGGCATTCTGCCAGCAGCGCTTAAGCGACCCTGGTTTGGGCGCACCGAACACCCTGGGTGACTTCGAGAAGGCGTTGCAGAGCAGTTGGGCCGAGGCTGACGAGGCGGGGAGAGCGGTATTGAAGGCCTGGCAGGTACATGCCGGGCAATTGAAAACGCAGTTCCAGATTTGAACCCAAGCAGTAAGAAAAAACGCCGGCAGCTGCCGGCGTTTTTCAAGTTGTAACTGATTGCGTGATACGCGTATCAGTCCAGCAGGGTGGCCCAGCCTTCAACGACGTCGCCGCCCCACTTGGCTTTCCACTCTTTCAGGGTCTTGTGGTTGCCACCCTTGGTTTCAATAACCTCGCCATTGTGCGGGTTCTTGTACTGCTTGACCTTGCGTGCGCGTTTGGTGGCGGTGACTTTGGTCGCACCGCGCGGGGCCTTGCTCAGTTTGCTTTCTGGGTCGAGCAGGGCAATCACGTCGCGCAGCGACTTGGAGTATTCGCCCATCAGGGTGCGCAGTTTGCCTTCGAACTCCAGTTCTTTCTTCAGCTTGTCATCCTGGGACAGGTTGGCCAGGCGGGCCTGAAGTTCTTTGATGGCTTCTTCGGTGGCGCGGTATTCGTTGATCAGCGACATGGCGTGTTCCTTAATGCATGTTCAGGGAGACAGTGCGGGCAATAATAGACAGGCGATACTCGCAAGTAAACAATTAAAAAGTCACGAATCAATTAATAGCAGTGAATGGCCAGATCGCTGTTTGGTTAAAAAAAATTTACATAAATGACAGGTTAATCGGCATACCCCTTTACGAAGAAGGGAGATGGCGCGTGGGAATTTTCCCTGTCGCCGTCGCTGCGATGCCTGTCGATCAATACTGCGTTTTTCTTCCCGGGCCGCTAGAATATGCGCCTTTGCGAAGTTCTGGAGCCCCCTCATGCGCACCTATCGACTGGTGATTGCCTGCCCCGACCGTGTCGGCATCGTGGCGAAAGTCAGTAATTTCCTGGCCCTCTATAATGGCTGGATCAACGAGGCCAGCCACCACTCCGATGAACAGAGTGGCTGGTTCTTCATGCGCCATGAAATCCGCGCCGAATCCCTGCCGTTCGGCATCGATGCATTCCGCGAGGCGTTTGCGCCGATCGCCGAAGAGTTCTCCATGACCTGGCGGATCACCGACTCGGCGCAGAAGAAGCGCGTGGTGCTGATGGCCAGCCGTGAATCCCACTGCCTGGCCGACCTGCTGCACCGCTGGCACACCGATGAACTGGATTGCGAGATTCCCTGCGTGATCTCCAACCACGACGACCTGCGCAGCATGGTCGAGTGGCATGGGATTCCGTTCTTCCACGTGCCGGTCGACCCGAAGGACAAGGCCCCGGCTTTCGCCGAGGTCTCGCGCCTGGTCCAGGAACACGGTGCCGACGTGGTGGTGCTGGCGCGCTACATGCAGATTCTGCCGCCACAGCTGTGCCGTGACTACGCGGAAAAGGTCATCAACATCCACCACAGCTTCCTGCCGTCGTTCGTCGGTGCCAAGCCGTACCACCAGGCTGCCCTGCGTGGCGTGAAGCTGATCGGCGCGACCTGCCACTACGTCACCGAAGAGCTGGATGCCGGCCCGATCATCGAGCAGGACGTGGTGCGTGTGAGCCACGCCGACAGCATCGAGGACATGGTGCGTTTCGGCCGTGACGTGGAGAAGATGGTGCTGGCCCGTGGTCTGCGTTATCACCTCGAAGACCGCGTGCTGGTGCACGGCAACAAGACCGTGGTCTTCGACTGACCATGGCAGGCCCTCGCGACAAGGCCGGCGCCTGCGCGCCGCCAACCTTGGGCGAAGGTTGCCTGGCGCGTTTCGACCCTGAAGCGCTGCGCGACGAGGACGGCACCGAGTTCCCCGGTGCCGCTGCGTTGTGGCAAGCGCTCAACCCGTCTGAGGCCGCCAGCGCTCCAGCTGCGGACGCGCAGTTGCTCCTTTCGGCCAGCCGAGAGAATTAGCAGGTAACCGCGCGTCAGCTCAGGATCGCCGCGACAGCCGCCGAACTTCACCCCCAGACCCGTCGGTGCCTTTCATGCAGTGACCTGGCGATCAAGCCAGGCGCATTTGGTCAGGGGTTCGCGGCCTTCGGCCAACAGCCGGTGCAGAGTGTCCAGCCAGTAGTTGCGGGAGGCTGGATGGCGCATATCAATCGGGTGTAATCCCAGGCGCAATGTATCGGCCTGCTGCCAGCGTCGGTACTGCCATTCGTTGATCAGCTTCGACAGGCTGCGGCGCCAGGCGCTGCGCGCACTCCACACCAGGCCTGGGGCGTTGAATGCGGTGAAGTCCGGCAGGCGATACAGGTATCGGGCAGTGCTGGTGTAGCGCAGCGGCAGTTGGCGCAAGGCCTGCCGGGTACCTTCACTCATCAGCCATGCGGGGGCGACGAAGCCGGCGACGGGCCAGCCTTGCTGGCCGAACAGCGCCAACCCGGCTTGCAGGCGTTGCAAGGCAGCCATCTGGTCGAGCCCGTAGAACTCACCTTCATGGGTGTAGACACGGCGCATGAAGTACTCGCCAGGCCCACGGGGCGGTGGCCCGTCGTCGGCATGGTAGTAACCGTGCAGGGCCAACTCGTCACCCAGTGCCAGGCGCCGCTCGAGCAGGCGGCAGAAGGTCGGTGAGCGGGCCAGGTAGTTGCGGTGATGGAAGTCCGGGACCACCAGCCAGGTCATCGGCACGCCGCCGAGGCTGTCGATGGCCTGCACGAAGGGTTGGTAGTCGGGCCAGGTTTGCGGCGCGACATCGTGCAGTACCAGCATCAGGCTACGTGCGGCGCCGTCGGGTTCAGCCATGGGCGCGTACCTGCGGCAGGTGGCCGAGTACCGCCTGGTAGTGCAGCAGCAGGCCGTTGACCACCTGGTCCCAGCTATAGTGCTGCTCGACATGCAGGCGGGCCTGGGCACCGAGGCGGCCCACGCCGTCCTCGAACGCTTCGTGTACCCCGTCGGCCATGGCCTGGCTGTCGTTGGGGCGGCACAGGCGGCCACACTGCTCGTTGATGATTTCCCTGAACGCGCCTGCACGTACGGCGACAACCGCGGTGGCGCTGGCCATGGCTTCGAGAATCACCAGGCCAAAGGTTTCCTGATCGCCGGCATGCAGCAGCAGGTCGGCACTGGCCAGTAGCCGGGCGACTTCCTGAGGTGGGCAGAAATGGTCGATCACGCTGACGTTGTCCGGCACGCTGGCCGGCATGTTCGAACCCAGCAACAGCAGGTGGTAGCGCTGGCCCAGCAGGCGCATGCAGTCGAGCAGTACCGGCAGGTTCTTTTCCCGTGAGCCGCGCCCGGCAAACACCAGCAGGCGGCTGGTTTCAGCGATGCCCAGCTCGGCGCGCAGGCCGGGGTCGTGTCGGGCCGGGTTGAACAGGGCCAGGTCAACGCCCAGGTGCTGCACGTGCACATCCCTGATCCCGAGCCGACGCAGTTTGTCGGCCATCACCTGGCTTGGCGCCAGCACCCGGTCGAAGTTGCCATACAGCTTGCTCACATAGGCCTCGACATTGGGCTCGAACCAGTGGCCCATGCGGTTGCTGACTAGCAGCGGCAAGTCGGAGTGATAGAAGCCGATCACCGGTACCGCGAGCTTGCGCCGGGCCTCCAGCGCGGCCCAGGCGGTGAGATAGGGGTCGCCGACTTCGATCAGGTCGGGCTGCAGGCGGCGCAGCATGTTGCACCAGGGGGCCAGGCGCAGGGGGAAGCGGTAGCCGTTGCCGAATGGCAGGGGTGGGGCGGGGACGTGGTGGATGCCATCGGTGTGGCTGGCGCTGGGACCGGGGATCAACAAGCTGTGGCGTACGCCGGGCATGGCGCCGAGGCGGTGGTGTTTGGCGTCGAGATACGTCCGTACACCACCGCTGGCCGGAGCGTAGAACATGGTGATGTCGGCGATGTGCACGATCAGCATCCCTCCGCGGATCGACTTCAAGATCGTCATCGGGCGTGATACGCCGACGATGATTCGCCTGAAGGTTGACCTTACAGAAGGATAGTTTGTTCGATCGGGAAGCGGCGCTGGCTTCTTCGCGGGTGAACCCGCTCCCACAGTGATCGCGACAGTTTCAGGCACTGCGCAGATCCTGTGGGAGCGGGTTCACCTGCGAAGCAGGCAACCCGGTCGGACGGTCAGATGCGGAAGCTGCCGACCAGGTGCTTCAGGCGGCCGGCCTGCTGCTCGAGGTCCGAGCAGGCGCGCAGGGTGGCCTGCAGGTTCTCGACGCCTTCCTGGTTGAGCATGTTGATTTCGTTGATGTCCATGTTGATCGAGTCGACCACGGCGGTCTGCTCTTCGGTGGCGGTGGCCACGGACTGGTTCATGCCGTCGATTTCGCCGATGCGCTGGGTCACGCTGCCCAGGCGCTCGCCGGCCTGGTTGGCGATCTCCATGCTGTCCTGGCTGTGGCGCTGGCTCTGGCCCATGGTGTCGACCGACTCGCGGGCGCCGATTTGCAGCTCCTCGATCATGGTCTGCACCTGTTGCGCCGACTCCTGGGTGCGGTGGGCCAGGTTGCGCACTTCATCGGCGACCACGGCAAAGCCACGCCCGGCTTCGCCGGCACGCGCAGCCTCGATGGCGGCGTTGAGCGCCAGCAGGTTGGTCTGCTGCGAGATGCTGGTGATCACCTCGAGAATCTGGCCGATGTTGACGGTCTTGTTGTTGAGCGTCTCGATGTGCGAGCTGGAGGTGACGATCAGGTCCGACAGGCGGTTCATCGCATCGATGTTGCGCTGCACCACGTGTTGGCCTTCCTCTGCCAGCAGGCGTGCGGAGCTGGCGTGCTGCGACGCCTGGGCGGCGTTGCCGGCGATCTCCTGGGCGGCGGCACCCAGCTGGTTGATGGCGGCAGCGACGCTGTTGGTGCGGTTGGACTGCTCGTCGGAGTTGGTCATCGACGAGTTGGAGGCGCTGATCACCCGCAGGGCCACTTCGTTGACCTGCTCGGTGGCCGAGGACACCTCGCGGATCGAGGTGTGGATGCGTTCGACGAAGCGGTTGAACGCCGTGCCGAGAATGCCGAACTCGTCGTGGTTGTCGATCTGCAGGCGGCGAGTCAGGTCGCCTTCACCTTCGGCGATGTTCTCCATGGCGCGGGTCATGGTGTGCAGCGGCTGCAGCAGCACACGGATCAGCAGGCCGAGCAGGGCGATGATGATCACCACCGCCACCAGGGTGGCGATGACCGCCGAGGTGCGGAAGTTGCTGAGCATGGTGAAGGCTTTGTCTTTGTCTACCGACAGACCGATGTACCAGTTGGCCGAAGGCAGGCCCTTGACCGGGGTGAAGGTCAGCAGGCGGGTCTGGCCATCGAGTTCGACTTCGGTCAACTCACGGGACAGTTTCGGTGTGTGCTGCGGGAACAGGTCCGACAGCGACTTCATCACCAGGTTCTTGTCCGGGTGCACCAGGATCTTGCCTTGGTCGTTGACCAGGAAGGCATAGCCCATGCCGCCGAAGTTCAGCGAGTTGATGATCTCGACCAGGCCGTCGAGGGCCAGGTCGCCACCGACCACGCCGACCGAGCGCGAAGCGGTGCTGATGATCGAGATGACCATCTTGTTGGTGGCCATGTCGATGTAGGGTTCGGTGAGCATCGGGCCGTTGGCGTTCATGCCATCCTTGTACCAGGGGCGCACGCGAGGGTCGTAGCCATCGGGCATCTTGGTGTCCGGGCGCACGGTGAAGGTGCCGTCGGGCTGGCCGAGGTAGATGGTCAGAAAGCTGGAAGTGAGGGCATTCTGGCCCAGCAGGGTGCCGATGTTCTGTGGGTACTGGGCAAGGTTCTGGGCAACGTTCTCGACCAGCTTGATGCGGCCCTCGAACAGGTTGCGGATGTTGGTGGACGTGGATTCGCCCATCTCGGCCAGGTAATTCTCCAGGTTCTCGCGAATGGCATTACGCTGGAGGTAGTCGTTGTACAGGGTGAACAGGCTGAAGGCGAGGATCACGATGAGTGATGCCGCCATAAGAATCTTGTGGCTGAAACGAAGGCTTTTATTCATGACGTGATCGCGTCCGCTAAGGTTTTTTTATCGGGTCGTTCGCACAAAGCACGGTGGGAAAACAGTGCAACAGGTCCCGGGGGTCCTTTTCGGGTTGTAACTGTCTTTCTGTTTGGAATCATTTTGAAATATCGGCCGTTACCACGCAGAACTTGAGCAAAGGATGAACAAGATGCCGGATTCTTTTCAAATGCTTGTAGGCGCTGGCCCTGACGGCCAGCCGGTGTCCCAGGCCATGCGCCTGGCCAATCGCCACGGGCTGGTGGCGGGTGCCACAGGGACCGGCAAGACCGTCACCTTGCAGCATCTGGCCGAGCTGTTCAGCGATGCCGGTGTGGCAGTGTTCGCCGCCGATGTGAAGGGCGACCTGTGTGGCCTGGGCGCGGCCGGCACGCCGCAGGGCAAGGTGGCCGAGCGCATCGCCGGGATGCCTTGGCTGAATCATCGCCCGCAGGCCTACCCGGTCACCTTGTGGGATATCGCCGGCCAGTCGGGGCACCCGTTGCGTACCACCCTGAGTGAAATGGGCCCCTTGCTGCTGGGCAACCTGCTGGAGCTTACCGACAGCCAGCAGGCGGCCTTGTATGCGGCGTTCAAGGTGGCTGACCGTGAGGGGCTGTTGTTGCTCGACCTCAAGGACCTCAAGGCCTTGTTGGCGCACTTGAAGGACAACCCGCAACTGCTCGGCGAGGACAGCGCGCTGATGACCAGTGCCTCGACCCAGGCCCTGCTGCGCCGCCTGGCCACCCTGGAGCAGCAGGGCGCCGAGGCGCTGTTCGGCGAGCCAGCGCTGCAACTGGAGGACTTGCTGCACCCGGGTAGCGACGGCCGTGGCCGCATCCATCTGCTCGACGCCAGCCGCCTGGTGCATGAGGCGCCCAAGGTCTATGCGACTTTCCTGCTTTGGCTGCTCGCCGAGCTGTTCGAGCAACTGCCCGAGCGCGGTGATGCCGACAAGCCGGTGCTGGCGCTGTTCTTCGATGAAGCCCACTTGCTGTTCAACGATACGCCAAAGGCGTTGCAGGACCGCCTGGAGCAAGTGGTGCGGCTGATCCGCTCCAAAGGCGTGGGGGTTTATTTCGTCACCCAGTCGCCCGGCGACCTCCCGGATACCGTGCTGGCCCAGTTGGGGTTGCGTATCCAGCACGGCCTGCGGGCGTTCACCGCCAAGGAGCAGAAATCATTGCGCGCCGTGGCCGATGGCTTCCGCCCCAACCCTGCCTTCGACAGCCTGACGGTGCTGACCGAACTGGGTATCGGTGAGGCGCTGGTGGGCACCTTGGAAGAAAAGGGCACACCGGCCATGGTCCAGCGGGTGCTGATTGCTCCGCCGCAGTCGCGGATCGGGCCGTTGAGCGCGGCCGAGCGCAGCGCGTTGATCGCGGCGTCGCCATTGCTGGGCCGTTACGACAAACCGATCGACCGCGAGTCGGCCTATGAAATGCTCCTGCAGCGCAAAGGCGCGCCACTGGAGCCTGCGCCCCAGCCCAAGGCCGATGAGGAAAGCCTGGCCGACAAGGCCGGCGAGTTTCTGCAGAGCGCGGCCGGGCAGGCGATCAAGTCGGCGGTGCGCCAGGCGGCCAACCAGCTGGGGCGGCAGTTGGTGCGAGGGTTGATGGGGTCGTTGCTCGGAGGCAAGAAGCGCTGAGCAGCTCGGTAAAAAAGAAGAGCGCCAATCGGCGCTCTCTTTTTATCAGAGCCGCGGGTAATCGATGTACCCCACCGGCCCCTTGCCATAGAAGGTTTCCGGATGCGGCGCATTGAGCGGCGCATCGGCCGCCAGCCGTGCCGGGAGGTCGGGGTTGGCGATGAACGGGATGCCAAAGGCCACCGCATCGGCCTTGCCGCTGGCCAGGGCGGCATTGGCGCTGGCTTTGTCGAAGCGTTCGTTGACGATGTACGGTCCGCCGAACGCATCCTTTATAAGCAGGCCAATACTGTCGTCGGCTTCCTTTTCCCGTGAACAGATGAACGCGATACCACGCTTGCCCAGTTCCCGGGCCACGTAGGTGAAGGTCTCGGCGCGGTCGGCGTCGCCCATGTCGTGGGCATCGGCGCGCGGTGCCAGGTGTACGCCGACGCGGCCGGCTCCCCACACCTCGATGGCAGCATCGGTCACCTCCAGCAGCAGGCGTGCACGGCTTTCCAGCGAGCCGCCGTAGCGGTCGGTGCGCTGGTTGGTGCTGCTCTGCAGGAACTGGTCGAGCAGGTAGCCATTGGCGCCATGGATCTCCACGCCGTCGAAACCCGCGGCCTTGGCGTTTTCGGCAGCGCTGCGGTAGGCCTCGACGATGTCGGCGATCTCTTCGGTTTCCAGGGCGCGCGGGGTGGGGTAGTTGCTGAGCGGGCGCACCAGGCTCACGTGGCCCTTGGGCTGGATGGCGCTGGGGGCTACCGGCAGCTCGCCGTTCAGGTACGACGGGTGGGAAATGCGCCCGACGTGCCACAGCTGCAGGAAGATGCGCCCGCCGGCGGCATGGATGGCCTTGGTGACGTTGTGCCAGCCGCGTACCTGCTCGTCGTTCCAGATGCCTGGGGTGTCGGGGTAGCCGACGCCCATCGGGGTGACGGAGGTCGCTTCGCTGAGGATCAGCCCGGCGCTGGCGCGTTGCACGTAGTACTCGGCCATCAGTGCGTTGGGTACCCGGCCTTCATCGGCACGGCAGCGGGTCAGCGGGGCCATGATGATGCGGTTGGGCAGTTCCAGGTCGCCTAGTGTGATTGGATCGAACAGCGTGGTCATACCGATTGCCTCGCAGCTATCAATTGGAAACCGTGGCCAGTTCGGCGTCGCTGCCGCGCTGGTTGAAAGTGATCAGGGTGACGATCAGCGCCAGCACAGCCAGGGCCGCCGCAGCCAGCGGCACACGGGTCAGGCCGAAACCGTGGGCGATGACGCTGCCGCCTACCCAGGCGCCCAGGGCGTTGCCCAGGTTGAACGCGCCGATATTGAGGGTCGACACCAGGTTAGGGGCGGCCTTGCCGTAGGTGACCACGTTGACCTGCAGTGCCGGTACGGCGGCGAAGGCGGCGGTGGCCCAGAGGAACAGGGTTATCTCGGCGGGCACCAGCGCCGTGCTGGTCCAGCTCAGCGCGGTGGACACCACGGCCATGGTGGTGAACACGCCCATCAAGGTGGCGCCCAGGCGCCGGTCGGCGAGCTTGCCGCCGACGATATTGCCCAGGGTCAGGCCCAGGCCGATCAACAGCAGGGTCCAGGTCACGCCACGTGGCGACACGCCAGTGACATCACCGAGCAGCGGCGCGACGTAGGTGAACAGGGCGAACATCGACGCCGAAAACAGCACGGTCATGCTCAGCGACAGCCAGATGCCGGCGCCTTTGAGCGCAGCCAGTTCGGCGCGCATGTTCACGCTCTGCTCTTCGGTCTGGCGTGGCAGGAAACGCAACAGGCCGATCAGTGCGACCACGCCGATGCCGGTCACCGCCCAGAATGTCGAACGCCAGCCGGCGACTTGGCCCAGCGCAGTGCCCAGCGGCACACCCAGTACGTTGGCGAGGGTAAGGCCGGTGAACATCAGCGCGACGGCCGAGGCGCGGCGGTTGGCTGGCACCAGGCTGGCCGCCACCACCGAGCCGATGCCGAAGAACGCGCCGTGGCACAACGCGGTGACCACCCGGGCGAACATCAGCAGGTTGTAGTCGGCGGCCACCGCGCACAGCAGGTTGCCAATGATGAATACGCCCATCAGCGCCACCAGCGCGGCCTTGCGTGGCAGGCGGGCGGTGGCCAGGGCCATGAACGGCGCGCCGATGGCCACGCCCAGGGCGTAGCCGGTCACCAGCCAGCCGGCACCGGGGATGCTGACCCCCAGGTCCTGCGCGACATCGGGCAGCAGGCCCATGATGACGAACTCGGTGGTGCCGATGGCGAAGGCGCTGAGCGCCAGGATCAATAAGGAAAGGGGCATTGCAAGGTCCTTGTCAGAGCTCTTGGCTCATCTGCGCGAGGAACGCCTGGATGGTGGCCTCGTTGCGTTTGAAGAAGTGCCATTGGCCGATCTTCTGGCTGCTGATCAGGCCGGCGCGTTGCAGGGTCGCCAGGTGGGCCGAGACGGTCGACTGCGACAGGCCGCAGCGTTGATCGATCTGCCCGGCACACACACCGTGCTCGGTGCTGTGATGCTGGTCGGGGAACTGCGCGGCCGGGTCCTTCAGCCAGCTGAGGATTTCTCGCCGTACCGGGTGGGACAGGGCTTTTATTATTTCGTCGAGATCGAGTGGCATGGATAGGCTCGTGGTGTATAGCGGTATATCGCGATGGAGCGAAATATAAATCGGTATTTCGCGATATACAAATATGAAAAGCTTCTGAGTTGATCGAGAATCGCTATATCGGGTTATGACGATATAGGTTGGCGCGGTGCTAGACTGCGGCCATGAATTACCTCGCACACTTGCACCTCGGCGGCCCGGCGCCGCATCAACTGCTCGGCAGCCTGTATGGCGATTTCGTCAAAGGCGCGCTGGAAGGCCGCTTTCCACCAGAGCTGGAAGCCGCGATCCGCTTGCACCGGCAGATCGACAGCTACACCGACAGCCACCCGTTGGTGTTGGCCGCGCTGGCGCGCTTCCCTCGTGAGCGCAGGCGTTATGCCGGGATCGTCCTGGATGTATTTTTCGACCACTGCCTGGCGCGGCACTGGGAGGAGTATGCCGACCAGCCGTTGGCGCAGTTCACCGGCGACTTCTACCGTGTGCTGTTGGCAGAGCCGCAGCTGCCGGGGCGGTTGGCGCGGATTGCGCCGTTCATGGCGGCGGACGATTGGCTGGGGGCCTATGGTGACTTCGCCACGCTGGAGCAAGTGTTCAGCGGTATCGGCCGGCGCTTATCCCGGCCGGAAGGGCTGCAGGGCGTCATGCAGGAACTGGAGAGACTGTACGAGCCGCTGCTGGCGGATTTTCGGGTGTTTTATCCACAGCTGCAGGCGTTTGCGGCGGCGGGCCGCTGACGCACGCAATCAGCTCAGCACTTGTTTCATCTGTATCAGTGCAACCCTGCTGCGATCCGGTGCCCGGCGTTCTTCTATATGGAAGGGTGTGAACCCAAGCTGTGGATAGAGCAACAAACCGGCAGTGTTGTGGTTGAAGCAAGACACCCAGACTTCTCGTGCGGCGAACTGCTCGCGGGCCAGTGTGATCATGCACTGCACCAGATAGCGTGCCACGCCCTTGCCGCGTGCAGCGGGAGCGATCACCACGTTACCGAGCGCACAAATCCCGCCTTGTTCTGCTTTATAGAAGTTTGCAAAACCCAGTAGAACGCCGTCTTCCTCGATCACTGTCGAACCGCTGCGCAGGGCGATGGCTTCGGTCAGTTGAGCGGGCGTCAACGGGTAGGTGGCTTTTGGGAACATGTAGAACAGTTCGTCCTGGCCTTGGGGGAAGCAGCAGATGGCGGGGATGTCGGTGGTTTGAACTGGGCGGTGGGTCAGCGGCATGGGGGGTTCATCCTGAAAGGGTTGGGCATTAGCTTATGTAGGGTAATGCCTTGTGGGGGCTTAGGAAGCTCCTGGAGTGAGCGCGGGGAGCTCGCCAGGAAATTAATTACCTGGTGGGGTTGACGGCCCAATTCAATACTGTATTATTCGCCTCCCGCAGCGAGACGCTCGCAGCGGGAAAGGCAGTAAGTTGTTGAAGTTGAAGGTGTTTTGAAAGAAGCAACTTCGTAAAAATCTTCAGCAAGGCGGTTGACAGCAAGTTGTAACGCTGTATGATTCGCCTCCCGCTACGAGAGATCGCAGCGAGTTAAGCGGTTGAAGCCAAACGAGTTTCTCGGAAARAAGCAACTTCGTAAAAATCTTCAGCAAGGCGGTTGACAGCAAGTTGTAACGCTGTATGATTCGCCTCCCGCTACGAGAGATCGCAGCGAGTTAAGCGGTTGAAGCCAAACGAGTTTCTCGGAAAAAACTTCAAAATAAACGCTT
>NZ_JAVYJF010000016.1:0-180143 GCF_032621715.1 Pseudomonas sp. zfem004 | reverse complement strand
ACTGGCCGCCGTCCAGTACCATTTCGGCTGCTTGGACTTTGTATTCTCTTGAATAAGATTTACGCACTGATTTTGCCTCCAATTGGGCGCCATCATAGCGCCCGATGAAGGTGTCCAAAATCATTAGGCCAGTTCAAGCCGGCTCCCACAGGTACAGCGCAAGTCTGTGAGTTTCGCACTAACCTGTGGGAGCTGGCTTGCCAGCGATTGCAATCCTGAGTCCCCAACTCATCCAACTAGCGACAGCTAACGCCAGCCCAGGCGCCGCCCCTAACTTCGCGACTTCAGGAGGCTGAGTGTAGGCGTCTGGAGGGCCCTGGTGCGCAGCACCCTTCGGCGNYAGCCGAAGGCGCGAGATGTAGACTTGCGCAGCAAGTCGGAGGCCGCGCGGGCCCGGAGGACGCCGGAGCGAAGGGACCCCGAAGCGCAGCGTAGGGGCCGTATGATGGGAGCGAGCGGCTTTGCTTACTTTGGCCAAGACCAAAGTAAGCCGCCGTAAGGGCGGAAAGGTGACTACGCGTCGACATCACAAATGAATGCGCATACAACTTTCAAAACCAACCAACCAATGGCTAATGGCTAATGGCTAATGGCTAATGGCTAATGGCAACCAGAATCACCCCAACAGCACCCGCAAATCAGCCCCCGCCTCACTCATCGGCGGGCACCAGTAGTACCCCCCACTCAAAGGCCTGCTGAAACGGTAAAGCCCATCAACCACCCCATCCTCCAACCCGCTCATGCGCCGCAGCTGCACCTCGAACGCGTCCAGCGAGTACCCCAGCGCAACAAACGCCAGCCCCGCCCCTCGCTCATCGGCCCAAGCCACCGAACGCCGCACCACAAACGCCTCGGGCTCGAAGCTCTCCTGGGCGGTACGCTTGACGTGCGCCGACTCCGGCGCGTCATCGAGCTCCTCGTTGTCGCTCAGGCGCCGCCCGATGATGTTGTCCTGCTCATCCTGCGGCAGCGCCTTGAAGTAGTTCAGGTCATGCTTCCACAACTGGAACGCGGCAAAGCTGGAACCGGCCAAGCCAGGTACGTCACCTGCAACGATGGCGGCATCGACCGCGTCCTGCTCCACCGGGTTTTCCGTACCGTCTTCGTACCCCGTCAGGTCATGCCCGCCGCGGTGCAAAAAACCATCAACGCTGTCGACCAGGCGCAGCGCCGGTGCCAGCATCGCTTGCAGCGCCTGGGCACGCAGGAACAGCTCCCCCCGCTCCTCGCCACGCAGCCACAACCACAGTGCGTGCTGGGTCGCCGGGTTCTCCACCACGGCGTCCAGTTGCGGGAAGCTGCGCAGGCCCGGCACTTCGCGGCCCAAGGCCTTGGCCAGCGGCGTGCCGACGCACAGGATCAGGCTCTGTCCATCGACTTCGGCGATCAGCTGGTCGAGCACGGATGGCAAGGCCTCATGGCAATCGAGGGCGAAGAACAGGTGGCGGGCATGGGCCGGCACCGGGGTGGCAAGCAGACCTTGCTGGAACGGCATGACAGGCTAATCCTTCGGCAAAACGCAGATGCTACTGCGCCAGGCGCGCCATCGCAACGCGACGCAAGGCCGCTGTGTCCGTGGCCTTGGTAATAAATGGTTACCAAGTATGGCCCTTTGCGATTAGCTATCGTTCAACCGCCACCTAGACTGCTCGGGATCCTTCGCCCGAGAGACCGCCCATGACCGCCTCGCCGCTGCTCACCGCAATCCTGCCCCTGGCCTTGGGCATCATCATGCTCGGCCTGGGCCTGTCGCTGACCCTGGCCGATTTTGCCCGGGTGGTGAAATACCCAAAACCCGTGGTCATCGGCCTGGCCTGCCAGATCCTGCTGCTGCCTTTGGTGTGCTTCCTGATCGCCAACGGCTTTGGCCTGGAGTCGGCGCTCGCCGTGGGTCTGATGCTGCTGGCCGCCTCCCCTGGCGGTACCACCGCCAACCTGTTCAGCCACCTGGCCCATGGCGACGTGGCACTGAACATCACTCTCACGGCAGTGAACTCGCTGATCGCCATCCTTACCATGCCGTTGCTGGTCAACCTGTCGCTGATCTGGTTCATGGAGTCGGACCAGGCCATCCCGCTGCAATTCGCCAAGGTGATGCAGGTATTCGCCATCGTCCTGCTGCCGGTGGCGCTGGGCATGCTGATCCGCCACTGGGCGCCGCGCTTTGCCGCGCGCATGGAAAAACCGATGAAGCTGGTGGCGGCACTGTTCCTGGCCTTCACCATCGTCCTGGCGCTGACCAAGGACTGGCAGACGGTGGTCGAGTACGCCCCGATCGTGGGTGGCGCCGCGCTGCTGTTCAACCTGCTCAGCCTGGGGGTGGGTTACTGGCTGCCACGGCTGCTGAGCATCCCGAAACGCCAGGCGATCGCCATCGGCATGGAGATCGGCATCCACAACGGCACCCTGGCAATTGCCCTGGCACTGAGCCCGTCGCTGCTGAACAACGCGACCATGGCGGTGCCAGCGGCGATCTATAGCCTGATCATGTTCTTTACCGCAGGGGCCTTTGGCTGGTGGGTGAGCCGGGGGCGTGGGGTGGAGACGGTAGCTGAACAAAAGGCTGTGAGCTGATCCAAAGGCCAATCGCCGGCAAGCCGGCTCCCACAGAGAATGCGTATGGCTTGAGGTCAGCGCGGTCGAGGTGGGAGCCGGCTTGCCGGCGATTGGAGCGCGAAGCGCTCCTTAGCGCTGACGACGCTTCAACTGCTGCTTCAAAACCCGCAACGGCGGCGCATAGAAGAACCCGAACGACACACTGCCCTGGCGCCCTTTCACCGCATGGTGCAACCGATGCGCCCGATGCAGGCGCTTGAGGTAACGATTGACCGGCTTCGGCGCCCGTGGCCAGTGCCGGTGAAAAAAGCCGTCATGGGCCAGCACGTAGGCCACGCCATACCCCGCCACACCGCCGCCCACCCATTGCAAAGGCGCGTGCCCGGCCTTGCCCAGCGCCACCAGCGCCGTGGCGATCAAGCCCAGGGCGACAAGATACAGGTCATTGGTTTCCAGCATGCCCAGCTGCGGTTCATGGTGCGAGCGGTGCAGCCACCAGCCCCAACCATGCATGACGTACTTGTGGGCCAGCGTGCCGACGCCCTCCATGGCCACCAGGGTGCCGAACAGCACGGCGAGATTGAACAGCATGGGACAGTCCGGGGGTTGGCAACGAAAGGCGCAAGGGTAACACTGCCCGGCGCCGATGTTCCATGAAGGCCGCCCGCCTGCACGCGCCTGCGTAACACAAATGTCATGCGCCCGGCCTTGACCCTGCCAGGCTCAAGGCGTAAGGTCCGCCGCGCATTCAAGCATCCCCCGCACAGGAGACCCCTGCATTGGACAGTAGCCCCAGTCGCTTGCGACAGGCCCACACGGCGAGCTAGTCCGGCAGTGTCCCTGCCACTGTCTCGCCGCACTCGGTAGACGGTGGTTTCCTCAGGTCTCAGACGACCTACCCTTCCTCCTCTTCCCCGCCCCGCCACCCTGTTGGCGTGCCGGCCCGTGGTCCTGCGCATTCACCGTTTTCAACCGCGCCGCCGTGCAAGCGGCGCTTGCATGGGCCTTGGCCCGTGGAACGAGGTTCGCTATGGATTGGAAAATCTTTCTGCTGCGCGTGAGCGTGGCCCTGGTACTCGGTGCGCTGATCGGCGCCGAGCGGCAACTGCGTCAGCGCCTGACCGGCCTGCGCACCAACGCGCTGGTCAGCACCGGCGCCTGCCTGTTCGTGCTGATGACCCAGGCCGTGCCGAGCATGAGCCCCAGCGATGCCTCGCGCATCGCCGCCTATGTGGTGTCGGGCATCGGCTTTCTGGGCGGTGGCGTGATCATGCGCGACGGCTTCAACGTACGCGGCCTGAACACCGCCGCCACGCTTTGGTGCACCGCCGCAGTCGGGGTGCTGTGCAGCCTTGGCCTGTTGCTGGAGGCCGCGTTGGGCAGCCTGGTGGTGCTGTGCGCCAATATCCTGCTGCGTGACATCGCCCAACGTCTGGACCGCCAGGAGGTGGTGCCGGCCAGCGAGGTCGAGCAGCGTTTCGAAGTGCGCATCGTCTGCCGCGCCGAGGACGAGATCCAGGTGCGCAGCCTGATGCTGCACAGCCTCAGCGACCCAGGCCTGCGCCTGCAGTCGCTGCACAGCGAGGACCTGGCTGATCCGGCGCGCCTGGAAGTACGCGCTGAATTGCTCGGCAGCCCGCAGGCGCCCGCCACGCTGGAGCGCCTGGTCAGCCGGGTGAGCCTGGAGAAAGGCGTCAGCTCGGTGCGCTGGCAGCTGCAGGCCCTGGCGCTGAACAGTGATTAACCGTCGTGGCGCAAATGCCGCTCCCTGAGCTCCTGGCGCTCCTTGGCCTCGATGCTCAGGCTGGCGGTGGGGCGTAGCAGCAGGCGGCGCAGGCCGATCGGCTCGCCGGTTTCCTCGCACCAGCCGTATTCGCCGCGGGCCAGGCGCTCCAGCGCCTGGTCGATCTTGTCCAACAGTTTCTTTTCGCGTTCCAGCGAGCGCAGCTGCCAATGGCGTTCTTCCTCGGCACTGCCAATATCGGCCGGGTCGCTGTGCACCTCCTGCTCGCGCAGGGCGCGAAACTCACTGTCGATGCGGGCCTGCAGCGCGTCGCGATCGGCCAGTAGCAGGTTGCGGAAGTATTGGCGTTGGGGTTCGTTCATGTAGGCGCTGACAGGCTGGCGCAACAGTTCGTCTTCGGTCATTGATGTACTCCTTTGAAATTTTGGGGGCGCTCTGCGCCCCAATCGCTGGCAAGCCAGCTCCCACCCCTACCGCACCTGTGGGAGCCGGCTTGCCGGCGATTGGGCTAACGCTCGAACATCAACGGTAGCCCCTGGCAACCGTCCTGCACCCGCCCCTCGTGCCAGGCCAATTGCCCGGAGACCACCGTACTGCGCACCACATGATGGAAGCTGCGCTGCGCAAACGGCGTCCAGCCGCAATGGGCCAATACCGGATCGGCCGCCACCGGGCGTGGCACCGCCAGGCGCTCTACCAGGGCAAAGTCGGCCCAATACCCTTCACGCAAGAAGCCCCGCTCACGAATGGCGAACAGCTCGGCCACCGCGTGGCTGGTCTTGTGCACCATCTGCGCCAGACTCAGGGCCCCCTCGCTGACCAGTTCCAGCGCCGCGGGAAGCGCATGCTGCACCAGCGGCAAGCCGGCCGGCGCTCGACCGTAGGTCCGGCGCTTTTCCTCCAGCGTGTGCGGTGCATGGTCGGTGCCGATCACATCGATGCGGTCCTCGGCCAGCGCCCGGCGCAGCGCCACGCGGTCGCTGGCGGTCTTGATCGCCGGGTTGCACTTGATCAGGTGACCGAGGCTGGCGTAGTCGCTGTCGTCGAAATACAGGTGGTGCAGGCACACCTCGGCGGTGATGCGCTTGCCGGCCACCGGGCCGGGTTCGAACAACGCCAACTCCCGCGCAGTGGTGAGGTGCAGCACGTGCAGCCGAGTGCCAAAGCGCCGGGCCAGCTCGACGGCCAGGCTGGACGAGCGATAGCAGGCCTCGGCATCGCGAATCAGCGGATGCGCGGCCGGTGGGATGAACTCGCCATGCCGGTCGCGCCACCAGGCCTCGTTGTCGAGGATGCTGGGGGTGTGTTCGCAATGGGCTAGCACGAGGGTCGGTGCATAGACGAACAGTTTTTCCAGTACCTGCGGATCGTCCACCAGCAAGTTGCCGGTGGACGCCCCCATGAACACCTTGATCCCGGCCACCTCGCGCGGGTCGAGGGCAGCAATGGTGTCGAGGTTGTCGCGGCTCACGCCGAAGTGAAAGCCGTAGTTGGCCTGCGACCCCGCCGCTGCCCGGCGCTGTTTGTCGGCCAGAGCCTCGCGGGTGAGGGTCGGCGGGCTGGTGTTGGGCATGTCCATGAAACTGGTGATGCCCCCGGCCACCGCCGCCCGCGACTCGCTGGCGATGCTGCCTTTGTGCGGCGCGCCCGGCTCGCGGAAATGCACCTGGTCGTCGATCATCCCCGGCAGCAGGAAGGCGCCCTTGGCGTCGATCTCCCGGGTTGCGCGCACGTTGCCGATGCTTGCGTCGATCCGCTCGATGCGGCCGTGGCGTACCAGCAAGTCGGCGTCGAACTCGCGCCCCTCGTTGACCAGCCGGGCATTGCGTACCAGCAGCGTGTCCATGCTCAGAACTCGTTGTGCAGGGCCTTGTAGCCCTGGACCAGGTCGATGTTGGTGCGCGCCACGTCCTCGGAGAACTCCGAGGCCGAAACGCTCACCGGCGGGTAGCTGGCAAGGTCGGTGTGCGGGCCGATGTGTTCGGTCGGCGGCACGTAGAAGCGCGGCGGCAAGTCGCGGCCATCGACCACCGAGTTGTGCCGCACCACGCTGCCGTCACCCACCTTGCAGTTGAACAGCACGCTGTTGAAGCCGATGAATACCCGGTCGCCGACCTCGCACGGGCCGTGCACGATGGAGCGGTGGGCAATGGAGCTGAATTCGCCGATACGCACGGCGGCGCCGGACTTGGAGTGGATCACCACGCCATCCTGGATATTGGAGTTGGCGCCGATGACGATGGGCTGCATGTCGCCGCTGGCATCCACCTCGTCGGCGCGGATCACCGCGTAGGGGCCGACGAACACGTTGTCGTGGATGATCACCTTGCCGCAGATGATCGCGGTGTGGTCGATGTAGGCCGAGGCGGCGATTTCGGGGAGATGGCCGGAAGGGTTTCTGCGGATCACGGAGGGAGACCTTGGTCGGTGAGAGCGCTAAATGTTACGTTATAACACTTACAATGCAAGCACTCTCGACGGGCCTTATCGCTGGCGAGCCAGCTCCACTTGATTCAGGTTTGTGCGGTTGGTGGAAGCCGACGTGGGATCAACAACCGGATCGCCTACGGTTACCGGGACAGCGAATTCCATTTCCTGAAGATCAGCAATGACGTTCCCGGTAATCCGTGAAGAACCGTTTTCATATCAGGTTCAAAGGGTCATTCGGATCGCTCTGGGCATCGAGCATGGCGAAGATCTCGTCGGAGGTTACTACCTTGATCTCCGGCACCCTCGAGGCACGTTCCGCCGGCGCCATGGCCAATGGCTCGACACGGGTGTTGCCGACCTGCGCCTGCCACCGCGCCAAGGCTTCGGCCAGTTGCGGCTGGCCCGCGAGGGTACCGTAGACGTCGGCCTCGCTGACCGGTGCGCGGCGCAGGCTGCCCAGGCGTGCACGGGTGGCCTCCAGGCGTTCCAGCTCCCGCTCGATCTGCGGCAAACTGGCTTCATGCGGGCGCCGGTAATGGTCGCCCAACGCCAGCCTGGTGCGACGCTCGCGCAACTGCCTGTCGATCTCCTCCAGCGCGACCTCCACCACTTCCAGTTCCCGTACGGTCACCGCCGGCGTGCGGTTGGCCAGCGCCTGCTGGTGGCGGCGCAGCATGGCCCAGCAGGCCGGGACATAGCTGCTGACCATGTAGTGATCGTTGAGGCTGAACGAACGGTGCTCGGGCAGCTTGTCCACCTGACTCAGGTACTGGCTGCAGGCAGCTTGCGCGGTGATGGTAGTGCAGCCCGGGCTCCAGAGGATGGCCGACTCCTCCTGGCCATTGAGCTGGATCGGCATGAAATGGCGCAGGTCGCCATGGTGCTCGTAGGGCTCGCCGTCCTGGTTGACCAGGCCTGTGTGCATGATCTTCATGCCCAGCGGGAAGCTGATCGGCGCCAGGATGGCGCCTGGGGCGATCACCTCGTAGCGGGTGTTCATCCACGGCAGCGGCAGGTTGGGGATGAGGTCGTCGTTGCTGACGATGCGGTGGTGCAGCAGGTCGGCGGCGCTGCGGGTGAAGGTGGTGTCGCCAGCACGCGGGGCGCCGTAGGTGTAGAGCTGCAGGGGGTAGCGGCTGTCGGCTTCGCGCAGCATCTGCGCCAGCAGCAAGGCGATTGCACCGCCAAGGCTGTGGCCACAGATGATGAGTTGCTGTGATTGGTAGAACTTGTCCAGGTAGCTTGTCGCGAACAGCAAGGCACGCTTCGCCGCMAGGTAAAAGCCCCGATGGACCATACCGCTCCCCTCTTCGAACGGCACCTGCCGGGCATCAAAATCGCGAAGCAGGTCGGGGATCATCTCGCTGGTGCCGCGAATCGCGATGATCATCACRTCGGCGTTGTGGGTGATGAAGGCCTGCGTGTCCGTAGCGTCTAGCTCCTTCCGGTCATCCAGGAAATGAATAGAGGCCGGGTTCTCCTGCTCTTTACCCAAATCGGGACTGTTCTTCTCATAGAGATCAGGATCGAATGGTGCGATTTCCCATCGCTGGGAGTAGGGCACATCCTCGTACAGCGGGAAGTACTCTTTGCGCTGGGATGAATCAACGCGCCAGATCTCCTGGCCACAGGCCAGTGCCTCGCCAAACCAGTTTCCGACGGTGGGGGCATGGGGAAAACTGACCGAAGCGGCCAGCACAGGATGGCCCGGTGGCTCCTGGCCGAACGGGTTGTAGCTGAGCGTGGCCATCAAGGCCAACTGATACAGATTCAGCGCGCAGAACTCAGGGTCCATTGATAGTACGGGCCGGAACGCCCGAAGCGGGCGGACCTCCAGCACAGTATGCTTGCCGGGCATGAGCGCCACACCCCACTCGCAGTGCTTGCCCATGATCCGCCGGAGCCCTTTGGCGGGTGGGAAGGAGCGTGCTGATAGCGGAGGAAGGTGGCAGCCATGACGGACAAGCTCCCGAACTTCTACTTGAAGGAAATAGTCCGCATGCTCGCCTGCCGGGTTGGAGGTCGTTCGAGTACTGTCGTGGTTAACATAGCGAGTTTGTTCTGCACAAACCTGAATGTCTGTAATTTTTAGCGGATAGTGGCGCCGCTTTTGCAGCCATGAATAACATTCATCACCGCCCGCGTAGCCAACTGTAAATCGCAAGCACACTGGACCAGCGTAATGACTTTGAATCTCCCCTCTACCCTCTATATTTAGCGCACCCTTATAGATCACCCCCTCCATGTCGACAACCTCATAAAAAGCCCCCACATATGAGGTGCCACTCCCTAGCTCATCCACTAACTGAAAGCTTGTTGATCCGTCACGACTTGGGCAGACCAACATAAGGCCATTCACTGGATGATTTATCTCTTTTATAAACTCGTCGCGATTCATCATTGATTACTCACCACAGTTAGGATAAATACTGCAGATGCGTCCGTCCGGCATCTTGAAATCAACAAAATCTGTTTGATTTCCCCGGCAAAACCCGTAAAGATCATTAACACCCTTCCCTAAGCATCTCTTCCATCCATAGGGGAATTCGATCCAAGTATCTCCAATTGAAGGGATTTCTTTATCTTCAAGCCTAATATTCATCCTCACTGTTTTTCCAGGAAGTTGACTGACCAGGTAAGCACCAAAAGGACTCCCGAGAGAAACCTCGCCGCGCTCATTGTCTTTCTTGCAATCTAGTATTTTTCGAATTACACGATCCGGCCCCATAGTTCGAAATAGCCACTGACATTTACCGTAGAACGTATCTCCATCCTCGGCATTCATGACACGCCGATATTTTTCATCCAGCTCTGTATAAACTCCAACATTAGCCCTATCTTCTGACCGATGGTGAAAAGCGCTCCCGTAAAAAGCCATGACTCTGATCTTTATATGACTAACAATCATCCGGCAGCCCTTGATCGTTTTTCGAATCTCAATGACCGACGTCGGGCTGTACTCTTTAGGCCAATTCCTATTGAACGACGGCATGGTTCTGCGCCAATCGGTCACTTCGCACTTTGTCCCGGGCTCCGGCTCATAGAGCGCAACCGCCTCATACCCAAAGTCAGGGGGTAATTCACCCACTAACTTGAACGTATTCGGCTTCTCTTCAACGCACCCCACCACTGAAACCAAACCCACCAGCACCACACACTTGAGTATCGAACGCTTCATACTTTTCTCCCTGTTCAAAACACCGTGCGAAGCCGCAGCCGCTCCAAGTGCGCCTGAGGGCTTTCATCAGCCAGCGGCGCACACTCACGCGGCACCTCGTACCCCGGCGAGTGCAGGCTCAACATCAGCAGAAACTCGATCGCCTCCCCCGTATGCCAACCCCAGGCCCGGGCCTGGCGCAGCTGGCTTGCCAACCAGTCGAGGTGCGCCTGGCTTTCGGCGAGGGTGCTGTAGGCAGGCAGATGCCGCCTGCAGAGATAGCGATGGGCATTGGCCAAGAAGACGCCATCGCTTGCGGCCTCGGCCGGGGTGGGAAACCAGCTTGGGTCGGACGGGGCCGGATAGGCACGCGGCGCCGGGTTGTCCACCACCTGCCAGGCCGTGGCCTGCCAGTAGCACACACTGATAGCCTGGCCGAGCCAGGCAGCCCTGCGCTCCGGCACCGTCATCACTCGGGCCAGCTCGCGGTTGTCGTGAAAGCGATACAACGCCCGTTGCGGCCGCTGGCCCAGCAGCAGCCGGGCACGCCAATGCTCGACCCAGGCTGCCAGCTCACCGGGAGCCAGGCTGGCCAGCCAGCCCCAATTGTCCTGCGGCGCCTCCAGCAGGCCCTGCAGCAAACGTACTTCGCCTTCACCGATCAGGAAGCACACCGGCCCATGCGCGGCGAGGTGGGCGACTTCGGTCTGGTGGTACAGAGCACACCAACGCTCTGAGCCCAGACGGGCCATGAGGGCCTGGCGGGCGTCGAAGCCGGCATCCAGTATCAGCACGATGTCGCGGCCACTGGCCCGCTCCCGTGCCATCCATTGCCAAGGGGTCGGCGCGTTCATGCGGAACCTCCCAGGGGCGCGGGCAGTGCCTCGCAACAGCTGTCACACACGGTGCGCACCGCGCGGCCAAGTGCCTGGCTCGCCGTCACCAGTGCCAGTTGTACCGGGCCCACCGTGGTCGGTAGCAACAGGGCAGGCTGTGCCTGAAAATCGTGCTGGACCGCCGGCAGGTGAAAGCGCAGGCGCTCTGTAGGTGTTGAGTCGAACATCCGTTGTCCCCTGTCATGTCAGCCTGGCAAGGGCTTGCACAGCATCGCCCCGCCAGAGGAAAAGCTGCCAAGCTAGCGGGGTTTCTCAACGGAATATGCAGGACCTGTCCGAACGCTTGTAGGACGATTCTCAGCAAGATGTCGGGCATATCCAGGTAGTGAGGCCGACCCAGGCCAGCATCGATCTTGATCACCTCTGGCTTTAGGGCACAATCCCACTACCCACCTCGAGCCCCTGCCATGACCGTTCGCCCTACCCTCGCCACCGACCTCCCCCTGCTGCCCGCCATCGAGCACTCCGCCGCCCAGGCGTTCAGGCAGTACCCGGCACTGGCCTGGCTGGCCGACAGCGAGGTCATGGACGAAACGGCACATGCCGCGTTTTTCAGGGCGGGCACCAGCTGGGTAGCAGTGGATGCCGAGGACCGGCCATTGGGTTTCCTGTGTGCCACCCGCATCGATACGGTGCTGCACATCGATGAGCTGTCGGTCCGCCAGGACGCCCAAGGCCAAGGCCTTGGCCGGCAATTGCTGGATCGGGCGGTGGCAGCGGCGCGCCAGTTCGGGCTACAGGTGGTGACGCTGACCACCTTTGGCGAAGTGCCATGGAATGGGCCTTTCTACCAGCGTTATGGCTTCGAACGGCTAGGGGATGCGGCGCTGGACCAGCGCCTCAAAACGCTATTGGCAGCCGAACGGGCGCATGGGCTTGAAGATCGCTGTGCCATGCGCTTGGCCGTCTAGACCCTCAGGGCTGCGCGCCAACCTCAACACTGCCCGCCAGGCAAAACCGATCCCTGCCCTGATGCTTGGCCTGATACAGCGCCGCATCCGCCGCCGCCATCAGGTTTTGCGCTGTCACGGCCTCAAGGCTGGGCGCGCCCACGGCGATGCCGGCGCTGGCCGACACCTGCCCCAGCGGGCTGCCAGCGTGTTCGATGGCCTGGCGGCGCAGCAGTTGCAGGATTTCCTGGACGATCTGGCTGGCCCCCTGGGCATCGGTATTGGGCAGCAACAGGGTGAACTCCTCGCCGCCATAGCGCACCGCCAAGTCGGCCGGGCGCTTGAGCGCTTGCTTCAACAAGCCGCCGAATCGGCGCAGGCACTCATCGCCGGCCAGGTGCCCATAGCGGTCGTTGTAGGCTTTGAAATAGTCGAGGTCGAGCATCACCAGCGCCACCGCATAGCCCTGCCGGCGCGCCCGACGCAGCTCCGGCTCCAGCACCGCGTCCAGCCGCCGGCGGTTGCCCAGCCCGGTCAGGCTGTCGGTCAGGGCCAGCGCCTTGAGCGTCTGGTGTGCCTGGTGCAGCGCCCGCTCGATGACGATGCGTTCGCGTAGCTGACGCAGCACCACCCAGCCAAAGCCGGCCACCCCGACCAGCAGCAAGACCAGCACCACCAGCGACTTGAGCATGTCGTGGCGCCACGGCGCGATGATCGACTCGCGTGACAACCCCGCCTCCACCACCAGCGGGTAGCTCGACAAGGCGCGAAAGCCATACAAGCGTGGCGTGCCATCGACCACTGCCACCGCCTCGGCCACACCCTCGCTGGCATAAGGCAGGTATTTGCGGAAGATCTCGCTGCTCGCCAGGCTGCGGCCGATCACCTGCTCGACGAATGGCCGGCGCACGAGGATGGTGCCATCGCGCTTGGCCAGCACCAGGGCGCCACGCTCGTCGATCTTGAAGTCGCCGTAGTAGCGCACGAACCAGTCGACCTTGATGGTGCCCAGCAACACCCCGGCAAAACGGCCGTCAGAGTAGTCCAGGCGGCGCGAGATAGGGATGATCAAATCACCCGTGGAACGGCTGCGCACCACCGCACCGATGCGTACCTGGCGGTCGGCGTGGGTGCGGTGATAGATGAAATAGTCACGGTCGGCGTTGTTGGCATTGGGCGGCACCACGTCCTGGTCGGTGACCACCCAGCTGCCGTCCGGCGCATAGACGAACAAGCCGTGCAGTTGCGGCATGATCTGCGCCTGTTGCTTGAGCAGCGCATGCAGGCGCGGCCGGTCGATGTGCTCGAAACCATCGCCTTCCAGGCGCTCGGCCAATGCCGCGGTAATGGCGTCGACCTGGCGGATGGCGTCCTCGGCGTGCTGGGCGGTGGCCCGGGCCAGGTTGGTCACCGCGTTCTCAGCATTGAAGAAGGCCTGGCGGTAATCGCGCCAGATCCGCCAGCCCTCGATCAGCACGAAAGCCAGCATCACCACGGCCATGAAACCCAGCACCAGGCGGAACAACGCCACGGCACGGCCCTCGCCGGTCACGGCAAACACGCCATCCTCAGTCTGCTTCCTGGCTGCGCACATCTGGATCCCTTGTCATCCAACACTCGACGGCAGTGACTATAGCTTGCCCGGTGGCAGCGCCCTTCAACCTGGCTGCTGGCTGGCGCGCAGCTGGGCCAGCTGCTGGTCGCGCTCGTTGCATTGGCGGCGCAGCTCTTCACTGGCGCCCTGGGCCTGGGCAAGGATGGCGCGCAAACCCTGCACCTGAGCATCGCGTTGCTCCAGCTGGCCGTCGAGCAGTGTGCATTGCGCAACCGCCTGGCGCTGCTCGGCGAGCAGGCGTTCGTTGTCGCGGTGCAGGCGGGTCAGCTCTTCCTGACGGGCGATGCCACCCTGTTGCAGGGTTTGCAACTGGCCCTGCAACTGCCGCACCTGGGTGTCGACACGCCGCTGCTGGTCTTCAAGCGAGCGGATTTGCGCGTCCTTGTCGGCCAGACGCAGCTGCAGCTCGCCGAGCGCCTGATCAAGGCTGGCGCTGCGCAACAGTTCCGCCTGCAGGCTGACCTGGGTGGTGGCCAGTTTGTCCGACTCGGCCTGCAATGTACTGGCCTGAGCCTGGTGCTGCTGATGGGCTGCGGCCAATGCGCGCTGGCTCAACTGCAGTTGCAGTTGTAGCTGCGCGCACTGTTCGTTGTGCTGCGCCTCGGCCGCGTCGATGCGCGCCTGCCCTTCTTTTTGCAGTTGCGCCGTGAGTTGCGTGACCAGCCGCGTAAGCGGCTCGCTCAGGCCGCTGCTGTCAGCCAACCCGACGAGCTGCTGCCCAAGGGATTTGAGGTGCCGGTGAATGGTGGTTTTAGAGCCGGTATTGCCCAATTCGATACGTATTGCATCGATGGTGGGTTGCTCGCCCCTGGCGATCAGCGATTGCTGAGCCTGCTTTACTTGCGCTGCGCTAATGCCGGCACGGGCCATGCTTTCTCCGATATTTCGTAGCGTGGTACGTATTACGTTACTGGCGTGAATTCTGCACCCGCGCGGGGTTCATTACAAGACGGAAGGTCATGGGCAAACGCCGTTTGCTCCTACAGTTGTTCGACGGCCTGACAACTCAGGCTGCCAGCGCAGGCTCATCACACAGGAGACGCGATCATGGGCTTCGTCACGACCAAAGATGGCGTGGAAATCTTCTACAAAGACTGGGGGCCACGGGACGCCAAGGCCATTCACTTCCACCACGGCTGGCCGCTCAGCGCCGACGACTGGGATGCCCAGCTGCTGTACTTCCTGGCACGCGGCTACCGGGTGATCGCCCATGACCGCCGAGGCCACGGCCGCTCGAGCCAAGTGTGGGATGGCCACGACATGGACCACTACGCCGACGACGTGGCCGCCGTGGTCGACCACCTGGGCAGCCAGGGCGCCGTGCATGTCGGGCATTCCACCGGCGGTGGCGAAGTGGTCCGCTACCTCACTCGCCATCCGCAGGACAAGGTGCCCAAGGCCGTGCTGATCAGCGCCGTGCCACCGCTGATGGTGCAGACCGAGAGCAATCCCGGCGGCCTGCCGAAATCGGTGTTCGATGGTTTCCAGGCCCAGGTCGCGGCCAACCGCGCTCAGTTCTTCCACGATGTGCCCGCCGGGCCGTTCTACGGCTACAACCGGCCTGGGGCGAAAGCGGACGAAGGGGTGATCCTGAACTGGTGGCGCCAGGGCATGATGGGCAGCGCCAAGGCGCACCACGATGGCATCGTCGCCTTCTCCCAGACCGACTTCAGCGAAGACCTCAAGCGCATCGACATCCCGGTGCTGGTGATGCACGGCGATGACGACCAGATCGTGCCCTA
Source organism: Pseudomonas sp. zfem004 (assembly GCF_032621715.1). Lineage (NCBI taxonomy): Bacteria > Pseudomonadati > Pseudomonadota > Gammaproteobacteria > Pseudomonadales > Pseudomonadaceae > Pseudomonas > Pseudomonas sp. zfem004. The sequence continues at coordinate 165,113 of NZ_JAVYJF010000016.1, read as the reverse complement.
CGAAAACGCTGGGGTACGCTCGGCCGAGTTGCTGCGCAACGGCACGCTCAAACTGTACAAGAGCTACCCCCATGGCATGCCGACCACCCATGCCGAGACCATCAACGCCGATCTGCTGGCGTTCGTGCGCAGCTGAACAGTCGCCTTCGTCAGCCAGCCGATGGCGTGGCGAAGGCACGCACCAGCGCCTCGATCACGACCCGCACCCGTGCGGTGTGGCGCAAGTCCTGATGGGTGACCAGCCACACCTCGTAGGGCTTGCGTCGCGCACGGGCCGGCCACAGCCGGCGCAGGCCGTCGCGCTCACCGAGCTCGATGGGGATTTCACCGATGCCCAGCCCGCTGGCGATCGCCCGACGCAACATCAGGTTCGAGCCGACCGCCAGCGCCACCCGCGCCTGAGCTATCGGCTCATCCACCAGCGTCGGTGACGGGTTGCCGCGCCAATACGGCTCGTAGACCACCAGTTCATGACCGCTGAAACCGTCGCCCTCGCACGGCTCGCCACGGCGCTGCACATAGCTGTCGCTGGCGAACAGGCCCAGCGACCAACTGGCCAGTTTGCGCAGGACCAGGTCCGGGTTGTCGGGGCGCAGGTTGCGGATGGCGATATCGGTCTCGCGCTGGGACAGGTTGACCAGCTCCGAGCCGCTGGCAAGGATCACCCGGATCTGCGGATGGCTCTGCTGCAGCTGCGCCAGTGCCGGCAAGACAAAGTCGCAGGCCAGCGAATCGGTGGTCGCTACCCGCACCTCCCCGGCCAACTCGTTGTCGGTGCCCTGCAGCCGTGCGGCCAGCTCCAGCGCAGCGCGCTCCATCTGCTGCGCCAGTTCCGCCGCCAGCTCGCCGCTGGCGGTCAACTGGTAACCCGCGGGCGTACGCAGGAACAGGGTCGAGCCCAGGTCGGCCTCCAGCGCCGCCACCCGCCGCCCCACCGTGGCCTGATCGACCTGCAGCACCCGCGCCGCCCGGCGCAAGGTGCGTTCGCGGCTCAGTGCCAGCAGCATGCGTGCGTCATCCCAATTCATCAGCGCGTTCCTCGAAGAAAATCTGCAACGGTGCGCCGCAAAATCGCCGCGCGACCGCCGGGTGATGGTTGCCTACCCTGTGCGGCACGTTGTTCAGAATGACAGAGGTCACCATGCGTCACATCCTTCCCCAGCACATGACTGCCATCGAGATCACCCAGCCCGGCGACCCGCAGGTGCTGCAGCCGGCCACCCGCGACACGCCCCGGCCCGGCCCGCGCGAAGTCCTGATCAAGGTCCACGCCGCTGGCGTGAACGGCCCCGACCTGCTGCAACGCAAGGGCCTGTACGACCCGCCCGCCGGTGCCTCGGACATCCCCGGCCTGGAAATCGCAGGCAAGGTGGTCGCACTGGGCGAACAGGTCAGTCAGTTCGCCTTGGGCGATGCCGTGCTCGCCCTGGTAACCGGTGGCGGCTATGCCGAATACGCCGTGGCCGATGAACGTACCACCGCGCACCTGCCCCAGGGGCTGAGCATGATCGAGGCGGCGGCGCTGCCGGAAACCTTCATGACCGTGTGGGTCAACCTGTTCCAGCGCGGCGGTTTCAAGGCCGGCGACAGCATCCTGATCCACGGCGGCGCCTCGGGCATCGGCACCACCGCCACGCAACTGGCCAAGGCCTTCGGCGCAACGCAGATCTTCACCACGGTCAAGGATGCTGCCCAGCAGGCCGCCAGCCTTGCACTGGGCGCCGATGTGGCCATCGACTACACCCGTGAAGACTTCGTCGAGCAGGTCATGCTGCACACCGCGGGCAAGGGCGTGGATGTGATCGTCGATATCATTGCCGGCGACTACGTGGCGCGGAACTTCCAGGCCGCCGCCATGGATGGGCGCATCGTACAGATCGGCGTGATCAAGGGGCCGGCCAGCGAGGTGAACCTGTTCCCCATGCTGACCAAGCGCCTGACCCATATCGGCTCGACCCTGCGCGCGCGCAGCGCCGACGACAAGGCGGCAATTCTTGCCGAGCTGCAGGCCCAGGTCTGGCACCAGGTGCACAGTGGCGCGGTCAAGCCTCTGATCCATGCCACCCTGCCGCTGGCGGCGGCGAGCCAAGCCCACGCGTTGATGGAGTCGGGCCGGCATATCGGCAAGGTGGTGCTGAGCGTGGCGCACGAGGGCTGAACCGCCCACGGCGCCACTGTATTGAAAAACGTGCCGATCACCCGCCGTTGACGGCCTTGAGCAGCGCCGCGGCGGCCAGCTTGCCCAGCGCATTGCCCGCCAGCGGGCTGTCGCCGGTGAGCAGCTTGCGGTCCTGGTGAACGGCGCCGGAAATACCGTCGTTGATGATTTCGACGCCACAGGCCTTAAGGCGCTCGCCGAACTTCCAGGTCAGGTGGCCGGGCATGTAGCCGATGTCCGGAGTCTTGGCGTCCAGGTCATCGGGGAAGGCGCACATCTTGTAGCCCTTGTAGAGGTGCCCGGCGGCCAGCAACGCGGCCGGGCCGTGGCACAGGCTGATGACAAACTTGTCGTGGTCGGCGGCCCATTGCAGCACCTGCCCGACTTCTTTGCTGTGCGGCAGGCCGATCAGCGCGCCGTGGCCACCGGGGATGAACACGCCGATGTAGTCGGACAGCGAGCCTTCGAGCAACTCCGCCAGTTTGCGTGGCTGTTTGAACGCCTTGCGGTAGCGCTCGAAAAGACCCAGCACCTCTTTGTCTTCACCGGGCATGGCCCAGTATTCGAACTTGACCGGGTTGCCCGAAAGGGTTGCCACGTCGAAGGCGAAGCCAGCCTTGTCCAGATGGTACATGGGCAGCAGGGTTTCCACCGGGTGGTTGCCGGTGGAGAACAGCGTGCCGTTGTCGGTGAGCAGGTAGCGCTCATCGGCGCCGATCAGCAGGATTTTCCAGCGCCCGCCTTTGTAAGGGGCTGGGTAATCGGCGCCACTGAGGTCGGATTTGCTCGAGGTGAACTGGCTGAGGGAATACGGCGAGGGGAAGAAGGCGTTGTCTTCGGCCGGGTCGGGCTGTGGGCGTTTGTCGTCAGGTGAGGTAGTCATTACTGTGCTCCTGTGCCTGAGGGTGGGTAGCTGGATCCCTGCTAGGAGGCCACCGGAAAGGTGGCGTCGGTAAACGATGCTTAGCAGCCATCGCGGGGCAAGCCCGCTCCCACGCCATGCCATGCCCCATGGTGTTGCATGGCGTGGGAGCGGGCTTGCCCCGCGATGGGCCTTGAACGACCCGAAGCAGTCTAGTCGAGCGCGGCAGGTGTATCGACGTCGCGCACCGCCCCACTGTCGTCCACGTCCAACACCCTCACGCGACCACGGTGTCGTTGCAGCACCGAACGCGCCCCTTCATCACCGGACAACCCGGCCAGCTCAGGCCAATAATCGCGGCCGAACAGCACCGGATGGCCATTCTGGCCCTGGTAGCGCGGTACCACGATGGCTGCCGGATCCGCCGCCTCGACCAGGCGACGGTAGGTATGCGGCAAGATCCAGGGCATATCCCCCAGCACGATTGCCACCGCCTGGGCAGCGCAGTCACTCAACGAAGCAGCACCGGCCGCCAGGCTGTGCCCCATGCCCAGCCCTGCATCGGGGCTAGGGACGATGAAACAAGTGTCAGGCAATCCCAGCAGATCGGCACGCTCACCGTCGCGCAGTACCACCCGCACCTCGTCGAACACCGCCAGGGCGCGCTCGACGCTGTGCTGCAACAAGCTGCGGCCATCACCGAGCACGGCGCGGCGCTTGTCCGCGCCAAAGCGCGAGCCCTGCCCCGCCGCCAGTACCAGCGCAACGACCGTCACAGCGCCTCGCGGCCAATGCCGCTGCGGGTACGCAGGATATCGGCGAGCACCGCCAGGGCGATTTCCGCCGGGGTCTTGCTGCCCAGGTTGAGGCCGATGGGCGCGTGGATGCGGGCCATCTCGGCATCGCCGAGCCCGCCGATGCGGCGCAGGCGTTCACGGCGTTTTTCCGAAGTGGCGCGTGAGCCCATCACGCCTATATAGAAAGCTTCGGTCTGTACGGCTTCGAGCATGGCCAGGTCGTCGATCTTCGGGTCGTGGGTGAGCGCCACCACCGCCGTGTCGCGGTGGCAGCCACCGTTGGCGATGAACAGCGAGGGCAGTTCCCGGCGGATTTCTATCCCGTCGAGCACCACGTTGTCCATCACCTCGTCACGCGGATCGCACAGCACCACCTCAAAGCCCAGGCCCTTGCCGAACTCGGCGCAGAAGTGCGCGACGCTCGAATACCCCGCCAGCAACAGGCGCTGGGCGGCGCCAACGCGCAGGCGCACGCTGGTTTCGCCCTGCTCCACCCGCGGCCCCTGGCTTTGGTCATCGTGCAGTTGCCGCGCACCGGTACGCAGGTTCACTTCGCGCAACAACCGGCGCCGGCCCAGCAGCGCCGCCTCCAGTTGCGCCAGGTGAGCCTGGGTGTCGCAATCGCCCGGCAGGTGCTCGACCAGCACATCGAGGATGCCGCCACAGGGCAGGCGGATATTCGAGCGGGTGTCGCTGCCGTCGCCATAGCGCACCACGGCAACGGCATCGACGAACTCGCCGGCGGCGACGCGTTCGAGGAAGTCCTCTTCGACACAACCGCCGGACAGCGACCCCACCCAGTGCCCGCCCTCACTCACGGCCAGCAGCGAGCCCGGCGCACGTGGCGCCGAGCCATAGGTGCAGAGCACGGTGCACAGCCATACGCGCAAGCCGTCACGCGACCACTGCGCCGCCTGTTGCACCACCAGCAGGTCGAGATGCTGCACGTCAGTCCGCCTTCAGCTGGGCCAGCTGTTGGGTGGTCAGGTCGCCCGGCAAACCGCCCCAGGCTTCACGCAGGTAGTTGACCATGTCGGTCAGTTGCTGGTCGTCGAGCTTGTCGGCGAAGCCCGGCATCGGCTGCATGCGCTCGAAGCCGGTGAACTGCTGTTCACGGATACCGTCGACGATGGCCTTGACCAGGTTGCGCGAGTCGGCCTGGCGCAGCACGGTGTTGCCCTGCATGGCCACGGCGATGTGCGGCTTGCCCTCGCCATCGACGCCGTGACAGCCGGCGCAGACGTTGAGGTACTGCTGACGACCGCGCTTGGCGCTTTCGCCCAGGGTTTCATGGGCCACCGCCTGCACCACCTTGGCCGCCGGCGGCTGGTCGCCCAGCAGGTAGGTGGCCATGGCCGACAGGTCGCTGTCTTCCAGATGCTGGGTGCTGTGGTGCACCACCGGGTACATCTCGTTGAACATGCTGCCCTGGGCACTCATGCCGTGCTTGAGGAAGGTGGCCAGGTCAGCCTGGTTCCAGCCGCGTTCGGCCAGGTCCTTGGCCAGCAGGCTCGGCGCCAGGTAGCCCAACAGCAGGCCGCCGGTCAGGCGCTTGTCCTGCTGCAGCGCGCCGATCGGGTTACGCGGGGTATGGCATTCGCCACAGTGGCCGAGCACCTCGACCATGTACTGGCCGCGCTTCCAGGCTTCGCTGTTGCCCTTGCCCTCTTCCAGCTGCACGCTCTTGCCGTAGAGCATGTTCCAGCCCATCAGGCCGGTGCGCACGTTGAACGGGAAGCTCAGGCTGGTTTGCGGTGCCGGGCGATTGATCGGTGCCACGGTCATCAGGTAGGCGTGGATGGCGTCCGAGTCCTCACGCTTGACCAGGTGGTACGAGGTGTAGGGCATGGCCGGGTACAGGTTGGCGCCATCCTTGCGCTTGCCCTCGGTCAGGGCGGCGAAAAATTCGTCCGTGCTGTAGTTGCCGATGCCGTACTGCTTGTCCGGGGTGATGTTGGTGCCGTAGATGGTGCCGAACGGCGAATGAATCGGCAGGCCGCCGGCATAGGGCGCGCCGCCTTCGGCCGTGTGGCAGGCCATGCAGTCGGCCGCGCGGGCGAGGTATTCGCCGCGCTTGACCAGTTGCTCATCCGCCGCCTGCGCGCCGCACGCCAGCACCAGGCCCACAGCCAGGGCCAGGCCATTGAAAACACGGGTCATGCTCAGCCCTCCTTGACCAGGCCGAGGTCGCCCAGTACATCGCGGGTCGCCTCGTAGTAGCGCACGTAGCCGGTGCAGCGGCACACATGGTGGCCGAGGCTGGCTTCGATGGCGTCTTCCAGCTCGCTCTTTTTCAGCGGCTTGCGCTGTGCCTTCTCCACCAGCACGGTGGCGGCGTTGACGAAGCCCGGGGCGCAGTAGCTGCACTGGAAGGCGAAGCGGTCGACGAACTTCTGCTGGATCGGGTTCAGTTCGGTGAGGTTACCGGCCTGGTCACGCTTGGCGTGGCCTTCGATGGTACGGACCTTCTTGCCCTCGAAGTAATGCGCGCCGGTGATGCAGGTGCGCACTTCCTCGCTGGTGCCGTCGGGGTTGTCGACGATCACCACGCAGGCATGGCAGATGCCCTGGCCGCAGCCCAGGCGCGAGCCTGTGAGGTTCTGGTATTCGTGCAGGTAGTCGAGCATCGCCAGGTCATCGGGGACCACTTCGGTGACGACAGGTTGACCGTTGAGGGTCAGTTGTAGCTTGCGGTCAGCCATTGAGGGCCTCCTTGACGCGGGCGGGGGTGATGGGCAGGTCGCGGACACGCTTGCCGATGGCATGGGCCACGGCGTTGCCGATGGCGCCGACCACCGGGATCATCACCACTTCGGCGATGCCCTTGGACGGGTCGGTGGGCGACAACGGCGGCAGGATCTCCGAGGTCTGCTTCCACACCGCCACATGCTTGGCCATCGGCAGGCGGTAGCGGTTGAAGTTCCAGTCGCCCTCGCCCGGGCCACCCTCGTACAAGGGCATTTCTTCCAGCAATGCGTGGCCGATACCCATGGCGATGCCGCCTTCGAGCTGGCCTTTGACCAGCTCGGGCACCAGCACCCGGCCGCACTCGACCCAGCTGTGGTGGTTGAGCACGCTCACTTCGCCACTGCCCTTGTTCACCTTCACTTCGACGATGGTCGCCACCGGGCTGTAGTAGGTGACCATGGCGTTGTTCAGCTGGGTGGCCGGGTACGCGGCGTTCTGCCGGTCGAGCAGGTGGAAGCCGGCGCTGTTCATCTGCGCTTTCTTGGCGTTCACCGCACCGTCGCCGTACTTGACCGCCAGGGCATCGAGCGGCAGGCGCTCGCGCACGCCGTCGATGACGAAATCGGCCTCGGCCCAGCTCCAACGGTTGAAGCCGTGCACGCTGACGCCGGTGACCAGGCCCATTTCATGGGCCTTTTTCGCAAGCTCGGCGAACGGAATCGGCGCCAGGCCGTTGCCAGTCAATTCACCGTTGACCCACACCGCGTTCTCGCGGCGCACCACCAGCGGGTTGGCCTGGCCGCCATAAGGGCCCTGGCGCCACAGGGCCATGGCCGCCGGCCACAGGCCGTGGTTGAACAGCACGCGGGCCGCTTCGCGGGTAGCGTGGCTGAAGTAGAACGCCGAGTTGGTCGCCGACGACGGCGAAGCCAGCTTGCCGACCCAGCGCGGGTTGCGCAGCGCGGCGTCCTGCTCGGCCTGGCTGATCAGGTAGGGGTTGCCGCTGGTGCTCAGTTGCAGCTCGGGCCATTCGGTCTGGGCGGTCTGCACCTGGTCGGCAACGCGGCCAAGGAAGTCACTGACCACCAGGGCCTGGGAGGTCGACATGCCGGTGCCCAGTTCGGTGCCGATATGGCGCAGGGTGATCTGGCCGTCGGCAGTGAACTCCACCGCCGCCATCGGCGCTTCGGAGCCGGTGCCGAAGTCTTTCTGGGTGATGGCAAAGCCCACGCCGTACCAGTTGTCGTGGTCCTTGGCGTCCATGGCTTGCTTGCGCGCATGGCGGTTCTTCCACCATTCGTGCTGGCTGGCCTTGTCGAGAATCTCGTGCAGGCGCAGGGCACCAGCCGGGACCGCGCCCTGGGTGTTCTTCATGCCCGACTTGAGCGCGTTCTTGCGCCGCAGTTCGATGGCATCGACACCTAGACGGTCGGCAATCTCGTCGACCATCATCTCGGTGGCGGCCATGCTCTGCAGGGTGCCATAACCGCGCATGGAACCGGCCTCCACACCACGGGAGTGGTAGGCGGTGACCGACAGGTCGTTCTGCGGCATGTAGTAGATCGACTGCGCTGCGGTAGCGCCCACTGCCGCCACCGAAGGGCTGTAGTTGATGCGCCCGCCGCCGTCGACGCTCATGTCGGCGCGGAAGATCTTGAAGCTCAGGTCGTTCTTGTCCACCGCCAGTTGGTAGCGGATGTCGAACGGGTGGCGCTTGATGCCGCTCTGGAACTGCTCATAGCGGTCGTTGGCCAGGCGGATCGGCACGCCCGCGCCGTACAAGGCAGCGACGGCGGCGTAGAACACGAAGATGTTGTTGTCCTTCGAGCCGTAGCCCACGGTGTAGCCGGGGTGCATGTTCAGGTTCTTCAGGCCGAAGCGCGACGGCTTGATCATGTGCACGCACTCCTGCGCCACTTCGAACGGGCACTGGGTGGCCACGACGAAATGCAGGGTGCCGGTGGCCGGGTCGTACCAGCCGTTGCCGTTGTCCGGCTCCAGCGCCGCCGGCTCGATCGACGGGGTCTTGTAGCGCTCGTCGAACAGCAGCCAGTTTTCCGGCGGCTGCTTGAGCTGCTCATCGATACGCTGGGCGTAGAACATCCCCTGCTCGGTGAGGTTGCCGTGCTGCTTGGGCTCGGCGGTCCACACCGGTTTGCGGGCGAGGATGGTGGGGAACAGCATTGTGTTCTTGAGGCTTGAGTATTCGTCGTCGTCGAACGGCGTTTTGCCGCCCACGCGCACGAAACGGAAGCTGCCGTAGGGGTCGCGCTGGTACAGCGGCGCCTGGGCGCCGTAGCGGATCGCCTGGTCGTTGAACTGCAGCTTGAGCTTGGCCTTGCGGAAGCGCTCGAAGTCGTTCCAGATCAGGATCGCCACCGGGTGGCCGATGAACATCGGCACCTGGCCGGGAGGCAGCAGCGGGTCCGGCGAGTGGGCTTCGGGCCAGGCGATGCCGTCCTTTTTCAGGTCGTCGGCGGTGACGATGCGGTCCGGCTGCAGCTCGACGCCCAGCAGCGACAGGTCGTAGCCTGCGTAGATGCGGTCGGCCTTGGTGGCCTTGAGCAGCATGGCGTGGCCTTGCTGCTGCGGCCAACCGGGCATGTCCTTGGCACGGATGTCACGGGCAAACACCTTGTTGCCGCACACCTTGGACAGCGCGTCGTTACGGAAACGCGCCTTGCCGTCGTGGTTCATCCACTTTTGTGGCGAGGTGGTGACACGGTCTTCCATCAGGGCGGCGAAGGCCTGGCTGCCAAGCGGCGCCATGGTCACGCCGACACCGGCGATCAGCCCGCCTTGCAGGAACGAACGCCGGGAAATTTCACGGTTGGACATGGTTGATCCTCTGGGCAGTCAGGCGCTGCCCATGCTTTGTTCTGGTGCTTGTGAAACGCGAAGGGCGCGCACGATCACAAAAATTGACTATCAAGTCAAGATACAACTCTTGTTACATCGATTGAAGTCAAGCAGACAACTTGTCGCGGCAAGGTCCAGGATTGGCGGTTTGTGTGTGTGTAGGAGCGGCTGACATGAGGCAATGTGCCACCAGTCATGACCCTGTCATCTTTCTGTCGTATTTTTCAGCGCTCACCCAGGGCAGGGGAAACCAGCAGTGATCCGCCGTTCTCTCTCATCCGCAGGGCTGTTGCCGCTGCTGCTGTTGATGCTGTGCGCCGTCACCCTGACCTTCCTCTGGGGGCTGCACATCAATCAGAAGGCCGCCACGCGCCAGGATGCGCTGTCGGCAAAAGCCGCCGAACACCTGAACTTGGCCAGCATCGTCGGTGAAAACCTGCGCCAGTTGGTGGACCGCGCCCAGGCCGTTGGCCGGGTAACCCAGGACGACATGAAGCGCCTGCGCCAGGGCAACCTGAGCCTGGCCCGGCTGTTGGCCGAAGACCCGGTGTTCAAGCGCATGAGCCTGTATGACCGGCATGGCCGGCTGCTCTCCTCCAGCCATGCCGACGAGCCCGGGCAACTGCCCGACGCCTGGCTCGACCAGCTCAAGCGCCATGTCGGGCAGTACGGTTTCAAGGCCTTCCTGCCCCGCGCCCTGCCGGCGGGCAACAGCACCCTGCCCAACTGGCGCCTGCCGTTCCTGCTACCGCTGACCGACCTGCCGGGCCGCGAGATCGACAACATCCTCGTGGTGCAACTGGACATCGGCTACCTGGCGGTACTGTTCCAGCACATCGACCTGGGCCGCAGCGGCCTGGTGCGCCTGCTGCAGGACGACGGCCAGGAGCGTCTGCGCATCGACGGCAGCGGCGTGGTGGTGGCCGGCCAGACCCTGGTACCCGGGCTGCCGGGCAGCGGCGAAGACGCCGGCCAGCTCACCCAGTACAGCCTCGACGGCGCCTTCCAGAGCCTGTACCGGCGCATGCCCGAGCGCGGCTTCAGCGTGATGGTCAGCCAGCGCCAGGACGAAATCCTCGCCTCCGCCAGCCGCACCACCAATCGCCAGTTCTGGCTGAACCTGAGCATGACCCTGCTGATCCTCACCAGCCTGGCCTGGGGCCTGCGCCTGCTGCACAAGCGCCAGGAGGCCTTCGCGGAGCTCGAGTACGCGCAGCAGGTCAACCAGCAGCTGATCGGCCGCCTCGAAGACGAGCACCGGCGCAGCAGCCATGCCGCCGCCACCGACCACTTGAGCGGCCTGCACAATCGGCGCCAATTCGTCGAGGTGGCCGCCCAGGCGCTCACCCGCCAGCGCGGCAAGCGCCGGTTGCTGGCCATCCTGTTCATCGACATGGACCGCTTCAAATCGATCAACGACTCCCTCGGGCACAAGATCGGCGACTTGCTGCTGCAGGCCGTGGCCGGGCGTATCCAGCGCCTGCTGGAGCCGGGCGACGAGGCCTCGCGCTTTGGCGGCGACGAGTTCGTGGTGCTGCTGGCCGGTGAACGCAGCGAGGAGCAGATCGACGGCTGGGTGCGCGCCCTGGTGGAGAAACTCTCGGCCACCTACGCCCTCGACGGCCAGGAGGTCAACACCAGCCCCAGCGTGGGCGTGAGCATCTGCCCCCGCGACGGCCAGGACATCGACGCGCTGATCCGCTGCGCCGACGCCGCCATGTACTCGGCCAAGCAGGCCGGGCGTGCCCAGTACCGCTTCTTCGACCCGTCGCTGAACCTCTCCGACATCCAGGCGTTCACCCTCGAACAGGCCTTTGGCAGCGCCTTGAGCGAGCGCCAGTTCGTCCTGCACTTCCAGCCGCAGATCCGCCTCGATACCTTGCAGGTGCTGGGCTACGAAGCGCTGGTGCGCTGGGACCATCCGCAGTTCGGCCTGCTCTACCCCGACCGTTTCATCGGCCTGGCCGAGCGCAGCGGGTTCATCGTCGAACTGGGCTGGGAAGTCCTGCGCCTGGCCTGCGAGGAGCTGGCACGCTGGGCTGTGCGCGATCAGACCGCGCACCTGGCGGTCAATGTGTCGGCGCTGCAACTGCGCCAGGGCGACTTCAGCGCCCGGCTGTTGGCCGAGCTCGATTACTACGGCATCGCCCCCCAGCGCCTGGAGCTGGAGATCACCGAAACCACCGTGCTCGACCCGGAAGGCACCGCCGTTGAACACCTGCACCGCCTGCGCGCCGCCGGCATCGGCATCAGCCTGGACGACTTCGGCCGCGGCTATGCAGGGTTTGCCCATTTGCAGGCGCTGCCGCTATCCAGGCTGAAGATCGACCGCTCGCTGATCGCGCCGCTGTGCAACAGCTACGACGACAGCCCGATCGTGTCTTCGACCATCATCCTGGCCAAGCGCCTGGGCCTGGAGGTGGTGGCCGAGGGCGTCGAGACCCGCGAACAGGTGGTGTGCCTGAAGCTCGCCGGTTGCGACATCGCCCAGGGCTACCATTTCAGCCGGCCGCTATCGCCGGCCCAGTTGCACGAATACCCCCCCTTCATCGGCAACGAGGACAAGGCATGCGTGTACTGAAATCCCTCGGCGCCCTGGCGCTGGCGCAGTTGCTGACGGGCCCCGCGCTGGCCAACTGCACACCCCACGGCCTGCGGCTTGCAGTGATCCCGATCAAGGACGTCGAAGCCATGACCCGCGAGCACCAGCCCCTGGTCGAGCGCCTGAGCAAGGCCGCAGGCGTGCCGGTGGAACTGGTGATCAGCGCCTCCTACGAAAGCGTGGTGGATGCCATCGTCTCCGGCGGCGCCGACATCGCCCGGCTGGGCCCGGCCTCCTATATCCTCGCCCGCCAGCGTGACCGGCGCATCGAGCCGTTCGCCACCTACACCCTCGCCGCGGGCACCTACACCCCGGCGGGCAACCATTACCAGGCGCTGCTGCTGACCCGCGCCGACGGCCCGACCAGCCTCAACGCCGTGCGCGGCAAGCGGGTTGCGCTGAGCGACCCAGCCAGCACCTCGGGCAGCCTGGTACCCAGCGTCGAGTTCGCCGCGCTGGTCAACACACCATTACCGCGTTACTTCGCGGCGCTGGTGTACGCCGGCAACCATGACAAGGCGCTCGAGGCGCTGCTCGAAGGGCGGGTCGATGCCGCCTTTGTCGCCAGCGAACGGGCCGACGCCTACCTGGCCAGCCACGCAGTCGACCCGGCAAAGCTGCAGGTGCTGTGGCGCTCGGCGCCGATCCGTTATGACCCTTACGTGTTCAGCGCCAACCTGTGCCCGGCGCTGAAGCAGCGCCTGCGTCAGGCGATGCTCGATGACCCCAAGGCACTGGCCGGGTTCGTGGCGTCACAGGACGCCACCGGGCTGGTGCCAGTGGGGCACAAGGATTACGCGGGGCTTGAGCGTATGATGGCGCCGACACTGCACCCTTGAGCCTTTGCCAGGCATTGGGGAGCGCTACGCCGGGGTATCGGGAGCCCCTTTCCCCAATCACCTCGGTATCGTGCGTGCCATCGAAATCACCTTGCGACGGCATCCCCAATGAAACTCTTCGAACCACTCAAGCTTGGCCCTCTAACCCTGCCCAACCGGATCTTCATGGCCCCCCTCACCCGCCTGCGCAGCCTGGAGCCGGGCGACGTGCCAACCGCGATGATGGCCGAGTACTACGGCCAGCGGGCCAGCGCCGGGCTGATCATCAGCGAAGCCACGCAGATCTCGTTCCAGGCCAAGGGCTATTCCGGTTCGCCCGGCATCCACACCGCTGAGCAGATCGCCGGCTGGCGCCAGGTCAACGACGCCATCCACCAACGCGGCGGGCACAGCGCGGTGCAGGTGTGGCACACCGGGCGCGTGTCGCACACCTCGTTGCAACCGGGTGGCCAAGCGCCGGTGGCGCCTTCGGCGTTGCCGGCCAATGCGCGCACCACGCTGCGCGACGAGAACGGCCAGCTCATCCGGGTCGACACCTCGACCCCACGCGCCTTGAGCGAAGCCGAGATCGCCGGCATCGTCGCCGACTTCGGCCAGGCGGCGGCCAACGCCCGTGAAGCCGGCTTCGACTTCATCGAGCTGCATGCGGCCCACGGTTACCTGCTGCACCAGTTCCTGACCCCCAGCGCCAACACTCGCGACGACCGTTACGGCGGCAGCGTTGAAAACCGTGCGCGCATCGTGCTCGAAGCGGTCGATGCCGCGATTGCCCAGTGGAGCGCCGAGCGCGTGGGTATCCGCATCTTCCCCTTGGGGGGCTTCAATGGCATCGACAACGGTGAAGACCAGGAGGCCGCCGGCCTGTACCTGATCGGCGAGCTGGCCAAGCGCAACCTGGCCTACCTGCACCTGTCCGAGCCGGACTGGGCCGGTGGCAAGCCGCTGCGTGACGCGTTCCGCAAGGCGATCCGCGCTGCGTATCCCGGGGTGATCGTCGCCGCAGGCGCCTACACCGCCGACAAGGCCGAAGACCTGCTGGCGCGCGGCTTGATCGATGCGGTGGCCTTTGGCCGGGCGTTCATTGCCAACCCGGACTTGGTCGAGCGACTGAAGCAGCAGGCGCCGCTGAACGCGCACCGAGCGCAGTTCGACTATGCCAATGGGGCTGAGGGGTATACCGACTATCCGTTCCTGCGCCGGGCGTAGCCTGTTCGGGCCTCATCGCGGGGCAAGCCCGCTCCCACGCAGCGTCCAAGTGTTGGGATGGTACTTCGTGGTAGCGGGCTTGCCCCGCGATGACGCCCACCAGATTTCCAGCTGGATCGCCGGGCTCAGCGTCAGGCCAATGACGCCAGTGCATTGGCCGCCACTGCATGCGAGCGCTGCCGCGCCAGCGGATCATGGATGCGGCAATCAATCATCAATTCATCCGCTCCGGTCTGCTCGATCAGCGAGCGCAACCCTTCCCTCACCCGCTGCGGCCCACCGGCGATGGTGCAGGCCATCACCTGCTCCAGCACAGCCCGCTCATGGCCAGGCAGCCCTTCGACATACCCTTCCTGAGGTTTGGGCAACAGCCCGTAACGGCCCACATGCAGGTCGAGCATCCATTTGCGGTGCGAGCTGGCCAGGTAGTCGGCTTCGGCATCGCTGCCGCCGGCGAAGATGTTCACACCCACCATCACATAGGGCCTGGCCAGTTGAGCCGAGGGTTTGAAGTGGACGCGGTAATGGGCGACGGCCTGCAGCAGGTAGCGCGGCGCGAAATGCGAAGCGAAGGCGTAGGGCAAACCGAGCCTGGCCGCCAGGTCGGCGCCGAACAGGCTGGAGCCGAGGATCCAGATCGGCACGTCATGCTGCCCGGGTACACCGCGCACCGGGCGCTGGCCGTTGTCGGCGAGGTAGTCGCGTAGCTCGCCGATGTCGGTTTCGAAGTCGCGTTCGGGCGCTGCGCCGCGCAAGGCACGTACGGTCGGGCCGGAAGTACCGGGCGCACGGCCCAGGCCCAGGTCGATGCGCCCGGGGTGCAGGGTATCAAGGGTGCCGAACTGCTCGGCCACCACCAGCGGTGCGTGGTTGGGCAGCATGATGCCGCCGGCACCGACGCGGATTTGCCGGGTGGCGTTGGCGACTTCGTTGATCACCAGTGAGGTGGCGGCAGAACCGATGCCGGGCATGTCGTGGTGTTCGGCGATCCAGTAGCGGCGGTAGCCGTGCTGTTCGACGTGGCGGGCAAGCTGGCGGGTTTCTTCGATCGCGTCGGCGTAGGTCTTGCCTTCGCCGATCATGACCAGGTCCAGTACGGACAGGGCTGTCATGGGGGCTCCTGATGAAGTTTGCGTGACAGCAGAGTGTCCGGGGTGGGTAGCTGCGGATAAAGCCGAAGAGCGGCCCGATACTGGGGCCTCGGATTCCCCAAAGACTGCGCGCTTGCTGTGTAGAAGCGGGTTTACCCGCGAAGCAGGCGGCGCGTTGGATGGCACCGGCTCTGCCGGTGTTCGCGGGTAAACCCGCTCCCACAGGATACGCGCCGCTTTGACGCCAAGCGTAGTAACTGTGGGGGAGCAGCCTGCGATGAGTTAAACGCGGGCATTACAATACAGTTGTTCCTACAACGACTCCCAGGGCACCCCGTCCTGCCAGCTTTCGACCAGTAGATCAATGAAGCCGCGCACCCGTGGCGACAGATGCCGCTTGCTGGGGTAGACGATGCGGATCGGGTCGGCAGGTGGCCGGTAGTCGTGCAGCACTTCGACCAGCGTCCCGGCGCGCAGGTCATCGCCGGTGATGTAAGTCGGCAGGTGAATCAACCCGAACCCCGCCCGCGCGCCATCGAGCATCGCCTCGGAGCTGTCGATGTTCAACCGCCCGGGCTCCTCGCACAGATGCAACCCGGCATCGGTGCGAAAACGCCACGGGCTGGATTTTTCACCCGCCAGGAAGGCGATCTTGTCATGCCCATAAAGGTCGGCCGGCACCTGCGGCGTGCCGTGGCGCTGCAGGTAGTCGGGCGAGGCACAGGTGACGAACTGCTGCCAGGCCACGGTACGGGTCAGCAGTTGCGAGTCCTCTTTCGGCGCGCCGATACGCACCGCCACGTCGACACCCTCCTCGACCAGGTCGACGAAGCGGTCGGTGAAGCGGATATCGGCGCGCAGCTCGGGCCACAGCTTGAGGTAGCGGTCGAGGATCGGCAGCACATGGCGCTGGCCGAACGACAACGGCGCGGTCAGGCGCAAGGTACCGGTGGGCTGGCCCCGGCGCTGGGCCATGGTCGACTCGACTTCATCGAGGTCGTCGAGGATCTGCCGCCAGCGCTCGAAGGCCACCAGCCCCTCGTCGGTCAGGCTTAGCTTGCGCGTGGTGCGGTTGAGCAGCCGCACCGCCATGCGTGCCTCCAGCCGAGCGATGCTCTTGCCCACCGCCGAGCGGGTCAGGCCCAGGCTGGCGGCGGCAGCGGTGAAGCTGCCGGCCTTCACGGCGCTGACGAAGGCAGCGATATCGCCGAAGCGGTTGGGTTCCATGCTGTATTCCCGATCAAGACAAGCCAGCTAAATGGGTGCGCAACCGCCGATTGCAAGGCCGCGGGCCTCAGCGCCCGGCCTCGGCGGCATGCCCCAGCGACTGGCTGGCCCAGGCTGCCAGCGGCAAGGGTGGCTGCTGGTCGAGGATACGCCGCCAGATCAGGCTCAGTTTGGCGCCATCGAACAGCGAAGCCGCACCGCCGCCGATCCAGCCCTTGGGCTGGATCACCTGCCATTGGCCAGCAGCGTCACGCTGGGCCATCTGGAAGCGGAAGCTGTAGTTGCCCGGCACACCCATGCGCAGGTCGGTGACCACCAGCGCGTCGCCGACTACGTCGTAACGCAGCCAGTCGCCGGTGAACCAGCGCAGACGCTCGTGCAGCGGCACCCCGGCCAGCACCTTGCCGGCTTCAAGGTTGAGTGACTGGCGCAGTATTTCGGGCGGCTCACGGTCGAACAGGCTGCTGACGCCTTCGTAGTAATCGCCGCCTGGGGTTTTCGCCAGCATCCGCCAGACCAGGCTGTTGAAGGCCATCGGCACCCCGCGCACTTCGCTTGCGACGATACCCTGCTGAGCCAGCGCCTGGCTGAAGCGTTGCTCTGCAGCCATGCGCCCGGCCAGGCCAAAGCCCAGGTAAACCGTGCTGAACGCCAACGCCAGGCACAACACGCCGACCGCCCTGCCCTGCAGCCCCTTGAACGTTGCGTACAGCACCGCCAGCAGCAACGGCACGGTGTACACCGGGTCGATGATGAACACGGCCGCCCAACTTTGCGGCGTGGGCTGCAAGGGCCAGAGCAACTGGGTGCCATACACCGTGAACGCATCGAGGATCGGGTGGGTGACCAGCACCAGCCAGAACGCCAGGAACAACCGTGGCCAGCGGTAGCCCTTGTGCGGCCAGTAGCGCTGGCCCAGCCAGGCAACCATCCAGGCCATCAACAGCGCAAGCCCGGTAAGGACGAACAGCGAATGGGAAAAGCCTCGGTGGAAGGTCATCTGCGACACCGGGTCGGCGTAGCGGATCAGCACGTCGAGGTCCGGCAGCGTGGCCAGGGCGGCGCCGTACAGCAGCGAGCGGCGGCCTTGAATGCGGCCCAGCACGGTGCCCTGCAGGGCGGCGCCGAGTACGGCTTGGGTCAGTGAATCCAATGCACATCTCCATGAAAAACGCGGTGCAGCACTCAGTCTGCGGGTAACAGTTGCAAGCCCAGGTACAGGCTGAGCATCCCTTCAAGGCGCAGCGGATCGACTTCGCCCAGTTCGGCGATGCGTTCAAGCCGGTAGCGCAGGCTGTTGCGGTGAATGCCCAAGGCATCGGCGCAGGCCTGGCTCTGCCCGTCATGGGCGCACCAGGCGCGCAGCGTAGCCAGCAGCTGGCCGCTGGCATCCTTGGCGCGCACGCGCAGCAAGGGTTCGAGCAGCTCGTCCAGGGCATCGTCGTTGCGGTGGCGCCAGAGCAGCGCCGGCAGGCGGTAGCGGGCCAGGCTTAGCAGGCGCTCGCCTGGCAGCACTTCGCGCCCGTAGGCCAGCAGGTCGCGCACCCGCCGGTAGCCGCGGCGCAATTGCTCCAGGCTTTGCGCCGGGCTGCCCAAGGCCAGGCGTTCGACCACCCAGCCATGGCGTTGCAGGCGCTCCAGCAGGCGCGGCTCGTCCAGCGCCACGTTGGCCGGGCGGCACCACAGCAGCGATTGGCGGGCGGGGCTTACACACCAGCTGTCGGGGTAGCGGCTCATCAGCCAGGCCGACAAGGCTTCGGCCGGGGGCCCGGCCTGCAGTTCGAACAGGCAGGGAATGCGTGGCAGGTTGGGTTTGAGCCCGAGTTGCTGGGCCTCATCGACCAGCCGGGGCGATTCGCCGCTGCCCCCCAGCAGCAGGGCTAGCAGGTCGTCGCAACGCTGGCGGCGCCATTGCTGCTCAACCTGCAAGTGGCGCTGGGCCAGGAGCATTTCGGCGGTCATGCGCACCAGCTCGCCGTAGGTGCGCAGTTGCTGCGGGTCGCCGGTAAGGCCGAGCACGCCGATCAGCCGGTCATCGAGCATCAGCGGCAGGTTGACCCCGGGCTGCACACCCTTGAGGCACTTGGCAGCGTCCACATCGAGCTCGACGATCCGGCCGTTGGCCAGCACCAGCTGGGCGCCTTCGTGGCGGGTGTTGATGCGTTCCGGCTCGCCGCTGCCGAGGATCAGCCCCTGGCTGTCCATCACGTTGACGTTGCACGGCAGGATGGCCATCGCCCGGTCGACGATGTCCTGGGCCAGGTCGTGGTCCAGTTCGAACATGAGCAGGTCCTTAGGGTTGCCTAGGGTTGGTCGGCGGCACAGCAGGCTGAGTCTGGGGCTGTGCAAAAGCACAAAGACAGTGGCGCTACACTCCCCGAGACTCGTCAGGGCGAGCGCCGAGACAGGCGACGCGGTGACAACCATAACAAAAGAGAACCCGATCATGGCACACAGCCCCGCCCCTGACCAAGGCAACGACGTCACCCGCAACGCGCTGTACCGGCGCATCACCCTGCGGCTGATTCCGTTCATTTTCATCTGCTACCTGTTCAACTACCTGGACCGCGTCAACGTCGGCTTCGCCAAGCTGCAGATGCTCGACGCGCTCAAATTCAGCGAAACCGTGTACGGCCTTGGCGCCGGGATCTTCTTCATCGGCTACGTGCTATGCGGCCTGCCCAGCAACCTGGCGCTCAACCGCTTCGGCCCGCGGCGCTGGATCGCACTGATGATGATCGCCTGGGGCAGCCTGAGTACCTGCCTGCTGTTCGTCACCACCCCCACCGAGTTCTATGCCTTGCGCCTGCTCACCGGCGCCGCCGAGGCGGGCTTCTTCCCTGGCGTGGTGCTGTACCTTTCGCGCTGGTTCCCGGCGGCGCGCCGGGGCCGGATCATGGCCCTGTTCATGTCGGCGATCCCGGTCTCCGGCCTGCTGGGCGGACCGTTCTCCGGCTGGATCCTGCAGCACTTCGCGGCAGGCCAGGGTGGCCTGGCCGGCTGGCAGTGGATGTTCCTGATCCAGGGCCTGCCGACCGTGGCACTGGGTGCGCTGGCCATCGTGCTGCTCAGTGACGGCTACCAGAAAGCCCCATGGCTGAGCCCGGCAGAACGCCAGCTGATCGCGGCAGACCTGGCGGCCGACGCTGCGAGCAAGCCGGCCACTACGGGTGACGGCGTGCTCGCCGTGCTGACCAACCCGTTGATCTGGACCTTCGGCTTCGTCTACTTCTGCATCCAGAGCGGCGTGTATGCCATCAACTTCTGGCTGCCGTCGATCATCAAGAACATGGGCTTCGACAACCCGCTGCTGATCGGCTGGCTGAGTGCCATTCCGTACCTGCTGGCCGGGGTGTTCATGATCCTGGTGGGCCGCTCGGCGGACCTGCGCAACGAACGGCGCTGGCATTTGGTCGTGCCGATGCTGATGGGCGCCTTGGGCCTGCTGATCGCGGTCAACTTCGCCGCTCAGCCGACCATTGCCATCCTCGGCCTGTCGATCGCCACCATGGGCGCGCTGACCGGGCTGCCGATGTTCTGGCCGATGCCGACCGCGCTGCTCAGTGCGGGTACCGCCGTGGCGGGCTTGGCGGTGATCAACTCGGTGGGGCAGATGGCGGGCTTCCTCAGCCCGTACCTGGTCGGGTTCATCAAGGACCAGACCGGGTCGACCGATGCGGCGCTGTATGCGCTGGCGGGGTTGATCGTGCTGGGTAGCGTGGTGGCGCTGCGGGTTTCGCGTTCGGGTAATCCCGCGTTCGCCCGCGCTCGCTAGCAAAACCGATCGCGGGGCAAGCCCGCTCCCACGCCTCAATGCGTGGGAGCCGCTCCCACGCCTCAATGCGTGGGAGCGGGCTTGCCCCGCGATACTTTTAATGCCGGGCCTGCGCTTTCCACCCTGCCTCATGCAAGGCAGTCAGCAGTGTGTCGCCATCCAACCCCGGCACCACCGCCCCGCCCTTGCCGACCATCGTCCTCCCTGCCAGCAGCGCATTGACAATCGCCTCCTCCACCGCCTCCGCCGCCGCCATGAACAACGCCGAGATATGGTCGTTGTTGAGCATCTGCACCTGCGTGCACTGGGCCAGGTCCTTGCGCCCGTAGTCAGCCGGCGGCAGGCCCTGGTTACCGGTGGAGAACGCCAGGAAGATATCGCCACTGGAGTCCTCGGTACCGCCACCGGTGCGGGCAATCCCGATCGACGCCCGTTGCGCCAGGCGCTGGCACTGGTGCGGCAGCAGCGGCGCATCGGTGGCGATCACCACCACGATCGAACCCATCCCAGGCGTGCCTTGTTCACGTTCGGCAAAGGGCGATGGCAGGTGCCCAAGCTGGCGCCCCACCGGATAGCCATCGATGCGCAACTCCTGACGCTGGCCGTGGTTGGCCTGCACCAGCGCGCCTACCGTCCAGCCGCCCTGCTGCGCCGGCAATTGCCGCGAAGCGGTGCCGATACCGCCCTTGAACTCATGGCTGATCATCCCGGTGCCGCCGCCCACCGGGCCTTCGGTTACCGCGCCGGGTGCGGCGTTGTCCAGCGCCTGACGCACCTGCAACGGGGTCACGTGCTGGCCCCAGATATCGTTGAGCAACCCGTCGTAGGTTTCCATCACCACCGGCATGCACCAGTACACGGCCTCGTCCGCCAGGCGCTCACGCTCGGCAGCGATCAGCGCATCGCGCACCACGCCGACGCTGTGGGTGTTGGTAATGGCGATCGGCGTGGTCAACAGGCCCGCCTCGCGGATCCACTCAAGGCCGGTGGCATCACCATTGCCGTTGAGTACATGGCAACCGGCAAAGCACGGCGCCAGGCGCGCGGCACCGGGGCGCGGCTCGATCACGGTGACCCCGGTGCGGATCGGCGCCGGGCGTTGTTCATCCAGCAGGGTGCTGTGGCCAACCCGCACGCCCGGCACATCGGTAATGGCATTGAACGGGCCCGGGGTGCCGTGGCCGAGGGTAATGCCCAAATGACGCGCACGCATGTCTACTCCTTGGATACTCACAATTTCTGGAAGGTCGGGCTGAGTCGGCCGTGGGTGCTGTAGAGAATGACGGACACTGCCAGCAGCCCAAGCAGGACCAGCAGGTCACGCAGCGAGGCCTGTTGCAGCAGGGTCACCAGCAGCCAGCCGGCGCCGCTCACGGCCAGCAGTGCCGGCAACGGCCACAGTGGCATGCGGTACGGGTGCTCGCGGTCGCGGCGCAGCACCCGGCTGCACAGGGCGCAGGCGGCCACTACCAGGTAGATCAGCAGCAGCAACAGCACGGTGAACGAGGTCAGCTCTTCGAGGCTGCCGGACAGGCTCAGCAGCGCCGAGGGGATGGCCAGGAACAGCGTGGCCAGCCACGGCGATTCCCAGCGCGGGTGGATCACGGTGAAGGCGCGGTTGAGGGCCGGCGTCCAGATGGCATCGCGGCCGCTGCTGTACACCACCCGGCCAACCTGGATGACGATGGCGACGATGGCGTTGAACACCGACAGGAAGATCCCGGCGCTGACCAGCCGTGCGAGGGTTTCGTTGCCGTGGGCGGTGAGCAGGTAGCCGATCGGGTCGCCGCTGGCCAGCATCGCCTCGAGCGACGGCGCACCGATCAACAGCGCGGCCAACGGGATGACTTCGATGGCCACCACCACGACCAGCGACCACAGCACCGCCCGGTGCACGGTGCGCCCGCCGTCCTTCATGTCTTCGGCCAGCAGTACCGCGCCGCCGTAGCCGTTGAAGGCGAACAGCGCCATGCCCACCGCGCCCAGCACCAGCGCCCAGGGGGCCGCCACCAGGGCACCCTGCTCCAGCACCTGTGGCTGCAGCAGGCTGGCCGTCGGCTGGCTGGCATTGCCGAAGCCCAGCGCGACGATCACCAGCAAAGCGGCCACCTCGCAGATCAGGAACAGCCCGGTGATCCAGGCATTGAGGCGAATATTGAGAATGCCCAGTGCATAGCTGGCGACCACAATCACCAGAGCCACGCTCTGGGTGTCGAATCCTGTCCCCAAGGCGTTGTTGAGGTAAGTAGCCGCGCCGGCCGCCAGCACCGGCGGGATGAACAGCATCGAGGCCAGCACGGTGAGGAAAGTGGCATAGCCTGCCAGCCCGCCGAACACCCGCTTGGCATACACGTACTCCCCGCCGGCGGTGCTGTGGGCGCGGCCCAGCTCGGCGTAGCACCAGGCGAACATCAGGGCCAGCAGCGCCGCCATGAGAAAGGACAGGAACGCGCCGCTGCCGGCCTGCTGGATGGCGAACGGGGCGATGACGAACACGGAACTGGCGGGGGTGACCGCCGAAACGGTGATGGCGACCACATCGGGCATACCCAGGCGCTGCTTGAGCGCGCTCGCGGGCGCTTCGCTGGAGCTCATGGTGTTTTTCCTCTGATTGTTATTGGTTGTGAGGGCAAAACCGGGGTCGTGCGGCCGCTGGACCTGGCTGGACTCTAGGCTGGGAGGCGCTGGGTGCCAATTACCCTATGGGGGTACGCCCCTTGACGACGTAGGGAAAGATCACCTGATACTGTGGGACGTTCATCGCGGGGCAAGCCCGCTCCCACGTTTTTGTGAGGCATCTGTGGGAGCGGGCTTGCCCCGCGATAGGCCTACATTGCGAATGCCGGGGGATCATGCACAACCTGTTCACCGAAGCCAGCGCCCACACAGGCCTGGCCCGCACCGTCGAGCAGCTCGGCCAGCCGCGCTTCTGGCGCCAGTTGATGCTGCTGTTGCAGCACTGGGTGCCGTTCGACAATGCCCTGGCGATGTTCTACCCGCGCGCCGGCCTGCCGCGGGCGCTGGAGATCTTCGATGCCCGCGGCGAGGGCAACCCCGAGGCCATGGCCCTGTACCTGAGCGGGCTGTACCAGCTCGACCCCTTCTACCAGGCCTGCCAGGAAGGCATCGGCGATGGCCTGCACCGCTTGGAAGAAGTCGCTCCGGACCAGTTCCGCCAGAGCGAGTACTACCTCACCTACTTCCACGACCATGTGCTCGAGGACGAGGTGCAGTTCATCGTGCAACTGGGCGACAGCGGCGCCCTGTCGCTGTCGCTGGGCAGCCGCCAGCGCTTCGAGGCGGCGCAGCATGGCCTGCTGGTGATGGTCTGCCCGTGGGTGCTGGCGCTGCTCGGCCAGCACTGGCAGCGTCAGGCCCCTGCCCCGGCGATGGCCAGCCAGGTGCGCGATGCCATGAGCCTGTTCGGCGCCAAGGTGCTTTCGGAGCGCGAGCTGGAGATCGCCCGGCTGGTGTTGCGGGGGTATTCGTCAAAAGCCATGGCCGAACGGCTGGCGATCTCGCCGGAGACGGTCAAGGTGCATCGGCGTCACCTGTACGCCAAGCTGGATATTTCGTCGCAACCAGAGCTGTTTTCGTTGTTCCTGCAGTCGTTGGGACATGATCCGCAGGACCCTTGAGGCCCGACGGGCTAAAGTTGAACCACCTCGGCCGGAAGGCGCGCACCCAAGGTAAAAATGCAGCCTAACCCTGCAGATTTGCCAATTGTGCAAGGCAAATTCGCATGACAGGATCCTGCGACCCGCCCGCGCATTCCAGGCTTCACTTGGAAAATCAATAACAAAGCAGGGAGAACGCGATGACCGCGCACGCTCACACCTCGGCAACGGATCATGTACTGGCCGAGGTCCGTAACCATATCGGCCACCTCACCCTCAACCGCCCCGCCGGCCTCAACGCCCTCACCCTCGACATGGTCCGCAGCCTGCAAAAACACCTGCATCGCTGGGCCCAGGATGCCGACGTGCACGCCGTGGTGCTGCGCGGCGAAGGGCCGAAGGGCTTCTGCGCCGGTGGCGATATCCGCTCGCTGCATGACAGCTACAAGGCCGGCCAGCGCCTGCACCTGGACTTCTTCGAAGAGGAATACGCCCTAGACCTGTGCATCCACCGTTACCGCAAGCCGGTCATGGTGCTGATGGACGGCTTCACTCTGGGCGGTGGCATGGGCCTGGCCCAGGGCTGCGACCTGCGTATCGTCACCGAGCGCAGCCGCCTGGGAATGCCCGAGGTGGGCATCGGCTACTTCCCCGATGTCGGCGGCAGCTACTTCCTGCCGCGCGTGCCCGGCGAGCTGGGTATCTACCTGGGCGTCAGCGGCACCCAGATAAAGGCCGCCGATGCCTTGTACTGCGGCCTCGCCGACTGGTACCTGGACAGCGACAAACTGGCCGCGCTGGATGAAGGGCTCGACCGCCTGGCCTTCGGCGACCACCCGCTCAAGGACCTGCAAGGCCTGCTCGCGCGGCTTGGCACCCAGACCCTGGGCGATGCGCCGCTGGCCAGGCTGCGCCCGGTGATCGACCACTTCTTCGCCCTGCCCGACCTGCCCAGCATCGTCGAGCAGCTACGCGCTGTGAGCATCGGCGACAGCCACCAATGGGCGCTGGACACCGCCGACCTGCTGCAGACCCGCTCGCCGCTGGCCATGGCCGTGACCCTGGAGCTGTTGCGCCGTGGCCGCCACCTGGCGCTGGAGGACTGCTTCGCCATGGAGCTGCACATCGACCGCCAGTGGTTCGACCACGGCGACATCATCGAGGGCGTGCGCGCCCTGATCATCGACAAGGACAAGCAACCGCGCTGGAACCCGCCGACCCTGGCGGCGCTCAATGCCCAGCGGGTCGACCAATTCTTCGAAGGCCTGTAAGGCCGGGAGTACGCAGATGCAAGACCTGGAACTGAGCGAAGAACAGATCATGATCCGCGACATGGCACGGGATTTCGCCCGTGGCGAGATCGCGCCCCACGCCCAGGCCTGGGAAAAGGCCGGCTGGATCGATGACGAGGTGGTGCGCAAGATGGGCGAGCTCGGCCTGCTCGGCATGGTCGCACCGGAACAGTTCGGCGGCAGCTACACCGACTACGTCGCCTATGCCCTGGCGGTGGAGGAGATCTCCGCCGGTGACGGCGCCATCGGGGCGCTGATGAGCATTCACAACTCGGTGGGCTGCGGCCCGTTGCTGGCCTACGGCAACCCTGAGCAACAACAGGCCTGGCTGCCGAAGCTGGCCAGCGGTGAGGTGATCGGCTGCTTCTGCCTGACCGAGCCCCAGGCCGGTTCCGAAGCCCACAACCTGCGCACCCGCGCCGAGCTGGTCGATGGCCAGTGGGTGATCAACGGTGCCAAGCAGTTCGTCAGCAACGCCCGCCGCGCCAAGTTGGCCATCGTGTTCGCGGTGACCGACCCGGACCTGGGCAAGAAAGGCTTGTCGGCGTTCCTGGTGCCCACCGACAACCCGGGGTTCAAGGTCGACCGCAGCGAACACAAGATGGGTATCCGCGCTTCCGATACCTGCGCGGTCTCCCTGGACAACTGCCGTATCCCTGCCGCCAACCTGCTGGGCGAGCGCGGCAAGGGGCTGGCGATCGCCCTGTCCAACCTCGAAGGCGGGCGCATCGGCATCGCCGCCCAGGCCCTGGGCATCGCCCGTGCCGCGTTCGAGGCGGCGCTGCTGTATTCTCGCGAGCGCATCCAGTTCGGCAAGCCGATCAACGAGCACCAGAGCATCGCCAACCTGCTGGCCGACATGCAGGTGCAGATCAACGCTGCCCGCTTGCTGATCCTGCATGCCGCACGGTTGCGCACGGCCGGCAAGCCGTGTTTGTCGGAGGCCTCCCAGGCCAAGTTGTTCGCCTCGGAAATGGCCGAGCGGGTGTGCTCGATGGCGATCCAGGTGCATGGTGGATATGGGTATCTGGAAGACTATCCGGTGGAGAAGTACTACCGCGATGCGCGGATTACCCAGATCTACGAAGGGTCGAGCGAGATCCAGCGCATGCTGATTGCGCGGGAGTTGAAGCACTATTCGATTTGATGCCATTGCATCGAGGTGGAAGGCACTGCGTTGTGTTGCTTGTTCTGGCCTCATCGCCGGCAAGCCGGCTCCCACAATGACAGCGCTGCACTCAAGGAATGCACTGTACCTGTGGGAGCTGGCTTGCCAGCGATGAGGCCTGCACAAGCAGTGCAAGGTAGTCGCTGCAACCTGTTCGCCGGCACAGCGGCTAGACTAAACGCACTACACCCGCACCGCAGCGCACGGTCCGGGCCAGACCTGAACGGGGGGCTGCCACACGTGGAGGTGTGCGATGAGCCAGTTCAAGCGTTTGTTCGTCATGCTCGGCCCGCAGATGCGCTACAGCCCTGCCCTGCAACGGGCCGCAGCACTGGCCGAGTCCAGCGGGGCCCTGCTGGACATCAATGTATTCGTCGACGACGTCGATACCTTCGGGCTGATGAGCGATGGCCGCGAGCGCGAACGGCTGCTCGCCGATAACCGGCAATGGCTGGCGGACGCGAAGGAGCAACTGTCCGACAACGGGCTGGATGTGTCGACCGAACTGCTGCTGACCCGCGACCCGCTGGGCAGCGCCGTCGAACAGATCGAACGCCTGGGCTGCGACCTGCTGGTCAAGGACGTGCAGCACGAACCGGTGCTCAAGCGCCTGCTGGTCACGCCACTGGACTGGCAACTGCTCAAGGACAGCCCGGTGGCCGTGCACCTGGTCAGCGATATCCGCCTGCCCCTGCCCCGCCAGATCGCCGCAGCGGTCGACCTCAACCTCCACGGCGCCGGCGAGCACCTGGACGACCAGGTGTTTCGCAGCGCCCATGCCTTGGCCCTGCAGTGCAACGCCGAGCTGCATCTGCTGCACGTGTGCGACGCGGCAAAAACCCATATCGCCGACTTCGGCGCCGGCACCGTGACCATGCCCGGCTTCGAGGGCAGCGTGCGCGCCGCCCAGCGCGCGGCGTTCAACCGCCTGGGCGATCACTATGAAATCGCCCTGGAGCGCAGGCATTTCCTTGAAGGGCCGGCGATCAAGGCGATCGCCCAGTACGTCAGCCACAGCCGCATCGACGTGATCGTCATGGGTACTCACCGGCACGATGCGCTGCACACCTTCCTCGGCGGGACCACGTCGCACGTGCTGGAGCACCCGCTGTGCAACGTGCTGGCGATCAAGGCGGTGCGCTGACAGCGCCCGCCTTCGCCGGGGTCAGAAACCCTTGCTGTAGAACAACGAGTACGACTCGATGCCGTCGTTGGGTTGCTTGATGCCAGCGTTGGAGTAATGCATGGCGCGAATGCCGATCTTCTGATCAGCCGGCAGTTTCAGGCCAAAGCCGATACGGTCTTCAAAGTTGACCGAAGAGCCCAGGCGCTGGTCGCCGACCTCGGTCTTGGAAAACGCTGCCAGGCCGATGCCGGCCTCGATGAACGGGGTATAGGTGAAGCCGCTGAATTCATATACGAACACCGGACTCAATGACAGCGAATGGGCGCCGCTGTAGTCGCCACCTTCCCAGTAGGTGTAGGCCGCATCCCAATAACCCGTCAGGTGGCCCGCACTGCTTTCCAGCCACCGCTTGTCCCAATCGAACGACGCACCGAGACGGTAGGTCATGTCGCCCTGGCTGGTGGCGCCGACTGCACCGGACAGCTGTGCGGCCTGGGCCAGGTTGACGCCGGCGAACGCCAGCACGACAGCGGCCAGGGAACTGGCAAGACGGGTGTTCATCAATGACTACTCCTGAGGGTCTTCACGAACAGGCCCGGCCTGACGTGCGCAGGCCTGCGGCAAATGGGGGCTTGGGCCCCTCGTTATGCACCTGTGGGCTGGTGCATCCAACCAGGTCACAAGTGGTAATAGTTTTCTCGATTATTGTCTGAACGCGCCATAAGTTGAAAGTACTTTGCCACTACTGACCGAGGCCTCGTTCAGTCATAGACCGATTCTTCATGCTCGCCCAGCAACCGCCGCTGGCGCGGCGTGGCCGCAGCGAGCACTTCGGGGTTGAAACGCCAGGTGAGGTAGGGCGAGAACTTCTGCGCCACCATGCGCCGGCCGTAATGCACCTGCAGCATGTCGCGCACCCTCTCGGCGCTGCGGTTGGCGCCGCCGCTGTGCCAGACATCGCTGCGCATCACCAGTGCGTCACCTGCCTGGCACAGCACCGGGCGCAGGACATGCCCTTGCCAGTTGTCCTCTCCCGTTTGGGGCTCGCGACCGGCGCGGTGGCTGCCGGGGATGATCAGGGTCGGCCCCACTTGCAGGTCGATATCGCACAGGTACAGCTGCGCCGTGAGAATCTGGGCGGGCAGGCTAAAGCGACCATGCAGCTCGGTCGGCAGTGGCATGGGCAGATGGTCCAGGTGCAGGCCCATGCCCGGGTAGCCCGGGTGGCTGCGCCAGGCGGTCTGGCCGATGACGTGGCAGTCGCTGCCCAGCACCGCTTCGGCCAGTTCGATCAAAGGTGGCAGGTCAAGGAACGGCAACCACAGTGGGTCGCGGTTGAACACACACTTGTAGTGTTCGAGCAGGCCTTGATAGTCCCAATGCAGCGGTTGCAGGCCATCGATGGCAGCGTGCAGCAAAGCGATGCGTGCTGGGTCGAGCACTCCGGGTATCACGGCGAAGCCCTGCGTGTGGAGGGACTCAACAGGGTTCATTGGTGTCCCTCCACGGGCCATGGGCACATTTGTACTCTTTATTGCTCAGCGCCAGTTCAAGTCCACCCGTGCCGGCGTCTTGCCGTCAACGTTGACCTGCTGCTGCACGCTCTGGCCGTCGGCATTGCCAGTCACCCGGTAGTGCCCCGGTGGCAGTTGCACGAAGATCAGTGGCCCGACGTCCTGCAAGGCCAGCACCGACTTGCCCTGGGCAGACTGGATATCCAACGCAGCTCCGCTCTGGAACTTGCCTTCGGCACCGGTGGACAGGGTGATGTGCAGGTCGTAGCCGGGGGTGCGGCGCAAGGCGTTGGCCTCATCCTGGCCGATGCCGCCCTGCAGGTAGCGGATGCCGTTCTGCTCCTGCGGCTGCAGTTGCACGGCTTGTGGGTCGATGGGGGCGTTGAGGTCGGCGGCCGCCGCCAAGGTCCAGGGCATGGCCAAGGTCACCAGCAGTGCCGCGCAAAGCCCGTAGTGATGAGTACGCATGGTGCATTCCTCCCTCGCAGGGATGGTCTACACAGTTTTGATGCCTGGCTGCAGCGCACGTTCGCGTGGTTTCGGACCGTTAGTCAGGTATGGGGGGCTGCTGCGCTGCCCATCGCCGGCAAGGCCAGCCTCTACAAGAAGACAGTTGCTCCCAAATGATCCCGCCGAATTCAAGACCTGCACTTTGCCTGTGGGAGCGGGTTTACCCGCGAAGCTGACACCTCGGTGCCTGGCACGGGCTATGCCCGTGTTCGCGGGTGAATCGCAGCGGCGAACCGCGGCTCCCACAAGGATCGCTCCGGGCATTTAATGTGTGAGCCTTGCACTCAACCCGCCAACGACTCGGCCCGGCGCTCCTCGAGCAATTTGATGAACATGCTCAGGCTGCGCGACACCGTGCCCCGGCGCCACACCAGCCAGGTCTTGAGGTAACGAAAGTCCTCGGCCATCGGCCAGGCGCTGACCGTGCTGCAACCGGGCATGTTGTCGAGCATGCTGCGCGGCATCATCGCCAGGCCTGCGCCTGCGCTGACGCAGGCGAGCATGCCGTGGTAGGACTCCATTTCGTGGATCTTGCCCGGAACGGCCTGGTCGTGAACGAACCAGCTCTCGAAATGGTGGCGGTACGAGCAGTTGGCGCGAAATGCGTAGATGCTCGCACCGTTGACGTCGCGGGCACGGGTGACCGGCGCATGGTGCAGCGGTGCGATGACCATCATCTCCTCTTCGAACACCGGCATGCCTTCGAGCGTGGGGTGCAGCACCGGGCCATCGACGAAGGCGGCCACCAGGCGCCCGGACAGCACGCCTTCGAGCATGGTCCCCGACGGGCCGGTGGACAGGTCGAGGTCTACCTTGGGATAGCGCTGGTTGTAGGCCGCCAGCAACGCCGGGATGCGCACCGCCGCAGTGCTCTCCAGCGAGCCCAGGGCGAAGGTGCCCTGCGGGTCCTCCCCGGCCACGGTCAGCCGCGCTTCGTGCACCAGGTCGAGGATGCGCCGGGTGTATTCGAGGAAGTTCCAGCCGGCCGGCGACAGGCGCAGGCGGCTCTTCTCGCGGATGAATAGCTCGACGCCGAGGTCTTCTTCGAGCTGCTTGATACGGGTGGTCAGGTTCGACGGCACCCGGTGGATGTGCTGGGCGGCAGCGCTGATGCTGCCGTGCTCGGCCACCGCCTTGAAGATCTCCAGTTGCACCAGGTCCACAGGTCATTCTCCAAACGTGAATGTTTCGCTCATTATTATTCAGTTTTCATTAAAGCGCGCCACCACTAGTCTGGGCTCATCGATTCATAACAAGAGACCCCCGCCATGAGCGAGATCAGCAGCCTGACCCACGCCATCTCCGTCGACCCCTACACCGGCGAGCAGATCGGCCACTATGCCTTCGACACCGACGCCGCACTGGAAGCGGCGCTGCAACGCGCCAAGGTTGGCTACAACCAGTGGCGCAAAGTGTCGCTGGGTCAGCGCAGCGAATACCTGATCGCCCTGGCCGACGCCCTGCAGGCCAACGCCGAAGACTTCGCCCAGATGATCGCCCGCGAGATCGGCAAGCCGATCGCCCAGGCCCGTGGCGAAGTCGCCAAGTGCGTCGGCCTGTGCCAGTGGTACGCCGAACACGGCCCGGCCATGCTCGCCGCCGAACCGACCCAGGTCGAGAAAGCCCGCATCGAATACCGCCCGCTGGGCCCGATCCTTGCCGTGATGCCGTGGAACTTCCCGATCTGGCAGGTGCTGCGTGGCGCCGTGCCCGCCCTGCTGGCCGGCAACACCTACGTGCTCAAGCACGCCCCCAACGTGATGGGCAGCGCCTACCTGCTGGCCGACCTGTTCAAGCGCGCCGGCCTGCCGGAAGGCGTGTTCGAAGTGCTCAACGTCACCCCTGACGGCGTCACCCGCGCCATCAACGACCCGCGCATCGCCGCCATCACCCTCACCGGCAGCGTGCGCGCCGGCATGGCCATCGGTGCGCAGGCCGGTGCCGCGCTGAAGAAGTGCGTACTGGAGCTGGGCGGTTCGGATCCGTTCATCGTGCTGGCCGACGCCGACCTGGACGCCGCCGTGAAGGCAGCCGTGATCGGCCGCTACCAGAACACCGGCCAAGTGTGCGCCGCCGCCAAGCGTTTGATCGTCGAAGCAAGCATTGTCGAGGCCTTCACTGCCAAGTTCGTCGAGGCCACCCGTGCCCTGACCGTCGGCAACCCGCTGGACGACACCACCTACATCGGCCCGATGGCCCGCTACGACCTGCGCGACGAACTCGACGGCCAAGTGCAGGCCACCCTGGCTGAAGGCGCCACCCTGCTGCTGGGCGGCCACAAGGTCGAAGGCGCGGCCAACTTCTACGCACCGACCGTGTTCGCCAACGTCACTCCGGACATGACCGCGTTCAAGCAGGAGCTGTTCGGCCCGGTGGCGGCGATCATCACTGCCCGTGACGCCGACCATGCGGTGGAACTGGCCAACGACAGCGACTTTGGCCTGGCCGCGACCATCTACACCGCCGACTACGCCCTGGCCGAGCGCATGACCAGCGCGCTGGACACCGGTGGCGTGTTCATCAACGGCTACTGCGCCTCCGACCCCCGTGTGGCCTTCGGCGGCGTGAAGAAGAGTGGTTTCGGCCGCGAGCTGTCGCACTTTGGCGTGCGTGAGTTCACCAATGCCCAGACCGTGTGGCTGGATCGCAACTGATCTGACCGCGCTGCTCGCCGGCAAGGCAGGCTCCTGCGGGGGCCGGCCTTGCCGGCGAATACCTTCTGGGCTGCAAAATCGCTCGATCCTGTGCCTTGAATCACCCTGCATCGGGTGAATAATCGATGACCTCCCGACCACCCCGGAGGTAACCGATGAGCACCCATATCCCCACCCGGCGCTTGACCATCCCCGAACTGGCCGCCATGAAAGGCCGGCAGAAGATCGTCGCCCTCACCGCCTACAGCACCCCCATCGCCCGCCTGATCGACCCACTGGTGGACTTCATCCTGGTCGGTGATTCGACCGCCATGGTCGCCTATGGCCGCCGCTCCACCCTGGCCATGCGCCTGGAGGAAACCATCAGCCACACCCGCGCGGTGATGGGCTGCACCGAACACGCCTGCGTGATCGCCGACATGCCCTTTGGCAGCTATCAGGCCTCGCCCGAGCAGGCTTTCAACAACTGCGCCCAGGTACTGGCCGAAACCGGCTGCGCCGCGGTGAAGCTGGAAAGCAACCAGGCGCTGGCCGGCACCGTGGCTTTTCTGGTCGAACGCGGCATCCCGGTGATGGCCCATGTCGGGCTGATGCCGCAGTTCGTCAACGTGATGGGCGGCTACAAGGCCCAGGGCCTGACCAAGGCCAGCGTCGAGGCGATTACCGAGGACGCCCGGGCCAACTTGGACGCAGGGGCGTTCAGCCTGTTGCTCGAAGGTGTGGCCGAGCCGCTGGCGCGGCGTATCAGCGAACAGAGCACGCAACCCTGCATCGGCATCGGCGCCTCCCCGGCCTGCGACGGCCAGATCCTGGTCACCGAGGATCTGCTCGGCCTGGGCGGGCCGCGCAAGCCGCGCTTCGTCAAGCAGTATGCCGACGTGGCGGCAGTGATCCGGGTGGCTTGCGCGCGCTACGCCAACGAAGTGCGCCAGGGCGAATTCCCCGAACTATCCCACTGCTACGGGAGCTGAGGCGCCTGGCGAACAGCTTGGGCCAGGCGCACCAGTGCGCCTTCGATGTCCTGGCGCCAGTCGACGGTGACGCTCAGGCGCAGGTGGTCGCGCCAATGGCCCGCCTGGCTGAACAGCGAGCCCGGGGCGATGACGATGCCTTCGGCCAGCAGGCTTTCGCAGACCGCATCCATGTCCACCGGGCGCATGGCCCGCAGCCAGAATGCGGCTCCGGCCTGAGGCAGGGTTGCTTGCAAGCAGTCATAGGCATGCTGCTTCAACAGCACGGCCATGCGCGCCGCGCTGGCTGCCAATTGCTTGCCCAGCAAGGTCCGCTGCCGGTCGATGCGCCCGGAACCGTAGAGCCCTGCAATGGCGCGCTGGCGGTAGGACGGTAGGCGCAAGCCTCGGGCGAAGAATGCCTCGGCCAAGGTTGCCGTGGCGCTACGGCACAACAGGTAGGCGAACGGGGCCTCGGCACCGATGCTTTTATCGAAGCTTGCGAACACCAGCAGTTGCTCCGGGTCGGCATGCTCCCGGTAACTGGGCAGGTTGGGGCACAGGCCGCCGTAGCTGTCGTTCTCGAACAGCCACACTCGGCGCCGGGCCAGCAACTCGCACAGGCGTCGCTTGTCGGCTGCCGGCATCGCGCTGCCTTGTGGGGTGTTGACCCGGGATGACAACACCGCCACGCGCACGGGCGTGGTGTCCAGCATCCGGGCCACGGCATCGAGGTCCATCCGCCCCTCCCCGTCCAGCGGCGCCTCGAAGACCTGTAGGCCCGCCGCACGCAGCCGGCCCAGTATCAACCAGGAACACGGCGACTCGACCAGCGCCACAGAACCTGCTGGGATCAACGCTTGCAGGGCGATATCGAACACGCAGCGCAGGTCCGGGCCGATGAACACCTGGTCGGCCTGCCACGGCTCGGGCGAGCCCTGGCTGTAGTCACGCGCCAGCGCCGCCCGCAGCTCAGGTTCACCCAGCGGCTGATACGGCGGCAGGTCCGCGGGCGGTGAGCGGCGCAGCAGCTCGCGTTCGAGCATCAGCAGCGGGCCATCGAGGGCGCCCAGCATGGCCGGAGCATCGCTGCTCAAGGCCAGCATTCCTGGTTGCCGGGCGCTGGCGTAGACGCGATCGAGCAGGCTGGCCGTGGGCGGCAGCGGTGACGTCGGAGCCTGTGCGACGCTGAAATAGCCGACCTTGGGCCGCGCCTGGATGCGGCCCTGGGACTCGAGCAGGGCGAAGCCTTGCTTGCAGCTGGACAGCGACACCTGCAACTGCTGGGCGACCTCGCGCAGCGAGGGCAGCCGGTGCGCTTGTCCCGAAGGCCGGGCGTCGAGCCAATGGCTGAGGTAGCGGTGGACTTTCTGGTAGGTGAAACGGGGGGTGCGCTGGGTATCCATACCTGGGCCTGACGAGAAATTATTGCCGGGGTGCGCTCCTGTGGGAGCGGCTTTAGCCGCGAAGCATAAGGCAACGTTGCCTGGCACCGGCTTCGCCGGTGTTCGCCGGCAAGCCGGCTCCCACAGGTACAGCGCCAACCTCAAAATCAGCGCTGTATCTGTGGGAGCTGGCTTGCCGGCGATGGGCTGCGCAGCAGCCCCTGCAGGTTGTTGTCATATCCCGCGAGTCCGCTTCAGAGTCTCACTCGGCAATTCGCGAAACAGCTGCCGGTAGCTTTCGGAAAACCGCCCCAGGTGCCAGAACGACCAGCGCATGGCCACCTCGGCCACGGTCGCATCGCCCGCCAAAAGATCCCGCCGCGCCCCGTTGAGCCTGCGCAGACGCAACCAGTGCGCCGGCGGCAGGTTGGTAAAGCCCTTGAACGCCTGCTGCAACTGACGCACGGAAACCCCGGCAACCTTGGCCAGCTGCACCAGGTTGAGGGTCTCGTCGGGGCAATCGGCCGCCCATTCACTGACCCGGCGCATGATCGCCCGTTCCTCGTCGCGTCGCCCCAGGGCATCGCCCTGCAGGCGCTGCCCGGCGTTGTCGAGAATGAACAGGCAGTCCTCCAGCAACTGCTCCGCCAGCGCCCTGCCCTCCAGCGGGCAATCGGCCTGGCCCAGGCGGGTCAGCGTGGCGCTCAGCCAGTTGCCGAACAAGGCATTCTGCTGGCAGCTCAGCGGCACCATGAACAGCCCGCGCAAGCGCTCCACATCCAACCCGTGGCTGGCCAGGAACGGCTGCTCGAACACCACTGCCACCTCCTGGTAGTTCTCGGGGGTAATCCAGATATTGCGGCTGTCTTCGTTCAGCAGGTACAGGCTGTTCTCGCTGCGGTCGAAACAGAACGCCAGGGCGCCGCTGGGGGCACGGAAGAACTGTTCGACGCGGGTGTTCAGGCGCTCCTCGTAAACCTCCACGCCCTCAAGCCCCAGCCAGCGCAGCTGGCCGTTGAAATGCCCGGGGGACATTTGCCGGTACTGCTGCTGCCAGCCGGGAGTGGCGCGGGTCTGTTCGGTCACATCGGTGGTGTGGAAATCCTGAACCTGCAAGGCGATTGGCGTTGTCACGCGCTGTCCTAGTTGCACTCTTTTGGTGCATTGACTGACGAAGAAAGTGGATAGATCAGCCCAGGGGGCTGCGCCCAAGATAGTCCTCAGCGTCACCTGTGGGAAGTGCCCAACGTGCTGACCACCACAACTACCCAACCAAGAGGTTTGTATGAACGCCCCCTTCGATCAGCTGTCCACCTGGCTGAAAGAACACCGGATCACCGAAGTCGAATGCGTGATCAGCGACCTGACCGGCATCGCCCGCGGCAAGATCGCCCCCACCGCCAAGTTTCTCCACGAGCGTGGCATGCGCCTGCCAGAGAGCGTGCTGCTGCAGACCGTGACCGGCGACTACGTCGACGATGACATCTACTACAGCCTGCTCGACGCCGCGGACATCGACATGGTCTGCCGCCCCGACCCCACCGCGGTGTACCAGATCCCATGGGCCATCGAACCGACCGCGATCGTGATCCACGACACCTTCGACAAGCAGGGCAAGCCGATCGAGCTGTCGCCGCGCAACGTGTTGAAGAAAGTGCT
This sequence comes from Pseudomonas sp. zfem004, assembly GCF_032621715.1. NCBI lineage: Bacteria > Pseudomonadati > Pseudomonadota > Gammaproteobacteria > Pseudomonadales > Pseudomonadaceae > Pseudomonas > Pseudomonas sp. zfem004. Next base: position 129,134 of record NZ_JAVYJF010000016.1, on the reverse strand, counting down.
CAAGCTTTACGCCGACAAGGGCTGGCAGCCAATCGTTGCACCAGAGATGGAGTTCTACCTCACCCAACGCTGTGAAGACCCGGACCTGCCACTGCAAGTGCCGCTGGGCCGCTCGGGCCGCGCCGAAAGTGGCCGCCAATCGTTCTCCATCGACGCCGCCAACGAATTCGACCCGCTGTTCGAGGACGTCTACGACTGGTGCGAACTGCAAGGCCTGGACCTGGACACGCTGATCCACGAAGACGGCCCGGCGCAGATGGAGATCAACTTCCGCCACGGCGACGCACTGGACCTGGCCGACCAGATCACCGTGTTCAAACGCACCATGCGCGAGGCGGCGCTCAAGCACAACGTCACCGCCACCTTCATGGCCAAGCCGATCACCGACGAGCCGGGCAGTGCCATGCACCTGCACCAGAGCGTGATCGACATCGCCACCGGCAAGCCGATCTTCGCCAACGAAGACGGCAGCATGAGCGAACTGTTCCTGCACCATATCGGCGGCCTGCAGAAGTACATCCCCAAGCTGCTGCCGATGTTCGCGCCCAACGTCAACTCGTTCCGCCGTTTCCTGCCCGACACCTCGGCGCCGGTGAATGTCGAGTGGGGTGAAGAAAACCGTACCGCCGGCCTGCGCGTGCCGACCTCCAGCCCTGAGGCGATGCGCGTGGAAAACCGCCTGCCGGGCGCCGATGCCAACCCGTACCTGGCCATCGCCGCGAGCCTGCTGTGCGGCTATATCGGCATGGTCGAGAAGCTCGAGCCGAGTGCGCCGGTGCAAGGCCGCGCTTACGAAAGGCGCAACCTGCGCCTGCCGATCACCATCGAGGACGCGCTGCAGCACATGGAAGACTGTGAAGTGGTGCAGCAGTACCTGGGCCAGCAGTTCGTCCAGGGCTACGTGGCGGTCAAGCGCGCCGAGCACGAGAACTTCAAGCGGGTGATCAGTTCGTGGGAGCGTGAGTTCCTGTTGCTCAGCGTCTGATCAACCACACATCTTGTGGGAGCGGGSTTGCCCCGCGACGAGGCCATCAGCCCAATCGCGGGGCAAGCCCGCTCCCACAATGCCCCAACCCCGAACCATCGTTAATACCACGACCAAGAACAAGACCAACGAGGTGTCGACATGCGTCATCCGAAAGCCCTGATCCCCGCAACCTTCGCCCTGCTGTTCGGCGCCGCCGCCCAGGCCCAGCCGACGGTGAGCGTGTACAACTGGACCGATTACATCGGCGATACCACCCTGGCGGACTTTCAGGCCAGCAGCGGGATCAAGGTGGTCTATGACGTGTTCGATTCCAACGAAACCCTGGAAGGCAAGTTGCTGGCCGGGCGCACCGGCTACGACGTGGTAGTGCCGTCCAACCATTTCCTCGCCCGCCAGGCCCAGGCCGGCGCGTTCCTGCCACTGGACCGCAGCAAGCTGCCGAACTGGCAGCACCTGGACCCGAAACTGCTCAAGCAGCTTGAGCAGAATGACCCGGGCAACCAGTACGCCGTGCCTTACCTGTGGGGCACCAACGGCATTGGCTACAACGTCGATAAGGTGAAGGCGGTGCTGGGCATCGACAAGATCGACTCCTGGGCCGTGCTGTTCGAGCCAGAGAACCTGAAGAAGCTCAAGCAGTGCGGCGTGGCGTTCATGGACTCGCCCGACGAACTGTTCCCGGCCATCCTCAACTACATGGGCATGAACCCGCGCAGCGAGAAGGCCGACGACTATAAAAAGGCCGAGGCACGTTTGCTGGAACTGCGCCCGTACATCACCTACTTCCACTCTTCCAAGTACGTATCCGACCTGGCCAACGGCGATGTCTGCGTGGCCTTCGGTTACTCCGGCGATGTGCTGCAGGCCGCCCACCGCGCCGAGGAGGCCGGCAACGGCGTCAAGATCGCCTACAGCATTCCCAAGGAAGGCAGCAACCTGTGGTTCGATTTGCTGGCGATCCCCAAGGATGCCAAGAACCCCGAGCAGGCCCTGGCGTTCATCAACTACCTGCTCGACCCCAAGGTGATTGCCAAGGTCAGCGCCACGGTCGGCTATGCCAACGCCAACCCGGACGCCAAGGCCGACATGGACCCGGCATTGGTGAACAACCCCGAGATCTACCCGCCCCAGGAGGTGCTGGACAAACTGTATGTTTCCACCATGCAGAGCCCGCCGATCCTGCGGCAGATGACCCGCTCCTGGAGCAAGATCAAGTCCAACCGCTGAGTCGAGCACAACCATGCCTCACATGACTGAACACACTGCCTCCTACTACGCCGCCACGGCGCGCCAGGCAGCGCCCTACCCTGTGCTCGACCAGGACCTGCAAGCCGACGTGTGCGTGGTCGGCGGCGGCCTGACCGGGGTCAACGCCGCCCTGGAACTGGCCGAACGCGGCCTCACGGTGGTCTTGCTGGAGGCCCGGCGCATCGGCTGGGGCGCCAGCGGGCGCAACGGAGGCCAGCTGATCCGCGGCATCGGCCATGACGTTTCGGGCTTTGCCCGCCACGTCGGCCAGGACGGCGTGCGCTACCTCAAGCAGGCCGGGATCGACTCGGTGGCGCTGGTGGCCAAGCGTATCGAACAGTACGGCATCGACTGCGACCTGCGCTGGGGCTTCTGCGAGCTGGCCAACACCCCGGCGCAGTTCGCCGCCTTCGAAGACGAGCAGCGCGATCTTGCCGACCTCGGCTACCGCCACGAAACCCGGCTGGTCGGCGCCGAGCGCATGCACGAAATCGTCGCCAGCGACCAGTATGCCGGTGGCCTGGTGGACATGGGCTCGGGCCATCTGCACCCGCTCGACCTGGTCCTGGGCGAAGCCCGCGCCGCCCATGGCCTGGGCGTAAAGATCTTCGAGCAGAGCCCAGTGCTGCGCATAGAACATGGCAGCACCGTGACCCTGCACACTGCGCGCGGCAAGGTCCGCGCCCAGAGCCTGGTGCTGGGCTGCAACGCCCACCTCGACGAGCTGGAACCGCGCCTGAGCGGCAAAGTGTTGCCTGCCGGCAGCTATGTAGTGGCCAGCGAACCGCTGCCCGAACAGCTTGCCCGGGCGCTGATCCCGCAGAACATGGCGCTGTGCGACCAGAAAGTCGGCCTGGACTATTACCGCCTTACTGCCGACAACCGGCTGCTGTTCGGCGGCGCCTGCCACTATTCCGGGCGCGATCCGAAGGACATCGGCGCCTACATGCGGCCCAAGGTGCTCAAGGTGTTCCCGCAGTTGGCCGATGTGCGCCTGGACTACCAATGGGGCGGCATGATCGGCATCACCGCCAACCGCTTCCCGCAGGTTGGCAGGCTCAGCCAGCACTCCAATGTGTTCTATGCCCAGGGCTATTCCGGGCACGGCCTGAACACCACGCACTGGACGGCGAAACTGCTGGCCGAGGCCATCGCCACCCAGGCCAGTTACGGGTTCGACGTGTTCAGCGCGGTGCCCCACCTGACCTTCCCCGGCGGCAAGGCATTGCGCTCGCCGCTGCTGGCGCTGGGGATGTTGTGGTACCGGCTGCGCGAGGCGCTGGGCTGACGGGCGCTGCTCAAAGGATGGCTTGCAGGCCTTTGTCAGCGATGACATTGAGCAGTTTCAACGCCGGCCCCGCCGGACGTGTTTCGCCCTGCTCCCACTTGCGCACCGTGGAAGCGCTGGTGTGCAGGTGCAGGGCGAACACCGGCTGGCTGAAATTGAGGGTTTCACGCAGTTGCTTGATGTCCTGGGCACTGAACGCCCGCACGGGTGCCGGGCATATTGCTTCGAAATCGCGCAGCGTGACCTTGCCGACCGCGCCCGCCCGCTCCAGGGCACATAGGTCGTCACGCAATGATTCAATGAGTTTGCTGGTCACAGTGGACCTCCATCAGTACACCGCAGCCCAGGGCCTTGGCCAACGCCTGTGGTGATAAATCCAGGAATACCTTGCCGGCGAACTGCAACGCCTTCTGCTCGTTGGGCATAACATTCGCTTGGTCGTTCTTTTTGAAACCATGCAGAAACACATAGCGGCTACCGATGCGGGCCGACAACAACGTGCGATAGCTGCCGCGCTTCCCGGCACCGCGTCCGGCGATGCGTGTCTTGAATAGCAGCCCGCCGAGGCTGGCATCCACAAGGCCGCACTGCATCTCCTCAACAGCCTTGCACAGCACGCAATCCGGGAGATTCTCGCTGAGTTGCCAGCGGGCGAACTCCCTTCTTTTAAAGACTTCCATGTCCAACGCTCCAAAGCATACCCGTAAAGGGCATACTTTTTCCAGCTTTCGGATTGAATGGATAGTCAGCTGCTTCGGGCATGGACGTGCGAAACGGCAATGAGAATCGAACGGGTTGCTGGCCTTCCGCCAAGCACCTGCTAGCGTTGTTCTGGCCAATTCACTCATGGACACCGCCATCATGATGCAACTGTCTCGCAGCACCCTGTTGTGCGCAGCCCTGCTTGCCCTGGTTGCCTGCTCCAGCAACCGCGTCGACCCCAAGGATTACTCCGGTTTTCTCAAGGACTACAGCCGTCTGAAGCCGGCCGAAAGCGTCTCCGGCGCGCCGGTGATGCGCTGGGTCGACCCCAACCTGAAAGCCAGCCAGTACACCAAGGTGTTCATCGAACCGAGCCAGTTCTACCCCAAACCACAACCGACCGAGGTGATCTCGGCGCAGACCCTGCAGGAGATCACCCGCTACTTCAACGAAGCCATGCGCCGCGAGCTGGGCAGTGTGCTGACGCTGGTCAAGGAGCCTGGGCCGAACACCATCGTGGTGCGCCCGGCGATTACCGCAGTGGCCACCAGCAACGAAGGGCTCAGGCCCTATGAAGTCATCCCCATCGCCCTGGTGGCAGCAGCGGTCAACACCGCCGCCGGCGGGCGTGACCAGGACGTGGACATTGCGGTAGAGGCGGCCTTCCTCGATGGCGCCAGCCAGAAAGTGCTGGCCCAGGTGGTGCGTAAAGGCAGTGGCAAGGAGCTGGAAAACGACACGCAGAAACTCACCCTGGCCGACGTCAAGCCGGTGCTCGATGGCTGGGCCAGCGACATGCGTCGCAGTTTCGTGGCCCTGCAGCACAAGTCCAAATAGGCCGCTACCCTCGATAACGCAACAAGGCCGCTGCCCGGCAGGGACAGCGGCCTTGTTGTGTCTAGCTCCCGAAGATCAGGCGACGAAGCTGTAGAGGATCGCCGACAAGGTGATCAGGCCGATCAGCACCACGAACACATTCGACAGCTTGCCCGAGTACTGACGCAGCGCCGGCACCTTGTGCACCGCGTACATTGGCATCAGGAACAGCAGGCAGGCGATCACCGGGCCGCCCAGGCCTTCGATCAGGCCAAGGATGCTCGGGTTGAGCGTGGCCACCGCCCAGCAGGTCACCACCATGAACAGCGCCGTGGCACGCTCCAGGCGTTTGGCCGGCCAGGTTTTGCCACGCCCACGCAGGCTCTTGACGATCATGCCCTGGAAGCCTTCGCTGGCGCCGATGTAATGGCCCAGGAACGACTTGGTAATCGCCACCAGCGCGATCAGCGGCGCAACGAAGGCGATCACCGGGGTCTGGAAGTGGTTGGCCAGGTACGACAGGATCGAGATGTTCTGCGCCTTGGCCTCAGCCAGGTTCTCCGGGCTCAGGGCCAGCACGCAACTGAAGCAGAAGAACATCACCGTCAGCACCATCATCACGTGGGCAGTGGCCAGGGTGCGACCGCTCTTGCGGTCGGCGTCAACGCCGTAGCGATGTTTCTGGTCGACGGCAAAGGCCGAGATGATCGGTGAGTGGTTGAACGAGAACACCATCACCGGGATCGCCAGCCACAGGGTGAGCATCAGGTTCGAGGCGCTGAGGCCTTCATTGGCCTGGGCGAAGAACGCGCCGTTCCAGTTGGGGATCAGGCTCAGCGCCAGCAACAGCAACGAAGCGACGAAGGGGTAGACCAAAAGGCTCATGGCCTTGACGATGAGTTGCTGGCCGCAGCGCACGATGATCATCAGGCCGCAGATCAGCAGCAGCGCCAGCAGGGCACGGGGCGGAGCACTCAGGTGCAGTTGGTGTTCGAAGAAGCTGGTGAGGGTGTTGGTCAGCGCCACGCTGTACACCAGCAGGATCGGGAAGATGGCGAAGAAATACAGCAGGGTGATCAGCTTGCCGGCGCCGACGCCGAAGTGCTCTTCCACCACCTCGGTGATGTCTTCGCTGCCGCCCTTGCGCCCGGACAGCACGAAGCGGGTCAGCGCGCGGTGGGCGAAGAAGGTCATGGGGAACGCCAGCAGCGCCAGGATCAGCAGCGGCCAGAAGCCGCCGACGCCGGCGTTGATCGGCAGGAACAGGGTGCCGGCACCGATGGCGGTGCCATACAGGCCCAGGGCCCAGGTGGTGTCGTGGCGGTTCCAGGTGGTCGAGCCCGAGGCCGTAGCCGGGGCAGCCGAATCCGCACGAAGGGTCGTGGTGCTTTGTACATCAGTCATGGGTATCGCCTTGTAGTTGTTTTTGTCGCAGGTACAGCGGGTGTTGCAGTTTGGGAGCCGGCTTGCCGGCCTCATGGGTTGCATGGCTTCTGTAGGAGCGGCCTTGTGCCGCGAAAGGGCTGCGCAGCGGCCCCGGCGTTACCACATAGATTGCCGGGGCCGCTGCACGGCCCTTTCGCGGCACAAGGCCGCTCCTACAAAGACAGTTACGCCGACAGGGTCAAGTGCATGCCTCGCGTTCTGTCAGCACTCGACGAACGCCACGGCCAGGCCGCCGCGGGAGGTTTCCTTGTAGTTGGCGTGCATGTCGGCACCGGTATCGCGCATGGTGCGGATCACCTGGTCGAGGGAAATGAAATGCTCACCGTCACCACGCAAGGCCATCTGCACGGCATTGATCGCCTTGACCGCAGCAATGGCATTGCGCTCGATGCACGGTACCTGGACCAGGCCACCGACCGGGTCGCAGGTCAGCCCGAGGTTATGTTCCAGAGCAATCTCGGCGGCATTTTCCAGCTGTGGCGGCGTGGCGCCCAACACTTCGGCCAGACCGGCGGCAGCCATCGAACAGGCCGAACCGACCTCGCCCTGGCAGCCCACTTCGGCGCCGGAAATCGACGCGTTCTTCTTGCACAGGATGCCCACCGCCGCCGCCGCCAGCAGGAAGGTCACCACATCGTCGTCGCAGGCCCCGGGGTTGAATTTCATGTAGTAGTGCAGCACCGCCGGGATGATCCCGGCCGCGCCGTTGGTGGGTGCGGTGACCATGCGGCCGCCGGCGGCGTTCTCTTCGTTGACCGCCAGGGCGAACAAGTTGACCCACTCCATGGCGCTGAGGGTCGAACCGATCACGTTGGGCTTGCCCAGCTCCTGCAGGCTTCGGTGCAGGCGCGCGGCGCGGCGCTTGACCTTGAGCCCGCCGGGCAGGATGCCTTCATTGCGCAGGCCGTTGACCACGCACTCGCGCATGGCGGCCCAGATGTTCAGCAGGCCTTCGCGTACCTCGCTTTCCGAGCGCCAGGCGCGCTCGTTGGCCAGCATCAGCTGGCTGACACTCAGCCCGTGCTGCTTGCACAGCGCCAGCAGCTCCTCTGCGCTGGAAAACTCGTAGGGCAGCTCGACCTCGGCGCCGCCACCCTGAGGTGCGTCGATTTCGCTTTGCTCGACGATGAAGCCGCCACCCACCGAATAGTAGGTCTGGCTGAACAGGCTGCCCTGGGCGCCGAAGCTTTCCAGCGTCATGGCGTTGGGGTGGTACGCCAGGCTCTCGTCGAGCAGGCGCATGTCACGGCTGTACTGGAACTCGATTGGATGGCTGGCATCGAGCATCAGGCACTGCTCCTGCATCAACTGGTCGATGCGCGGCTCGATGCTGTGCGGGTCGATGCGGTCCGGCCATTGGCCCATCAGGCCCAACAGGCAGGCACGGTCGGTGGCATGGCCAACCCCGGTGGCCGACAGCGAACCGTACAGGCGGACCTCGACCCGGCTCACCTGGGCCAGCAGGCCGCGCTCGCGCAGTGCCAAGGCGAAGGTTGCCGCGGCGCGCATGGGGCCGACGGTGTGGGAGCTCGATGGGCCGATGCCAATCTTGAAAAGGTCGAAAACACTGATAGCCATGCTAATGCCTGACCGTGGCAGCCGTACAACGCGCACCACGGATCTCCGGAAAAATTGAACGGTATTACAAAGTTGGGCGATACTGACGCGCTCAGGTCGGCATGACCAACGAAACTTCCTACACAAGCCTTTAGCAGGACTAAACAATGAAGGGGCCACTCAACGGTCAGGTGTACGTCTGGCTGCATGTGTTTGCCTGCGCGGCGCGGCACCTGTCATTCACCCGCTGCGCAGAAGAGCTGCACATCACTCCCGGCGCCGTCAGCCAGCAAATGCGCCAACTGGAAGAGCGCCTGGGCTATCGCCTGTTCCTGCGGCGCGCCCGCGGCGTCGAGCTGTCAGCCGAGGGGCAGCGGCTGGCGCAGACCGTGGCCGAGGCCTACGGCAACATCGAGGCCGAGCTGCTGCGCCTGGATGCCGGTGAGATCCGTGGCACCTTGCGCCTGCGTTCGATCCCGTCGTTCCTGGCCAAATGGCTCACGCCGCGCCTGCCGCGCTTCCAGCAGCGCTACCCCGACATCGAGTTGCGCCTGGTGGCCGAGGACAGCAACCAGGCCCTGCACCCGGATGACTTCGACCTGGCCATCGACCTCAACGACGGCAGCTACCCGGGCATGCTGTCCACCCCGTTGCTGGATGAACAGATTTTCCCGGTCTGCTCCCCTGCACTGCTGCGCGGCCGCCCGCCGCTGCACGGGCCGACGGACCTGGTGCACTATCCGCTGCTGCATGACATCACCGCCTGGCGCGGCAGCTCGGAATATGCCGAATGGGAGTTCTACCTGGACGGTATCGGCGCCGGCGGGCTGGACGTGCGCCGTGGCCACACCTTCAACCGCAACCACCTGACCATCGAGGCGGCGATTGCCGGTGTCGGCGTGGCCATCGCCCGGCGCACCCTGCTCAACGATGAACTTGAGCGCGGCGCGCTGATCGTGCCGTTCGGCGTACCGATCGCCAACCACAAGCGCTACGTGCTGCACTACCCGCCCGGCGGGCTGACCCAGCCCGGCGCCCGGGCAGTGCATGACTGGCTGGTGGAAGAGGCACAGGGGTTCAGGGCATTGCACCCATTGTCACTGCCAGGTGCGTAAGGCCACCCGGGGTATCCGCCATGGAGTTACGCTCTGTTACTTCGGCGCCTGCCTTGTAACTTAAGCCCCTGCCCACCACGCGCCTACAGTGTGCCCCTCGGCCTGCGCGCCGCGCCGTGCCGAGGTTAAACCCACACAGGAGGTGTAACCATGCATTTCGTAACCGTCGAGAAGAACCAGGCCAGCGCGCCATCCGCGGAAGACCTCAAGAAAGCGATGATCCTGTCCAACGGCACGCCGGGCGAAGTCACAGGCAACAACAGCGCACGCACATTGACGTTCACCGGCGAGATCAGCCATACGACCTACGAAAACAAGCTCATCGAAGTGGCCAAGGGCAAGCGCACCAGTTGGAACTTCACCTGGGCCGACGCCAACGTCAAGAGCACGGCCTAAGCCTTGCTTGCATAACTGCACGAGCAACAAGGGCCGCATTGCGGCCCTTGTTCATTTGAGTGGGCGGCATGACAGCCGCTGCCTTGTAACACCGTGATACTTCGCCGGCCCTTTCGCCCCGCCTAGAGTGGCCTGGTCGACACCCCGGCACAGGCCGGAATTCGGCAACCATCACTCAACAAGGACAGAGGGACACCATGAGCAATTCGAATGCCGCAAGCAAACAACAGCTCGCCGTCGCCCAGCAGCGCCAGGAACAGGTGCAACAAGCGGTCAAGGCCCTGCTTGGCCGAACCCAGCCCCTTGAGCAAAGCCACTACGCCAATCTGTTCCGCACCATCACCGATGCCGTTACCAAATCGGTGAACATCCAGATTGCCGCCGATGACCTGCGTACTCTCAAGGACGGTAAGTACAAGCTGTGCTTCGCCAAGAAGGTCGGAGACGCTGCGTACAACGTGGTCTGGCAGTCCTACGACAAGTACCTGATGAACAACACTTTCAGCTGGACGCCCCAGTACCAGCTGTTTGGCACCAACACCTTCCAGGACAATGTCACGGTGACCACGGCCACCAATATCGTCACCATCGGCCTCGGACAACAATCGATCCTCGACGATGCAGGCATACTCGGGGCGCCTTCCACCGGTGGACCGGAAACGGCGGTCACCTTGATCAACAAGTACGGTTCGATCCATCCGGGCGTCAACCAGCTGTCCACCGGCATCGACGGCAAGCAAGTGAGCACGCCGATCTACGTGGCCACCAGTGCGGTCGTACAGGGCAGCACCAGCCTCACGCCGAAGGAAAGCATCCTGGTGTGGTTCCAACAGGACGTGCAGACCAGCACCATGTTCAGCAGCTCACGCTCCAATGCCCAGGAGATCGACCTGACCTTCGCCAACAGCGCCACCTACATGTACTCCGACCAGAAGTGGATCATCCCTTCCTGAGCCTTGGCCGCCGGGGTTCGCCCCGGCGGTATCACCCTGTGTGCCGGACGAACTGACCGATCACGCAGTGGCAGATGGCCTCGGCCAGCTCCTGCTCGGTGGCGATCAGCAATGGTCCGCCTCGGTCGAAGCGGGCCGACCAGAGCAGGCTGCCCGCCCCCACGTCCAGCAGACGCACCGCCACCCGCACACGGTTGGCTTCGGCCCGCACACTGCCCTCGAGCAGGTAGGCATGCTCATGGGTGAGTTCGCCTGGCGTCGGTGCCCCCCGTGGTAAACGCACGCGCACCGAGGCACGCTCGAAACCATGGAACAGCAAGTCGCACAACTCCTCGCCCAACCCCCGCGCGAACGCCCCACCCAGGCTGGTCAGGCAACTGAACGGCCGCACGCACAGTACCGCCGGCCGACCATCGGCCAACGGCGCGCCCCACCGTTCGCAGCACAGCCGATAACCACCGGCAGGCACGCTCAGGCGCAACGGCTCATGAGCCCCATGCGTGGCGTAATAGTCCGCAAGCTTGCGCCGCAGGCGACCGATCTGCACCCGTACCACCGGGTCGTCGCCCGTGCAATACACCGCAGGATCCCGGCGAAACACCGCGATGCCGATATCGTATTCGCTGGGGATGCCCTCGCCGCCCTGCTGGCTGCGCTGGGCGAGGTAACTGAGCAGGCTGCCCAGGCGCCGCGACTTGACGAACAGCGGGCTGGCCAGCAACCCTTCGACCGCTCCCTGGAGTTCATTGCCACTTTTCGACGGCTCACGGGCCATTGCTGGCACGCGAACCTTGCTCATTCGCTTGATGACCATCGACCTGCGTCTCCTTGCAGGACACGGCCGGTCCGCGCTGCGGACCGACAGTGGCTGGGTCTTTCATCCTTGAAGGGGCGACCAGGCCGATGCAGGCAGGTCGCCATCACCGGGCAAGTGTAGTGCTGCGGGGCGGGATGTGTGACCGGCCGTCGGCCCGCCGGTCAGCCCGACACTACTCAGTAGGCGTGTTTGCCGGTGAAGGCATTGAGCGTGCGTACCAGAATCACGAAGTCGAGCCACAGCGACCAGTTGTTGATGTACTCGATATCGGAATTCACGCGCTGGACCATCTGCGCGATGTCCTTGGTTTCCCCCCTGAAGCCACGTACCTGGGCCAGGCCAGTCATGCCGGGCTTGATGTTGTGGCGGGCAAAGTAGTCGACGATGTCCTGGGAGTATTGCGTGTCGTGTTGCAGCGCATGCGGGCGCGGGCCCACCAGCGACATCTCCCCGGTCAGCACGTTGAACAGCTGGGGCAGCTCATCCAGGCTGGTACGGCGGATGAAGGCACCCACCCGGGTCAACCGTGGGTCGTTCTTCTGCGCCTGCTGGAGCACGCCGGCCTCGGGCTGGTGCACATGCATGCTCCTGAACTTCCAGATGCGGAACGATTCGCCGGTCCAGCCCATGCGCTCCTGGCGGAAGAACACCGGCCCGGGGCTATCGAGCTTGATCACCAGGGCGACAACCAGCAGTACCGGCGAAATGCACAGCAGGATAAGCGCCGCCAGCACTCGGTCCTCGACGTTCTTGAGGAACAGGCTCATGCCGGTCAAAGGTGTCTCGGACAAGGTCAGTACCGGGATGCCGGCGATTTCGCGAACGCTGTGGTTGATCAAGCGCAGCGAGAAGATATCCGGCACCCAGTTCACGGCAATGCATTTTTCCAGCAGCTTCAAGTAGATATCGTTGATCACTTCGGAGCCGCCGAGCGGCGTTACCAGGTACACCGTGCGAATGGCGTGCTGGGCGACAATCTCGTCGAGCTTGGAAATATGCCCAAGTACCGGCGGGCCTGGCTGCCCGTCCGTCCGTTGCGCTGCATCGGCTTCGTCGAACAACACACAACCCACCACTCGTTCGCCAAACCAGGGGTTGTTGCTGATCTTGCGATAAAGGAAATCGGCCAGTTCACCGTTGCCGATGATCAGCGCGTTCTCCATACGGTACGCATGGGCCATGAAGCGTTTCTGCACTTCACGCACCGCAACATGCAGGAACAACTGGACGAAATAACCGATGACGAACAGCTCCCCGACCAGCAGCCGCGAATAGGATTCGCTCTGTTTGGTAAGGAACGCCATCACCACCAGGAAGCAGAAGGTCGCCGACCAGGCCTTGAACAGCCTGAAGGCCTTGACCGTCAGGCCGACGTTGGTGCGGTAGATGGCGTAGTGGTCGTAGATCACCGCCAACGCACCGATCAGCAACAGCAGCATGATCACGTAGTCGGAGGTGATGTAGCCAAACTGTTCGTAGATCAGGTACCAGGCGACACCAGTCACCGCAATACCGTCAAGGCCCGCCTGCACCGCGTTGCTGACGTTGCTTCTGCGCTGGAGTACGGGACGACTGCTTCTGGGTTCCAAAACCATTGTCAGGCCTCATCAATGTGAGCGTGGCGAACACCCTTGCATCAGGCTGAACACGATACGAAATCAACGGGCGATAGCGGTCGCGCCCCGGCAAGCCTGCCGGGGTTGTATTGCACTGCAGTGATTGAGGTGCCACGGATGGCGTGAACGCGAGCGCGCAATATCGATCCCTGCATGCGGCAAGACCCCCTGATTCAAGAGCCCGCCTGAGCGTCCGGCCACCAGGGTGGCGTTCATTCAGGGGCTGATGCTGCATTTCGCCTGTTTATTGTTTTTGCTGTCTGGCGGCGATTGATATCACTGTAGCAGTACTGCGCCATCGCTGCGGCGCGCCCCACCATTCAGACGGTTCAGGGCTCACTGTCCGGCACACCGGAACCGGCGGTGCCACGCGCCTTGCTGCAGGCCAGGGTTCGCAACACAAACAAGGGGTTACCCAGTACATAGCGGCCAAACAAGCGCCTGGGCTCCTTCATCAAGCGGTACAGCCACTCCATGCCCAGCCGTCGTATCCAGGCTGGGGCGCGCTCCACCCCTCCCCCCAGAAAGTCCAGGATCGCCCCGCCACATACGATCAGGCATGGCCCGGAAACGGCCACCAGCCGGGCAGCAACCAGTTCCTGCCTGGGCATGCCCATGCCCAGCACGATCAGCTCGGGTTGCAGTTCGCGGGCAAGCCGCAGATAGGTCTCCATGTCGGCGAAGCCATCGTGCACCGACACCAGCCGCACGCCGAAGCGGGCTTCGCAGTGCTGCGCCGCCTGGGCCAGGGCAGGCTCCCGAGTGCCCCACAGGGCGACCCGCCGGCCTTTGCAGGCCGCCAGCACACGGGGAATGAAATCGGTACCGTTCATGTTCAAGCCAGGCGCAAGGCCCAGACGGCGGTACAGCAGCCCCATGCCCGAACCGTCTCGCAGCAACAGGTCGGCGGCCACCAGCGCTTTGTAGAATTCACCATTGGCCGCCATAAGGTTCATGGCGTGGGCATTGACGAAACCCAGCACGGTGGGCGCTTGCGGTGCCAACAAAGTGTCGAGCAGCCGTTGCTCATCAGCCGCGTCAGCCACCACCTGCAGTTTGTCGACGACAGTGGCCCAGCGCTGTTGCCATGTACGATCCGTCATCAGCTGTCATCCCGTTTCGAACGCACCCATTCCACCTGGCGCCGCACCAGAAACCCCAGATACAACGGGATCTTCTTCGCCGCGTAACAAGGCGCATACAGCAACACCGAAAAGGGCATCTGCTCGCGGCAGAAACGCAGCCAGGCCAGCAGCACCGCGCTACCCAGCAGGGCCATGGCCAGCGTGGCCAGCAATGCCGGCCACAACATGCCAAACAGCGCATACGCCAACCAGGTAATGCCCAGCAAGGCCATCAATGTCAGCACCAGCAGGGCCAGCGGCGGCACCAAGAGATCCATGGCCATGGCCAGCAAGCGCCCGTTGCCTCGAGTCAACGCGCTCAGCAGCAGCCGAGGGGCGTCGGCAAGCAGTACGCCAAGGTGGCCGTGTTCCCAGCGAGTGCGCTGTATTGCCAGGCCTTCATCACTGCTCGGAAACTGGCTGTAGACCTGCGCCTGCGGGCAGAACAGCGGTGGTTTGCCGTTGCGACACAGGTCCAGCCCCAGCTTCAGGTCTTCGACCAGGTGCCCGTTGGCCAGGTCGATCAGCGCAAGGTCGCGCCACGGCAACGCCATGCCCGAGCCCATCAGTTGGCAAGGCAGGCCCAACCACGCCCAACCACGCGGGCGCACCAGGTTCTTCACCCGCCAGGCAAACTCGGCGATCTGCACCTTCAGCCCGGCACCGGCTGGCGCATGCATCAGGTAGAGGGCTTGCACGGGCCGCGCAGTTTCGCTGCAGCAACGCGCCAACCGCTCGATAGCGCCTACGTCCGCCAGGCAGTCGGCGTCGATGACGATCAGCACCTGCGGTGGGTCGTCCGCCAGGTGGCGCACACCGAAATCCAGTGCGTAGCCCTTGCCTCGCAACCGATCATCCTGGCGCTCGACCACTTGCGCGCCCGCTTGCCGAGCAAGCGTGGCGGTGTCATCACTGCAGTTGTCCGCCACCACCAGCAGGCGGTCACCTGCGGCCAGTTGCGGGGTAATGCTGGCGAGGGTGGCACGAATGACCGAGGCCTCGTCGTGCGCCGGCACCAGCACCGCTACCCGCGCCCGCTCGCCTGTGGCCATGGGCAGCGGCCGGGCGGGCAGGCAGCCGAGCAACACCTGGACGAACAGTACCAGCACCGGAAACAGGACAAGCAGCGCCGCGGCGCCCAACAGCCAGCTCAGTAGGATGATCATGCGGATGCCTTGAAGTAGCTGGCCAGCCGGGCCGCTTCGGTATCGATGTCATGGCGTTGCAGCACGCGCTGGTACGCCGCCTCCCCCATGCGCTGCAGCTCTTGCGCAGGTTGCGCCAGGCAATCGGCCATGGCCGCGGCCAGTTCCTCCACCGCCCCCGCCGGGAACAGCCAGCCGTTCTCGCCTGGGGTTACCAGCTCGGGGATACCCGCCACATAGGTGGTCAGCACCGGGCGGCGCAAGGCCATGGCTTCCATGATCACCACCGGCAGGCCCTCGGCGAAACTTGGCAAGACCAGCGCGCGGGCGGCGAGGATCTCCTCGCGTACCTGTGCGCTGCTGATCCAGCCGGTAATGCGCACCTGCGCCTGCAGGCCGTGCCGGGCGATCAGGGCTTGTAGTTGCTCGCGCATTTCGCCGTCCCCGGCCAGCACCAGCTCGAATTCCACCGCCTGCGCCGCCAGCAGCCGTGCGGCCTCAAGCAACAGCAACTGGCCTTTCTGCTCGCACAAGCGGCCAACGCACACCAGCCGCGGCGCGCTGGGTGCAGCCACGGCGGGCACATCATGGAAGCTGCGCTCCAGGCCACAGTGCACCACCTTGACCTTGCCCCAGTGCTCGTGCGCCACCCAGCGGAACAGCTGGCTGCGCCCGTAGGAGCTGACCGCCGCGACGAATGCGGCGCGCCGCACCTTCTCGCCCACATGCAGGAACTGTGGCTTGTCGAACTCCTCGGGGCCATGCACGGTAAAGCTGTAGGCCGGACCGCCCAAGGCGCGGGCCAGCATCACCACCTCGGTCGAGTTGGTGCCGAAATGCGCGTGCACATGCACCGCGCCCGATGCCTGCAGCCACTGCATCACACGGCAGGCCTCGGCCAGGTAGATCAAGTGGTAGGGCCATGCCCGGTCAGCCCGCAGACCCAGGCGCAGGGCCAGCCACAGGCTGGCGAAAAAGCGCCCGGGCTGCTGGCGCAACACCTGCAGCGCGGGCTTGAGCAGGGCTTTCACGCCGCCTTGCAGCACGTACTGTGTCTTGCCCTGCTCTTGCACATCCTCGTCGTCCTGCAGTTCGGCATCCCAGCCACGCAAGGCAATGCGCTGAATCTCGAAACCCTGGCGCTCCAACGCGAGAATTTCACGGCGAATGAAACTGTGGCTGACCTTGGGGTACTGATTGATGAAATAAGCAATGCGCATTGGAATCCGAGTCCATACCCGCGTGATGAATGAGCTGGGCCGCCCCGGCGGCATCCGGCCCCCTATTTCAGGCTTTTCAGTGCTGACGGCGCAGGGTGTGCCGTTGCAATGCCCTCGATGACGTCCGCATAGATGCCCTGTAGCTCCAGGGCCTGGTCGCTGCACAGCGTGATGCTGCCCTTGAATGCGTTGTGTGGGTGCGCGAAGCGCTCCGGATGCTCAAGCGCATCGGCCAGCGCATCGCGCAGATACCGTGGGTCGGAGCTCAACGGGATGATGGTGCCGTTGACCCCGTCGACGATGTCCTCGACCGTGCCCCCCGCGTCGGTGCTGATCACCCAGACGTCGCGCACCAGCGCTTCGCGCACGGCAAGGCCGAAGGTCTCCTTCCACTGGGTCGGAAACAGCAACACGTCGATGCCGGAAAAGAACGCGTCGATGTCGTCCTGGGTGTAGCCAGGGATGATGCTGACGCTGCCCGGGATCTTTACGCTGTGCCGGTTGAACGAGCGGAAACCCAGGTGCAACAGGTTGTCGACCACCTTGAGTTCGTAGTCCGAGCGGGGTAGCCCGGCAAACGCCTGGGTGATCAGGTTGATGCCCTTGATTGCGGTGTTGCCCCCGACGAAACCGAAGCGCAGCAAGGCCCCCGGTTGCTTGTGGTAGCCCGCACCGGGGGCCAGGATGCCGTTGCGGTTGATGCGGATCTTCGCCGCGTCGAAGCCATTGGCCACGTACAGGTCGCGGGCGAAGCGGCTTGGCGCCAACAGCAGGCTGGCCTTGCGCAGGGTGGCGGCCAGGGCCTGCTGACGGTAGGCGTTGAGCGGCGCATCCTCGACACAGACGGCACACACCTCGGCGCGAATACGCGTTTGCCCGCAGTATTGTCCGTGGCCATTGATCATGAACTGACGCCCGCAGATCCACCACGCGTCATGCAAGGTCACCACGAAAGGTATGCCCGCCCGCACACAGCTTTCGGCCAGCAGCGCGCCCAGCCCCTGGATCGAATGCAGATGCACAAGGTCCGGGGCGACGCGCTCGAGCACGGCGTCGAACAGCGGCAGGGTTGCGCGGTTCTCGAAGTCTTCAAGGGCCGAACGCTGGTCTGGCAGGCCGATGCCAAGCACTGCAGCCTGCTGCGCCTGGTATCTATACAGGCTGTAGGGGGGCGTGTCGGCCGGCGGTAGCGATGTGAAGACGAATTGCTGCCAGGGCGAAGTGGCCGCCAGCAACCGCGCCATCTGCTCGGCAACAACCGTGGCGCCACCGAAACTCCGGGGGGCGAAGAAGATGTTCGCCGACAGCAGCCTGCGTGGGCGAACGCCAGGCAGGGCCGGAAGGATCTGGCCCAACTGCTGGCTGCACTCGACCACCGTGACCTGCCGGGCCCCCGCCTCTTGCATCGCTGCCGCCAGTGCCGCACTCGACGCGATTGCGTACTCGCACGCCAGCAGTGCCTGCCGGTGCAGGGCCACGGCCGCCATCAGCTTGCCCACATCCGCGTCGTTCAAACCATTCAGGTCGTTGCCCTGGCGATACGCCTGCGGGTCGAAGATCAGCTCGTCGGCATCCCAGCAAGAGGTGACCTTGAGGCGGCAGGCCTCTTCGACCAGCCTCGACAGCTGCGCACAGTAAGGCAAGCGGTGCAGGATGACTGCCGCGCAGGTTTGCAGGGCATCCAGGCAGGCCTGTGGATTGCGCCAGTCCACCACCGTGCAGGTGTAGCCAAGCTCGACCAGCATGTGCCGCAGCTGTGCAGGACGGGCATCAGGCGCTTGTGCCGGGTCAGCCTCGCAAATCAGCAGGACTTGCCCGGGGAACAGCGTGCTGGCCGCCACGCCCGGGGCATCCAGGGGCAAGTCGTGACGCTGCTCGGCGGGTGGTTTCCACAGCAGCGCCGGACCATGGCGCAACAGTTCCCGCCAGACCTTTCTCAGGGTCGGATATAGCCCGGCCTTGCGTATGTACGCCATGAAACGCTGGTCCGCCCGGGGTTCGCGCAGGGCCTGTCGGAACAGTTGCGCAGCCTTTGCCAGCGGCGAATGCCCGGCTGTCGGCTTACTGGCCTCCTGCAACGCCAGGGCATAGCCCAGCCGTTGCCGATGTACCTGCAGTTGGCCCACACTGGCCGCCAGCGCAGCTTCAAGTTGTGCGAACAACGCCTCGAGCAAGGCCTGGCGCCTGCGGTACATGGCGCGTTTCTTCGGCGCGATGTCTTCTGCCGCGCGTTGCGCTGCCGCCAGCGGGATGCTGAAGAAGTCTTCGCGCTCGCTGGGCACTGCGCCATGCTCCAGCCAGATGGCGTCGTAGTTGGCGGCCAGGTCCTGGGACTTTTCGGCGCCAAAGTATGGATGCCGGTGATGTCGATAGTTGTCGCCCACCGCATACAAGCCATCAGCCCCGACCGCCCTGGCCAGGCATTTGAGCGCCTCGAGCAGCAGGCTGCGCGGGCGCAGCCCTTCGAAGTCCTTGGTCAGGTCGCGGTAGATGGCCAGCGAGCGCTCGCTGTCGATACCCTTGTGAATCCCCTGCACCGCGCCGATGAACAGGCACAGGCCTGCCGCCGTGCGCTGCAGGGTGAAAGCCAGTGACGCCACACGCAGGTCGCCCTGGAACAGGTTGAGCACCAGTTCGCCTTCGCGCTTGAACCAGATCGGCCGGTCCAGGACCAGGGTGCAGTCGGCAGAAAAGCCTGACAGATCGCACAATGTCCGCCGCTCGTCCCGGCCCAGCAGCAACAGGGTCGGGAACTGCGCCGTCACCAGCTGGTAGTGCGAGGCCACGGCGTCGAGGCGTTCACGCACCGACCAGCACTTGCTGATATAGGGCCACTGCACCATGCCGATGCAATCGACGCCGAGCTTGTCGAAGCCTCCCTTGCCCAGCGCAGCTTCCATGTGCCGCAGGAACGGCTGCAGGTCCCTCCACTGGGTGATGATCAGCACCAGCAATTTGAACTTGTTGTTCAACGCCCGCAATGAATAGCCGGGTTGCAAAGTGAGCACACTCTTGAGTAACGATCTGAACGCCATGGGCCTCTCACTTGTACTCGATCAACACCGTCTTGCCGGCAGTGAACCGGTTCAACAGAAACCGCATCTGCCCGACCATCTCCGGGAATTTGCCCAGTACCAGGAACACTGCCTGCAGCCAGTTCTCGCGAACCGAGCGGCCACCACGGCGCGCCAGGCGCACGGCCTGCAGCGGATAGAGCAGCAACAGCAGCAACCCCCAGCCCCCCAGCAGTAAACACGCAGCCACGATTGCCAGCGGTATGCCCAGCCCCCAGACCCAGGCACGACGCGACTCACGCTGCCAATGCCGCTCAGGAGGCGCGCCATGCAGGAAGGCGCCCTCGGCGAACGCGTAGCCTGCGCGCAGGCTGCGCCGCCACCACTGGCTGAAACGGGTCATGGCGGCATCGTGCAGGGTCATTTCAGCGGGCAGGCGCCAGATCTTCCAGCCGCCCCCCCGCAGGCGAATACACAGCTCGGGCTCTTCCCCGGCGATCAGCCCCGCGCGAAAGCCGCCCACGGCCCTGAACGCATCGGCACGCATCAACGCATCACCCCCACAGGCCCGAGCCTCGCCCACCGGGGTGTCCCATTCCAGATCGCACAGCAGGTTGTAGACCGAATGCTGCGGAAAGCGCTCGCGGCGCCGACCGCACACCACCGCCACTTCCGGACGTGCATCGAGAAATTCGCAGGCCTGCTGCAGCCAGCCGTCGACGACTTCACAATCACCGTCGACGAACTGCACGTAGCTTAGTGTCGGCAACAAAGATTGCAGGCAGGCGAAGCCTTCGTTACGTGCTCGCGCAGCGGTAAAGGGCCGGGTCATGTCCAGCGCCAGCACCTCCACGCCCAAGCCCAGGGCCAAGGCCTGCGAGCCATCGGTCGAGCCCGAGTCGACATACACCACCTGCTGCGCACGTCCGGCCAGTGACGCCAGGCAGCGCTGCAGGCGCTGGCCCTCGTTGCGGCCAATCACCACCACACCAATCCCTTTCAGCATGGCGCCCTCCTGCTGGCGCTGGGCAGTGTTGCCTGCCTCATGAGCACGGCATCGCTTCGGCGGGCTTGCGCGCCTTCACGGTCGCAGGCACCCCCACCGCCAGGCAGTTGTCCGGCACGTCCACCAGCACCACGGCGTTGGAGCCGATCACCACGTTGTTGCCAATGCGGATATTGCCCAGCACCTTGGCGCCGGCGCCGATATCGACGTTGTTGCCGAACACCGGCGCGGTTGGTTCGCTGACATTCTTCAAGCCCACCACCACGCCGTTGCGGATCCGGCAATCATCGCCGAAACGCGCATAGCCGCTGATGATGATGCCGCCGAAGTGATCGATGACGAAGTTGCGGCCGATCTGCACCTCACACGGCAGCTCGACGCCGGTCAGTATCTGCACCCACTTGAACAGCACTTTGTAGACCAGCGACAGCGGCTTGCGCAGCAAGGCCGGGCGCACCCCGTAGCGCCAACGCCCGAAGCGATAGACCAGCAACACCCAGAAGCCTTGGGCGCCCCAGTCACCACCATGGGCCCGCAGATCGGCACGAATATTCTCGAACATGGCGTCACCTACCGTGTGGGTTGGCTTGCAAAACGGGTGTCGAACAACAGCGCCCAGGTGGCCCGGCAATGCCGCCAGCACGCCGTAATGGCTGCCCGCCCCCGCCCTTTCAACAAGGCCTTCAGGGCCAGCACCAGATCGCCGAGGGTCACCAGCGCCATGTGCAGGATCAACCCTGCCAGCCCATGATGCTTGCGGAAGTACAGCAGTTCGCTTTCGATCTGGTAGGCCGAGATCTGGCGGCTGGCCGCTTCAAGCTCAGCGACCGACTTGGAGCTTTCGCCGCCGATATGCACCACCGTGGTGTGGGGATAGAACACCACCTTCCAGCCGGCCTGTTTGACCCGTTTGCAGTGGTCGACTTCTTCGTAGTAAAGGAAGTAGCGCGGGTCGAACAGGCCCACCTGGTCGAGCACCTCGCGCCGCACCAGGTAGAAGCAGCCGGGCAACCAGTCGCACTCGCGCACCGAGCCGTGGTCCCAGTCCATCTCGTCGACCATCTTCAAACCCGGGAACAAGCGCCCGAGCCCGGTGCGTGCCACGAACACGTTCAAGGGAGTCGGGAAATAGCGACAACTGGGTTGCAGGTCGCCGTCGCGCCCCTCCAGGCGTACGCCCAGCACCCCGCATTCCGGGTGCGCGTCCATGTACTCGAGGGTCTTGTCCAAGGTATCCCTGGCGACGAACGCATCGGTGTTGAGCAGCAGCGCGTACTTGCCGTTCAGGTGCGCCAGCAGTTGGTTGTTGGCCCGGCCGAAACCGACGTTCTTCTGGTTGCTGACCAGTACGGCCTCGGGGCAGACCTTGGCCAGACGCTCGACCGAATCGTCGACCGAGGCGTTGTCCACCACCAGGTAACTCGCCAGCTTGTCGCCGTCGGCCTGGCGCAGGGCGTCGAACATCGGCTGGAGCAAGCCGGCGGTATTGAAGTTGACCACCATCACATCGACAGGTTTGCTAGCCATGGCTGCCATCCCCAAAGAAGTACTGGCCTCGCGCAGCGGCCAGTTTCGGCTCCAATGCCGGGTCATAGGCACCCTGGCGCTGCTTGACCAGATCTATCCAGGGGTACGCGGCGCAGCGTTCCTCGACGCGCTTGATCAGCGCCTCGGTGGTGCAGATGAACTTCGCCGGATTGCCACCGACCACGGTACCGGGCGGCACATCCTTGGTGACCACGGACCCGGCGGCAACCACCGAGTCGGGGCCGATGGTCACGCGCGGCATCACGATCGCACCGTGGCCGATGAAGCAGTTGTCACGGATGTCGATGAAACCGACCGAGTCGAGTTGTTTGCCGTAACAGATCTCGATCAGCGCAACCACGCCGTCGTGGCCGATCAGCGTGCAGTCCGACAACCCGACGTTGCTGCCAAGGCGCACCAGGCGCGGGTCGGTGACATTGCACCCGGGGTTGATATGAACGTTGCTGCCCACGGAGTAGAACTTGCCCCAGCGGGTCAGGTAAGCGCCCCAGTCGCGGGCATTCGGATTGCAGAACTTCTTGTAGGTCCCGCCAGCGCGCCCGGTCGAGTTGGCGTAGTTGGCCAATGCTTTGCGTATCCATCCATACATGCTGCTAGCCTCGCAAATAAAGCGATCCTGGACTGTCCCTGAGGCGAATGCGGTCTCGTTCTTGTTGATGCTGACCGCCCCGCGCTCACTCCCTTACCTACCCTGCTGTTGCCCTGACACTGCGCTGGCTGCTCAGGTGAGCGCACCGCGCGCCATTTTCAGCCTTTGATCGAGGTGATCCGCCAACCGCAGGGCGAACTGCAACAGCGGCATGGTCGGGTTGGAGGCGCCGCCGGTGGCGAAGATGCTGCTGCCGGCGACATAAAGATTGTCGGTGCCGAATACCTTGCAGTCGCGGTCGACCACACCGTACTGCGCCGAGGCGGCCATCCGCGTGGTGCCCATATGGTGCGCGTGAGGCTGCATCTTCAGCGGTATCTCGGCGTCGTAGACGTACTCGTTCAGCCTTACGAAGCCAAGGCCTGTTTCGACGAACTGTTTGGCAAGCTCGCTACCGATGCACTGGATGGTGTGGCGGTCGTTTGCGGTAAGCACCCAGTTGACGTTGGCCTTGGACACACCCAGCTCGTCCTTCTCTTCGAGCAGCGAGAGCCGGCTTTGCGCATTGGGGTACTGTTCGATCATGGTGCTGAGCACCCCTTCGCCCGGGCAGCTGAAATTGGCGATGAAGTTGACCTTGTGGGCGAGGTTCATCTCGCAGAGCAGGTTCTCCAGGAAGTGCTTGACCTCGGCGGTGCGGCCGAAGGTGCGCACTTCATCGAGCACCGTGGCCGAGACATTGCCCTTGCCAGCCTTGTACTCGCTGACGAAGGCATCGCTGGTGTAGTACTGGCGCGGCTCGCCAGTCTGGCCGTCCTCGAGGATGAAGGTGCCCATCTCGACGTTGAGGTGCTCCATCAGGCAGCGCCCCACCAACCCATCCTGGGTGACCACGCCAGCCTTGCGCAGGGACGTGCTGTTAAGCAACTGCCGGGCGTTCTCCAGGGCCCCTGTCGCCAGGATGAAGTGCCTGGCCACCAGCCGCTGGCGCTGCCGGTCATAGTCGGATACCACCGCAGCCGCCAGACGCCCCGTGGCCTGGTCAAACTCGAGGTCGACGCAGTTGCAGTTGATGAAAACATCCAGCCCGGCGGTATCGTTGAGCGCTGCGGCGTATTTCTGCGCGAAACGCGTCGGTGGGCTGAGCAGGAACTTGTCCGGCTCGAAATCACCGCCCTTGAGTCCAGCGTTCTCTGCCTGGAATTGTGCGCCCTGCGGCAGGTCGACAATCTCCATGGCCGCTGCCAGGTAAGGTTCCACTTCGGCATAGGCGATGGGCCAGCCTGGCAGCTCGCCTGGGGGCGGGAGCGCGAAATCGGAGGGCGTGAACGGACGGCAACGGCCGGCCCAGTGATTGGACGTGCCGCCAAGGTAGCGCAGGCGGGTTTCATGGGGGTACAGCTCGAGGCCGGTCGAGGTGCACTGGTACAGCGCCTGCGAACGCGGCGAGTAGTCGTGCCCGCCGCCCTCGGCCAGCACCACTTTCCAGCCTGCCTGCGCCAGGCGCAGCGCCAGTGTGATGCCGGCGGGCCCGGCACCGATGATGCAGACGTCATAATCCTCGCGCAGGGTCTTCTGCGCCTGGTAGTCACGGATCATGCCTGCCCGTCCCGGAAATAGCTCGAAGGCAGGACCCAGCCGTTGATGACCACGAACCCGCCCGGGGCACTGCTGCCGACAGGATCAGCGGGAGAGCTGGCAGGACCTTCGGCCACCGCCTTGCCGAACACCACCGCGCCGATACCCAGCACGGCACAGTTGCGCAGGAACACCCTGCGCCCCGACAGCTGCGTAAAGAACAGAAGCTTGCCCATGATCCCCAGCCCCCACCATTGTTGTGCCAAAACCAGGTAAACCGCTGTCGCCGCCTGGACACCGCGCGTTGTTGCAAGGGGTTCAAAGCCAGTTGAAGAAACGCGTTGCCAACTCACCGAACAGCGCGCCGACGGCGATCATCGGCAACACCATGAGCTCGCGCCAGACACTGAAGATACCGAGCTTGCGATTGACATACACAATCAGTACCAAGGTCGGGAACGTGTGCAGGGCAACCCCCCAGATAGCCCATTGCACGCCACCGATGGCCAGCAGCAACGGCAACCCCAGCCACAGCGCAACGAGGCGGATGATGTTGTCCATGGCCTGGTACTTGGTCAGCCCCTGGGCGATCCAGATCTGGTGCGCCAGGGTGTAGCGCAGCGTAAAGAACGACAGCGACAGAATGCTGAGCATAGTGCCTGCGGCCGTATAGCGCTCGTCGTACATCCAGCCAATCAGCAGTGGGCTGGCGGTAATGAATACGCCACAGGTGAACAGCATGGCCAGGTCCACCAGCAACCTGAAACGGTAATACAGCGCCCTGAGCCGATCATGGTCACCGGTCCTGGCGGCCTCGCTGAACGCCGGCAGCGCCACCGTGCCGACCAGTTTCAACAAGCCGGTCTGCAGCGAGCCCAGAATCAGCACGGCGATCGAATACACCCCAAGCTCGGCAGCGCTCATGCTGGCGCCGAACCACATGCGGTCGCCGTACATGGCCAGCACGCCAACGATCGAGGACAACAGGATCCAGCGGCCGAACACCACCAGTTCGTTCAGCGCGCTGCGGTCCCATTGCAGGCGGCTTTTCGGGCCCTGGAACACCAGGTGGCCCAGCACCGTACCGGTCAGGGCGCCCGCCAGGCCGGCAATCACCAGCGACCAGATGGAACGGGTGAAGTAGCCGATCACCAGCATGACGATCAGCCCGACGATCTGCGATGCCAGCTCCACCAGTACCACGCGCTTCTGCTGAAAAGTGCGCACCGCCACATCTATGTTGGTTGATTGAAAACCGTAGATCACCGCCGAAATACCGGTCACCGCCAGCACCAGTGGCAGCTCGGGCGCAGCGTAGGTGGAGTCTGCCGGCCACAGGTTGCCCAACTGGGCGAACCAGGCCGCCAGGGCCAGCAGCAGGGTCAGTGCGAAGAGCACGAAACCGCGGACGATCTGCACGCTCCAGGCGGTATTGAGAAACAGCGGGTCGTCGCCACGGTGGCTCTGG
Organism: Pseudomonas sp. zfem004; assembly: GCF_032621715.1. NCBI lineage: Bacteria > Pseudomonadati > Pseudomonadota > Gammaproteobacteria > Pseudomonadales > Pseudomonadaceae > Pseudomonas > Pseudomonas sp. zfem004. Next base: position 103,500 of record NZ_JAVYJF010000016.1, on the reverse strand, counting down.
ATGATGTTCTGCCGCAGGCCGACATCGGAGAGCAAGTGAAGGAGTACCGAAACGGTGGTGGCGATGACCATCACCCCGAACATTTCCGGTAACAGCAAACGCGCCATGATCAGGTTGCCGCCCAGGCGCATCACCTGCGACGCGATCAACGACACCAGGTTCCAGGCCCCGGCCCCTAATGCGCGCTTGCGAAGACTCACCGATGCAGACACTTCAACAGACGGCATGGCTTCAATCCCTGACTGGATGTCTAAGAAGTCACTATAGTTTCAATTAGCCATGATGCTAGCCGTCCTCCACCAGCGGATAGGTGCCGTTGCCAATGCCTGAACATTTTCGTGCGCTTGTCGTCATTCTGTTCCTCGCCACCGTGGTGTTCGTGCTCGCACGTGGCCCCGCCAGCGACCTGATTCCCGAACGCGATTTCAAGCGGCGACGCAACCTGTGGTTCGCCCTGACACTGCTGGCCTTCGTCTCGTACAGCTTCTGGATATACGCCGGGGCTGCGGCGGTCATCATGTACCTGGCGGGACGGCGCGAACGCAACATCATGGCGCTGTTCTTCATGCTGCTGTTCGTGATGCCCCCTGCCACGGTGCCGATACCCGGCTTCGGGGTGATCAACTACCTGTTCGACCTGAACCACGTCCGCCTGCTGACCCTGTGCGTGTTGCTACCCGCCGCCCTGGCCTTGCGCAGGCAGGCCGACACACCTGGCTTCGGGCGCCTGTGGCCCGACCGCCTGCTGGCCGCCAGCATTGTTTTGATAGGCGCGCTGTACCTGCGCGAAACCACCCTCACCGACACCCTGCGCCAGGCGCTGTATCTGTATATCGACGTGTTCCTGCCGTACTACGTGGCCAGCCGTGCCCTGCGCGAGGTCAGCGACTTCAAGGACGCCATGCTGGCCTTCGTGCTGGCCGGCTTCGTCCTGGCGCTGATAGGCGTGGCCGAGTTCGTCCGCCATTGGCTGCTGTACAACGCCCTGCTCGAGGCCATGGGCGTGCAGTGGAGCATGGCCAGCTACCTGAGCCGCGGCGGCTCGTTGCGCGCCAGCGTCACCACCGGCCAGGCCATCGCCCTGGGCTATGTCATCAGCGTTGCGATCGGCCTGTTCCTGTTCGTCCAAGGCTATGTGCGCAGCCCCTTGCAACGTGCCATGGGCGCGCTGCTGCTGGCGGCCGGGCTGGTCGCCCCACTGTCGCGCGGCCCGTGGATAGGCGCGGCAATCATCGTCGCGGTGTTCATCGCCACCGGCAAGGGCGCGGTCAAGCGTCTCAGCCTGCTGGCCGTGGCCGGGGTGCTGGCCATCCCGCTGCTGACCGTGGTGCCGGGGGGCGAGAAGGTGCTCGACATGCTGCCGTTCATCGGCAACCTGGAAAAAGAGAACATCACCTACCGCGAGCGCCTGCTCGACAACTCGTGGATCGTCATCCAGCGCAACCCGCTGTTCGGCTCGTTCGATTTTCGCAATACCCCGGAAATGCAGTCGATGATCCAGGGCGACGGCATCATCGACATCGTCAACACCTACCTCAACCTTGCGCTGAGGGTTGGCCTGGTGGGCCTGGGGCTGTTCGTGGCGTTCTTCGTCTGCGTGCTGCGGGGAGTGCGCAAGGCCATGCTGGCATTCCCGGACAAGGATGACGAACAACGCCAACTGGGGCGGGCGCTGCTGGCCACCCTGGTGGGCATCCTGGTGATCATCTTCACCGTCAGCAGCATCACGGTAATCCCCGTGGTGTACTGGTCAGTTGCCGGGCTGAGCGTGGCTTACATGCAGATGGTCCGCAGACTGCGTGCAGCCCAGCCCGCACCCCTTCCCCAGCGCGGCCTTCAACCCAGGTAACGACAATGAAGTCATCTGCACTGCGCCCGTTGCTGCGGGTTTCGCTCCTTGCTGGCCTGATGATTCTGCCATTTGCAGCGCAGGCTGCGGCCTGGACCGTCAAGGTGGAGGAACAGAACGGCTTGCCGACCGTGACCCGCGGTGGCGGGCCGGCGATGATCGCCAAGTTCGATTTCTGGGGCGCTGACTGGGACTGGACCGGTTTCTATGCCGCGCTCAAGGTCAACGCGCCCTACCGCTATACCCTGGAGGGCAAGAACAAGGACCTGGACTTCGACCTCAAGGCGGACATCAGCAAGCCCGGCGAACGCACCCTGGCCTGGAACTTCGACCTGGATGCCCATAGCCGAAAGACCAAGGTGATGGGGGGGGGCATGGTCTTCCATTTCGACCCGGCACTGGTTGCCGGGGAGATGGGCGCCCCGCAACTGTTGCCCGGCAATCGTGGCTGGTCATGGGGCAATGATGCGCAGGGGCGTCGGCTGGAAATGCGCTTCGAGCCGGCGTTGGCCAAGGTGTACTTCGAACGCGGCAATCCCAGCGAAGTCCGGGCGTTCTTCTACAGCGAGGCGATCGAGCCCGGTCGCCAGCAGATCAAGGCACAACTGCAGGTGAGTGGCGACATTGCCATCGGCCCGACGCCCACCGAACGCTTCGGCATGGTCGACCCTGCCGGCTGGCCCGACGACCAGCTCGACTGGCGCACGTCACCGGTCGACCTGTCGTTTCTCAACGCGCAGGAAATACCGGCGGGCAAGCGTGGCTTCGTCAAGGCGGTTGGCGAACAGTTGCAGTTTGCCGACGGTACGCCGGCACGCTTCTGGGGCACCAACCTGACGGCCTACGCCTTGTTCGGCACCCCAGACGAAGAGATCAAGGTGCAGGCCAAGCGCCTCTCGGCCCTGGGTTTCAACCTGGTGCGCCTGCATCATCACGACTCGCCCTGGGTCAGCCCGAACGTCTTCGGCGACATGACCAGCCTGCGCGACACGCGCCAGCTCAATGCCGAGTCGCTGCGCAAGCTTGACCTGTGGATCAAGAGCCTGAAGGACGAAGGGATCTATGTGTGGCTGGACCTGCACGTCGAGCGTCCGGTCACCCCGGCGGATGACATCTATGGCTTCGATGAGCTGCCCAAGACCCACGGTGCCGCAGGGCTCAAGGGCTACGCCTATGTCAACGTCACCCTGCAGCAGGCCATGAAAGCCTTCGCCGAGCAGTACCTGACCCATGTCAACCGCTATACCGGCCTGGCCTACAAGGACGACCCGGCGGTCGCCGCGGTACTGATCACTAACGAGAACGACATCACCCAGCACTTCGGCAATGCCCTGTTGAAAGACAAGAACGTGCCCAGGCACTACAAGTTGTTCGAGAGCGAGGCCAAGGCCTTCGCCCAGCGCCAACAGCTGAATGCCGACGAAGTCCAGATGACCTGGCTGCCAGGCCCATCAAAGCTGTTCCTCAACGACCTGGAACACCGCTTCGACATCGACATGATCCAGCACCTGCGCGGGCTTGGCGTAAAGGTGCCGATAGTCACCACCAGCACCTGGGGTGGCAATGGCCTGAGCGCGCTGCCAGCGCTGACCACGGGTGATGTGATCGACGCTCACAGTTATGGCGGTGGCGGGCAGTTGGAGCGCAATCCGTTGACCAGCGACGGCATGCTCGACTGGCTCGCAGCGGCCCAGGTGGTCGGCAAGCCGATGACGGTGACCGAGTGGAACGCCGAGCCCTTTCCCACCCCCGATCGCCACTCATTGCCGCTGTACATCGCCGGCACCGCCAGCCACCAAGGCTGGGACGGGCTGATGCAATACGCCTACAGCCAGCAAAAATTCATCGAAGGTTGGCGCACCGCCGACAACTGGCACGCCTACAACGACCCGGCGCTGCTCGCCACCCTCCCCGCCGCGGCCCTGCTCTACCGGCGCGGGGATGTGCGCAAGGCCACCACGCGCTATGTGTTCGCGCCAACGCCCGAGACCCTCTACAACCGCGCTATCAGCCCGAACAGCTCGGCCCTGCTGCGCACGGCCTGGGAGAAAGGCCGGCTGCAGATCGCCATGCCTGCCACGCCTCAGCTGCCGTGGTTGCAGCCCAGCGTCATCCCGGGTGACGCGAAAGTGCTGCGCGATCCAGACCAGTCACTACTGGACGCCACCGCCAGCGAGTCCACCAGCGACACCGGCGAGCTCAAACGCAACTGGCAAAAAGGGCTGTACACCATCGATACCGCCATGACCCAGGTCGCCACCGGCTGGCTGGGTGGCCAGTCGGTCCAACTGAGCAACATCCAGGTCCAGATACAGACCCCCTATGCCAGTGTTGCGGTGCAAAGCCTCGATGCCAAGCCATTGAGCCAGTCGCGGACGATGCTGATCTCGCTGGGCACCCGCGCCGTGCCCCGCGAGGATGACAAGACGCCCTTCCATGTCGAGCCCCTCGCCGGCACCCTCAGCGTCAAGGCTTTGCCAGGCTTGAAACTGTTCGCGCGCAATGCCGCAGGGAAAGAAACGCAGCTGCCTGCGGACTACGACAATGGGCGCTACAACATCCGCCTCGATGGCCAGCGCATGTCCAATTGGCTGTTCCTCAAATAGCCATCTAGAGTCTGCAAAGGCCTGTTGCGGCAACCGGCGCGCCCGGTTGCCACAAAGGGACGTCCGTACGGGCAGCAGCTTCCAGGAGGTTTGCATGAAGTTCTTGGTGGTCGGTGGTGCAGGCTACATCGGTTCGCACATGGTCAAGCACTTGCTGGCCGAGGGGCATGACGTGGTGGTGGCTGACCTTGCACCCACACGGCCCCGGATCAAATGGGTGGAACTCGACATCGCCGATGCAGCTGCACTGGATGCCCTGTTCGCCGAATACAGCTTCGATGCAGTGTTCCATTTCGCCTCGTTCATCCAGGTGGGCGAGTCGGTCACGGAGCCTGGCCGGTACTATCAGAACAACGTGGCGGCGACCCTGGTGCTGTTGCAGGCCATGGTTCGCGCCGGGGTCAAGCGGCTGATCTTCTCTTCCACCGCCGCCGTGTATGGCGACCCGCAGTATGTGCCGATCGACGAGCAGCACCCCAAGGCGCCGATCAACCCCTATGGCTGCAGCAAATGGATGGTGGAACAGGTTCTCCAGGACTTCGACCGCGCCTACGGCTTGCGCTCGGTGTGCCTGCGTTACTTCAATGCCGCCGGGGCAGACCCCGAGGGTGAATGTGGCGAGCGCCACGAGCCGGAAACCCACCTGATCCCGCTGATCCTGCAAGCGGCCTCGGGGCGGCGCCCCGCCATCACCGTGTTCGGCCGCGACTACGACACCCCCGACGGTACCTGTATTCGCGACTATATCCATGTAGCCGACCTGGCCTCGGCCCATGCGCTGGCAGTGGACTACCTGGTTGCCGGTGGCGCCAGCACCGCGTTCAACTTGGGCAACGGCCTCGGGTTCTCCGTGCAGCAGGTGATCGACACCGTGCGTGATGTGACGGGGCGTGAAGTGTGCGTCGAGGACGCGCCACGCCGCGCCGGCGACCCGCCGCGGCTGGTGGCAGATGCCGGAAAGGCCAGGCAGGTGCTCGGCTGGCAACCGGTCTATGGCTCGCTTGAGGCGATCGTGCGCCACGCCTGGAACTGGGAAAAAAAATACCCCTGGGCTTGACCCCAGGGGCACGCTTCACCGCTTTACTCAGTAATAGTCGCGGGTCTCGGGCTCAGCCTTGTTCAACACGGCGCCGATCATGTTGGCGGTGGCCAGGTGGTACAGGCAGTCTTCGATATCCTTCTTGCTGTTCACACCATTGGCGACCACCAGCAGCACGCAGTCGATCTTGGGCAGCACGGTGATCGCGTCATCCGAGCTGAGCAAAGGCGGCAGGTCGAAGATGCAGATACGCGATTCGTAGCGATCACGCAGGTCGGTGATCAAGTTGCCCACCTTGGCCGAAGACAACATCTCGGTGGACATCGGGATCGGCTCCCGAGTCGGCAGCACCACGAAACGTGGCAATGTCGGGTTCACCAGCACCTCCTCAAGCCCCGCCTTGTCGGCCAGCAGGTCATTGAGCGCCCGGTCCATCGGCAGGCCAAGGGTACTGCCGACCCGCGGCCGACGCAGGTCGAAGTCGACCAGCAGCGCCGTCTTGTTGGTGTGGTGGGCAATGCTCATGGCCAGGTTGATCGCCAGCACCGTCTTGCCCGCTGCGGGCGTCGGCGAGGTGATCGCCAGGGTGCGCCAGCCGTTCTCTTCCATGGTCTGCAGCACCTGGGTGCGCAGCAGGTCGAACGCCCAGTTCATGTTCGAGTTCTTGTTGTAGGCCACGATCCGGTGGCGCTCAAGGTGCTCCGCGCGCAGCGGTACCACCTTGGTTTGCACATAGTCGAACGGGCCAAGCACGTCGGTTCGCTGAACCAGCGGTGCCGGCAGTTTTTCGGCAGGTGGAACCTGATGAAGGCCTTTGCCGATTGCTGGCGTATTCCTGTCCATTGCTGCGCTCCCTAGCCAAACCGCGCCATAGTTTTAAACAGTAGTAGATCCAGCGGCATGTAGAACAGATGCACAAGCAGCAGCAGGACCAACGCCATCACCAACGCACCAATGATTGCCCACACTCGCATTTTTTTGCGTCGCGCCTGCTCGGCCTGGGTGGAAATGAACGGAACGGCTACCAGCACGCGCCGGCCGAGCACGCTCTCCAGTGCGCCGACACCACGTACCCGCTGATTGAGCAACTCAAGCAGCATCACCAACGCCCCGCCACCGGCAGGTGCGAGCACCAGGCCCAATGCGACGATTTTCTTGCGGTTGGGTTTTACCGGCTTCTCCGGCATCAGCGGTGGCTCCAGCAACACGAAGCGCTCGGCTTTGTTTTCCTGCTCCAGGCTTTCGGTGATCTTCGCCCCCATTTCCTTGGCGCGGATCTCTTCGTACTTCTTGCGTGCGTTGTCATGGTCACGCATCAGGGTGACCAGGCCGCGCTCGACTTGCGGGGCCTGAAGTATCTCCGCTTCGTAACCTTCGATCTTGCTGCTCAGCTGGCGCTTCTGCTCGGCCAGCGAGGCAATCCGGTCCTGGGCCGCCACCAGCTTGGCCCGGGCCCGGGCCACGTCGAGGCTCACGCCCGAGGCGGCGTTGGCTTTGCTGCCGCTGGCCTGCAGCGCATCGATCTTGCGCTTGACCGCCAGCACGTCCGGATGCGCTGGCGTGTAGCGGGTCAGCAGCCGGGCGTACTCTGCCTTGAGGCTGGGCAGGTCCTGCATCTGGTCGGCTGCACCGGAACGTGCGCCATCGGTCTTGGTCGCAACCCCCGCATTCGCCGCCGACAGCTCCAGCTCCATGTAGCGAAGCTCCTCCTGGGCGCTCTTGTAGTCGCGATCGACTTCGCGGAACTCCAATTCCGAGCGCGACAGCATGCTCATGCGCAATGCCTGATTCTCCGGCAAGGCATTGGCATTGGCCTGTTTGAAATCGGCAAGCTGGTTCTCCAAGGTGGCCAGCTCGGCGCCGAGCTTGTTGGCTTCCTGGGTGAGGAACTCGGTGGTTTCACTGGCCCGCTCGGTGCGTTGCTTCATGTTCTCGTTGAGGAACAGGGTGACCAGTTCGGTGGCAACTTCCTTGGCCACTTCCGGGCGTTTGTGCTCGAACGAGACGTTGAACGCCACCGTGGTCTCGCCGCGCCCCTTGACGAAGGTGCTGAGGGTGGTGACCAGGATCGCGTTGCGCATCTGGTCGATCTTGTCCGACTCGCTGAGCTGGTGACCCTTGTCGTTGAACAAGCCGTACTTGTCCATGATCTGCAGCAGGTTCTCGCGGGTCATCACGCGCTGGCGAATGACCTCGATGCGCTCATCGGCAAAGCTGTTGTTGTTCGCCGAGACCAGCTCCGGCGAGATCTGCTGTGACTCCACCAGGATGGTGCCGGTCGACTGAAAGGTGGGCGGCACCGTCAGGGCAACCCCGACCGTCACCGCCAGGATGACGATCATGCTCAACCCCAACAGCAGGGCCCGGTCCTTGATGATGGCGAGGTAATCTTTGACGGACATCTCGTATTCAGTCTTCATGGCGGGCCCACGCTGAAAGTCAAAGGTCTGGGAGTCTGTAGGTCAGGGTCAATCCAATGATCGTAGCTTCTGCATCCGGCACGTCGTCCTGCTGGCGTTGCTTGTACATCATCGACAGGCGCAGGTCCCAGAACGGCGAGAACTCATGGCTGGCCCAGGCGCTGTAGGTCTGCAGGGTGTTCGGCGTCTGGCCCTTGCTGTCCTGCCAGGACGCTTCGAGGCCCACACGGTTGGTCTCGCTCACGGCATAGCTCCACAGCCCGCGCACCATGTCGAGTTCGGCGAAACCACCCTCGGCGCTGGCGACGGTACTGCGCTCGGCACTGAAGCTGGCAGCGGCACGCTCACCGTTGTAGTCGAGCGCCACCCCACCCTCGCCACGGCGCCCGCCCCCGGATCCGGAGACCTGGTTGACGCCAGCGTGCACGGTACTTACAAGCCGGTCGGTCAGCTGGTACTTCACGCCGACGGTCGGGGTATAGCTGTTGGTGGCCCGCGCCGTATCGGTCTGCTCGGGTTCGTAGCGACGCACCAGCAGGCCAGTGAACACATCGGTGCGGGCGTTCCAGGCATAAGTCAGGGTAGTGGCGTTGGCATACTCGTCGTAACCCGTCAGCGTGGTGATGTCATAACGGGCGTGGGAGTAGGTGGTCTGGTTGTCCAGGGTGGTGCGATCGGTGAGGGCGTGGGTCCAGGTGCCCGTCAGCAAGGTCATCTTCTGGGTGCCGTCGGTGGTCACTACGCCGGTGTCCAGAACGCTGCCGGACAAGGTCGAGCTTTCGACATACTGTGCCTTGAGCCCGAAGCGCCCCTTGTCGGTATCGCGTTGCCAGCCAAGGCTGACATCGGGGTCTTCACGGTTGTCCATCACATTGGTGTCGGACGAGCGCAGCACATGCACGCCGAGCCCCAGGTTCACCTGGTCGCGGCCGTAGGTGCCGACAAGGTTGTACGTGGGCTCGATGAGTGTGCGCATAACACCCTTCTCGTCAGACGTCAGCAACAGCGGGTTGCTGTCGTACTCGACGGTCGTGGGGACCACGACCGAAGACTGCCAGTTGGCGGCCTGTACCAGGCCGGAAAACGGCATCATCATGATTGCCGTTGCAACGCTTGTTGTTCGAATAATTGGCACTATGCGGTCTTAATATTGAGTCAGACAGATCAGGGAACGACCAGTGTGTCGCCCGCCTGGAGTTGGAAGTTGGTGGACAGGTCACGCCCGGAAACCAGATCCTTGTAACGCACCGGCAGCACCTTTTGTGTCGCGCCCGTACCGCGAATGACCTTGATGGCGCTTTCATCGGCGAACTTGTCCAGGCCGCCCGACATGCTCAACGCCTGCAGCACAGCGGTAGGACCAGCCATGGGCACCGGGCCAGGCTTGATCACCTTGCCCTGCACATAGACAAGGTTGCCGGCGGTACCGGTTACCACGACGCTGACATTGGGCTCGGCGAGGTATGCCTTCAAACCGGCACTGATTTTCTGCGCGGCAGCGGTCGGGTCGAGCCCGGCCACATTGACTCGTCCCGCCAACGGGAAGGTGATGCTGCCATCAGGCAGGACGGTGGTTTCCTGGCGCAGGGTTTCTTCCTGCCAGACCGAGATCATCACTCGGTCGCCAGGGCTCAGCAGATAGGGGGTAGCGGATGGGTCATCAGCACGGCTGGCACCGGACCACAGCATCAGCACGCACAGCACAGCAGACATTAGACGTACCATGGGGGTCCCTCCGGCCTGATGGCCTGCAAAGAGCACTGATTGAGAACAACGCACTACATCTCGCTCTGGTCGCGACGAAAACCACCGCCGCGATGGCCCCGATCATCCTGGAAGCCAGTACCGTCTTGCGCCTGAACGCTGACACCTCAGCGTCAGGCCCGCCGGCTACTGGAATATAGCAATGGTAGGAAAATTGACAAGCTTCTGTAGGATGCCAGGGCCGCCAACAACAGATTTCACCTGTCAATTTACTGGCTTATTACCAAAAAGCATTGCAACTTTTAAGACAGCCTTTGAACGCTCACACAACTCATTGACGCACTTCAAATTTTACTTCTGTTGGCAACAGCAACAAAACCGATCACCGCAAAAGCGAACAGCCAACCCGCCGTCGCCAAAGGAATAACGCTGGCATGGCTCATATAGGAATCGGCTGCCCTTGCGGCGCCGCTCAACAGGACCAACAGGAAAATCGATTTAATGAAGAGTGTCGAGCGCATAATCCCCTCCTGCACAAGAGGATGAACGTTATTGTTGGGGAACAAAGACTGTTTCGCTGTTGAATTTGAGCTTATGGGCACAATGACACTACGTCAACGATCCGGCACCATAATAAATCTCAATCGAAGACCTCTGTTCATGTCAATTTCTCGCCAGATGAAATATGCAGAGATTTGGCATTGATACAACCCGGGCGAATAGCTGCGAAAGGTGTTTATCTTCGGCCATTTTCGGTTTACCACAAGAGCGCTTGAAAGGCCCATCAAACTTCTGAAGCGACCAGCCAGCGGCTCGGGTGTTTCATTGATGAGAAGCCAAATGCTAATGCTTCGGCTTACAGTCAAAACATCAACGCCCCGCTTCCATGGCCACCGGCATCAGTGCAGGGCCAGGTTCACAATGGCATCAAGTCCAGCGTGCGCTCCACTTCTGCCACATCGATCCGAAAGCCATCACCCTCCGGCAAACCGACCACAAAGCCGAAATGCTGGTGATCGCGATCGGTCAGGTACTTGTAGTAACTGACAAACCGGTTCGGCGGCTGCAAGGTCAGCACGCAGCCACCTGGCTGCAGCACGTTGACGCCATGCACCAGCTGGCTGCCCTCGACGCCGATCACCACCTGTGCCCCCGCGCAGGCGGCGACGATACTCGGCACATCGGCCCGCAGCGGGTCGATGATGCGAAAACCGCGGGTCTTGGCCAGGTGTTCGGCGACCTCGATCTCATTGCGCAACAAGCGCAAATCGCCATCGCCACCACGCAAGATGAACACCCCCGGGTGGGGCGCTGCATTCACATGCGCCAGCAACTTCTGACCCATCGCGCGGTAGCGGGCATGCCGGCTGCGGTTGTTGCAGTGGTCGTCGAATAAAACCAGCTCGCGGAAAAACGCACTGTGCAGCCGCAGCGGTCGCATATCCAGCCAGTCTTCATAGGCCGGGGCCTGGGTGAACAGCGGGAATCGCGCGGACGGCGCGGTGGTCACCGGCACCCCTTCGTCACAGGCCAGGGCATAAGTGACGCAGTCTTCCATCAGCCAGGTACCAAACCACGAATTGCCGTTCTGCGTGCAATAAACGGCGCCACGCTCGATCTCGTGGTCAACGCTGATCCGTGGGAAGGTGCTGGGTTTTCGCGATAACCAATGGCTGGCATTGCCCTTGTAGAGCGCGCCGTCGACCAGCCAGGCGTCCTTGATCAGGTAGCCACGGGTTGCGCCCTGCTCGATGCACACCCCGCCCTCCATGGTCCGTGCGGGGTGGACGTAAGGATAGAAACGCTTGCCCTCCCAGCCGGTCACCCGCTCCAGCTGGCCTGGTAGATAGAAGGCCGCAGGCGAAACCGTGGTCTCCCCAGGCGCAATGTCCCAGCTTTTGTCCGCAATACTTTTAAGGTCGATGTCCGGTTTGCGCCCAAGGCGCTTTCTGGCCATGTTCTTGTAAGCGGCCAGCGTCCAGGTACTACGACGTGTTGGCGGCGCACTGAAATTCGAAATTCCACTTCCCATTGGGTCCCCCTGCTTGAACACAGAGTCACTGGCTTGTGCAACATGCGCCAAAAACCCTGAACCTTAACTGGACACGACTCGCTCCATGGTCGGTGGTTTCTGCACGCTGGCGTAGCGGCTGCGCAGGTTCTCCAGAAACTGCTCGCCCGCACCTTTTGCGCCATACAGGTAGATCTTGTGCAGGCCGCCGAACACCATTTCATGGTACCGACTGGCGACTTCCTCATCGCTTGGCCCGTCGGGCACACCCAGGTGCAGTGTCAGCTTGTTGCCTTCGACGGCGAACAAGGGGGTATCCCAGAGAAACTGGGCAACCCCCGCCTTGGGCAATCGGACGAACATGTACGCGTGGTTGTTCAAGCCATCGATGTCCCCACCGCGTCGTCTTTTCCACTTCAGCAGCCCGTCATCCGGTCGCGCCACGCACAGGCCGATGTCGTAATAGTCGTAGCCCTGCTCCAGGGCCCACTCGAGGGCCATGTAGGTAGTGATCGAGTTGACTTCACGCAGGCGTTTCGCGTCGGCGAACACCGCTTCGCAATAACCGAAGCGCAGGGTGCTCCAGTAACGTTTGCCGCCACGGGTGATCTCGCAACCCAGGTGGCAGGCAACCACCTCGCCCTCCAGCGTGATCAGGTCGAGCCGGCCGACCCCCTTGGCCAGGCGGAACACATCGTCGGTGGGAAACTGCGCGGCATGAATACCCTGCCGTGCCGAGGCGTACGGGCGCAGCAGCTCGCGATCGGCCATGGCGATCTCGTCATCGTCCAGGGTCTGGCGCATCTGATAAAGCGGCCGGTTCTTGCGGATACTGCGGCGCAGCTCACTGTCGTAACGCGCGGTGATCTCCTCCAGCGGGCGCCCCAACGGCACCACGGCGCTCAGGTAATGCGGTACGTTCAAGGCGCCTGTGGTCGGCATCTCGCTCACCACCACCACGTGCCCCGATGCTGCAGGCTGCACCTGCTCGTTGGCGGCGGACGCATTGCCCTGCCCCTTGCCGCCGATGAGCAACTTGGCCATCTCCCGGCCCTGCTTGCGACCGATGTAGAGAATTTCGTAGGGGCTTTCCTGTTGCAGACGGAACCTGGCTATTTCCCAGCGCCAGAAACAGGCGCGCCCAAGAAAATCGCGTAACTTGTTTGATACATTCCTCAGTTCATAGCGCATGGAGGGTGATATGAACCTACGGGCAACAGCCACCAAGTATTGTTTCATCGCGCGTCAACGTCCCTTGCTGTTGTCGGATGGACACACCTGAATAAAACCACCTAAGTGCTTGAAGCGCCAACCTAACCATCTGATATTCAACACTTATAAAGTCATTAACTGCACTCACATTCAGAAACAATTAAAGGTGCAGGAAAATCACTTTGCAAGCGGCACATTGCTATCAAGGCCAGGTATTCCTTGGCGCCAATTTAATATCCAAGCACAGTGTCATCAGGTCTGCCTGCCTATCGTCCCCGCCATTAGCTATCTACCGCACCCACTGAGTCTTTTCGGGGCCTGCTGTTCGCTCGATAGAACAGGAGTCACCGCATGCCCTACCCGGATATCAACCCGCATCAACAGCTACTCGAACAACAGCTTCCTGGCTGGACCCAAGCGCTACCAGCCGAAAACTGGCAAACCCTGCGCGGCGTACTGGAACCCGCCCAAGGGCTGCCCGGGGCAGAGGCCGACTGGTTCAACAATGCCGCCCCCGACCTGCGCGAAACCCTGCTCGCCAGCCAGGACCGCCTGGCACGCTCGCAACAGGCCTTGTCCCACGCACTCAAGGGGCTGCAGCAAATAAGCCAATTCTGCGAGCCCCTGCTGCAGGCACAACTGGCGCAAGACGGCATCCTCGCACCTGCACGTGACACCCAGCTGTTGCATGTGCAGCGCGAGTGGTCCTGGCTCGGCACCCGCTTTCTGTACAGCAGCGAACGGCACAGCCTGCTGCAGGCGGCATTGCTCAACTTTGGCGGCGATGAGTCGTTCGACAGCCACAGCGCAATTGCTGCTGCAGCCGACATCAACGTGCAGCCGATCACCGTTGAAGGTTTCGCGCCAATCGGTTTCGACACCCCAGGCGCTACCGTTCAGATGACATCCGAGGCCTACCAGGTCAGCGCCCTGCCCCTCACGCCCCAGGCCTTTGCCAGCATCTGCAGGCAACTTGACCTGGGCCAGCGATACCAGGAGCACCTGCAGCACATCTTCGACGGCAGCGACAGGGCACGCTTGCGCGCCCTGGCCGTGGCGGTGCTACGCGACCGCTTGCGGGTGGCGGCTGATGTCGGTTACCTGCGCCACGCCCTCAGCGGCACCGCCCGCGATGCAGTGGAGCGCCTGCTCAACGGTGAGCCCGGCCACTGCTGGATGCTCGCGCTGTTCGGCATCCCCTTGCATGAGGTGCTGCTGATCGACGCTGGCAAGGCCGGCCTGCTGCTTTACCTTCCCGGCCACAGCCCGGCATTGCAACTGTGCAAGGATCAGCCATCAGTGGAGGCCGCGCTGGCGCAACGCTTGATCGACCCGCAAGCCCGCCAGCGCTTCCTGGCCTACTTGCCACTTGACCAGCGCGCACAGTTCCTCGATTTGCTGCGCCAGAACCTCGACGCCAGCGGCCTCGGTCTCAGTGACCAGACCTGGGTCAGTTCCAGCCCGGCGAACCTGTACCTGACCCTCACCCCAGTACCTGGCGAATTATTCGGTTTTCTTCAGGATCGGCACCTGGCGCGGCTCAAGGCCGAAGCGCGTCTGCTGGCAGTCCCGACCGCCGATGCCGACGCGCAGGCGCGCAGGCGCCGTCTGGACGAGTGGTTGAGCCTTGGCATGGATGTACTGACCGTTGCCGGCTTTTTTGTCCCTGGGGTCGGCACCCTGCTGCTTGCCGTCATCGCCTGCCAACTGCTGGACGAGGTCTACGAGGGCTATGAGGCATGGAGCATCGGCGATCGCCACCTGGCTCTGCGTCACCTTGAGGCCGTCGGGCTGAACCTGGCCTTGATCGGAGGCCTGCATGTGGCCGGCAAGGTGTTGCCGAAGCTGTTCAACAGCCCACTGATGGAAAGCCTCGACCAGGTGCGCGTGGCCGACGGCAGCCGTCGGTTGTGGCGCCCGGAGCTTGCTCCCTACCACAGCCCGATGGCCCTGCCTGAGACGCTGCAAGCCAACGCCAGCGGGCAGTTCGAGCATGACGGCAGGTACTTCATTCGCATCGACGGGCATCTGTATGAACAGCGCCTAGACCCACAGCTCAAGCGCTGGCGCATCGTTCACCCGGAGCGCAACGACGCCTATCAGCCGCTGCTTGAGCACAATGGCGAGGGCGCCTGGCATGCCGAGCACGAACAGCCTCAGGACTGGGGCCTGGTCTACCTGATACGGCGCTTGGGGCCGGAGTTCGAGGGCTTCACTGATGACGAGCTGCGCCGGGCAACGCAGGTGTGCGGCCTGAGCGAGGACGCCCTGCGCCGCGTTCACCTGCGGTCCAGGCCCACCCCGCCGCTACTGGCCGATACCCTGGCACGCCTGCGTGCCGAGCAGCAGGCCCTGGCCCGGATGGCGCAGGACGCCAACCTCGCCCACGCGCCACTGTTCGAGGGTTACTACAACCCAGCCCGCCCTGCTGACCCACTGGTCGATCAACTGCTGATCGACCACCCACGCCTGACCCGGCCGCTGGCCACACGCCTGGTCGCCAGGCTGGCGGCCGCCGAGCGCAGCCAACTGCCAGCCTGGCTCGACAATGCCGCCCGCCAGGTGGCAAGCGACTTGCCCCTCACCCGTGCCCTGGAAGGCGTGTGGTTACCACAACTGGCCTCAGCCAACAGCGAGCGCCTGGTGCTCATGTGCGTGGAGCGGATGTCCGGCCGCTCGACGCTACGCCTGGAACTGCGCGCTGGCAGCCCCCAGGGACCAGTGCTGCGTGCCATCGGCCCCAGCCAGGCAACCGAGCGCTACACCCTGATCAAGTCCGCCGAGGGGTATGAGGCTTACCGTGGTGAGCGCCCGGCAGCCGGCACGGTCGATCAAGACCTGTGCCGCGCACTGGTTCAGGTTTTTTCCAGCGCCCGGCTACAGGCGCTGGGGCTGCGCATCAAGGGCGCCGAAGGTTTGCGCGAGCAGGTGCTGGCCCTGGCCCAGGATGATCGGCAGGGCCTGGCCAGACAGCTCTGGGGCGGCGCTCCCGCGTGGAGGCGACAGGGCGGACTGCGCGGCGGCGATGCAGGTGGCAGCTACCCACTGCCGTTACTGCGTGACGCCACCCGTGGACGCTACCGGCGTCTGTACCCCAGCGCCGATGACCAACAGTTCCTTGACGACCTGTCGCGCTGGCACCATCAGGGCATTACCCCGGAGTTCGCGCTGGGCAGGCTGGAAGCGCGCCTGCAACGTCTGCGCGACGACTTGGCCGAATGGTCGGCCAGCTCCCCCAGGCGCCAGCGCGCAGTGCGCCCGATCATCGATGCCTGGCACCGCGACTCACCCAGCCCAATCACCCCGCAGCACGGCATCCAGGCGCTGGACCTGGCGGGCCTCGAACTGACCAACGAGGATATCGCCAGCCTCGCCCTGCCGGACGACTTCAGGCACGTCGAGGAGCTTGAGCTCAGCAGCAACCCAGAGTTGAGCTGGCTGCACCCGGAGTTCCTCGAGCGTTTTCCACTGCTGGAGCGCCTGCACCTGCGGGACAACCGATTCGCCACCTTACCGGAGCTGGCCATGCCAGAGCGGTTGATCTCGCTCGACTTGCAAGGCAACCGCATCACCTGGGATGACCTGGCCCAGGCGCGCCTGGAGCGCTCGCCCAACCTGCTGCACCTGGACCTCTCGGATAATCCATTGCTGCGCGCGCCCGACCTTGGCAACCTGCGTGACCTGTTACTGGTAAGCCTCGACAACACCAGCCTCACGCAGTTGCCACTGGGGCTGGACAGCCTGCCAACGCCTACTGAAGCCAGCGACGGCATAAGTCTGTCGGTGCTGGACCTATCCGACAACCAGTTCACGGCCCTGCCGCAGGGGGTGGTGTTCCCGGAGCACGTCGCCCGGGCCATGGAGCTGGAGAGCGATTGGCTGACGCCCGCGATGCGGGGCCAGATCGATGCCTACTACCAGGCGCATGGCATCGACCTGCTGGTGGCCGACTACCAGTATGAAGAACTCCTTGAGGGCACTACTGTTGCCCAACAGGCAATCTGGCAGCGGCTGCCCGTTGCCTACCGCCGCGGGCTGCGCGCCGTTCTGGTCAACGATGCCTTCATGAATGACCCGGATGCCGCACGGCAGGAGCTCTGGCGGCGCCTGCAGCGCATCGATTCAGAACCCGTGATGCATGACTATGCGATGAGCCAGGCGCCCTGGCGGATACTCGAGCTGCCCATGTAGCGCAACCTGCAGCGGCGACGCTCACTCCCTGGCCGGGCGCCGCCGTTCACGGTGCTCGGCCAGCCAGTGCTGCAAGGCCGGCGCCGGCATCGGCCGGCCAAGCAAGAAGCCCTGCCCCTGGTCACACCCGGCGTTGCGCAGAAAATCGTACTGTTCCTGAGTTTCGATCCCTTCGGCGGTAATCCTGAACCCCAGGGCATGCCCCAGGTCGATGATCGCCCGGGCGATGGCCACCGCGTCGTCGTCGCCAGGCAGGTCCTTGATGAAGGCGCGGTCGATCTTCAAATGGTCGATCGGCAGCGCGCGCAGGTAGGCCAGCGACGAATAACCCGTGCCAAAGTCGTCCACCGCAGTGGCCACGCCCATCGCCTGCAGCTGCGCCAGCACCGCGCAGGCCTGTTGCTGGCTCTCCATCAGCAGGCTCTCGGTGATCTCCACTTCCAGCAGGCTGGCCGGCAGCCCGTGCAGCTCCAGGGCGCAGGCCAGGGCGCTGACATAGTCGCTGCGCTCGATCTGCAGCGCCGCCACGTTGATCGCCAGCGGCCCGGGCAGCAGGTCCTGGGCTCGCCACTGCGCCAACTGCGCGCAGGCCAGTTCCAGCACCCGCTCGCCCAGCGGAATGATCAGCCCGGTGCGCTCGGCCAACGGAATGAACTCACCCGGAGACACCAGGCCATGTTGCGGGTCGCGCCAGCGTAGCAGCGCCTCGACCCCTTCCAGGCAGCCACTGAACAGGTCGAGCTTGGGCTGGTACCACAGCTCGAACTCGTTGTATTCCAGGGCCCGGCGCAGGTTGCGTTCCAGCTCCAGGCGCTGCTGCAGGCGTTCGGTCATGTCCGGGTGGTACGGCCGCCAGGCGTTGCGGCCGCTCTCCTTGGCCGCATACATGGCGGTGTCGGCGTGGCGCAGCAAGCTGTCGGCGTCCTCGCCATGCTGCGGGCACCAGGCCAGGCCAATGCTGCCGGTGACCAGGCTGGCATTGCCGTTGAGGTCGAACGGGCGCTGCAGGCAACGCAGCACGGCGCGGATCTGGTGGCTGACCTGGCCTTGCGCGCCCTGCAGCATGAACACGAACTCGTCGCCGCCCAGCCGGCAGACCCGATCCTGAGTGTCCAGTTCCTGCAGGAAACGCGCGGTGGCCTGCTGCAGCAGCAAGTCGCCCATGGGGTGGCCGAGGCTGTCGTTCACCTGCTTGAAGCCGTCGATATCGAGCATCAGCACCGCCAGGCCATGGCCCTGCTCGATGGCCGCATTCAACTGCTGCAGGAACAGCACACGGTTGGGCAGCCCGGTGATGGTGTCGTAGTGGGCCAGCCGCTCCAGCTGGGCCTGGTATTGACGCAGCTCGCGGTTACGCAGTGCCAGCAGGCGCTGCTTGCGATTGAGCTGTGCAACGAACAGGCTGAACAGGCCGGTGGTGGTCAAGGCAAACAGGAACAGCGGCGAGGCAAACAGATTGAGCGCCGACCAGCCGCCGCGCGGCGCGGCCACCAGTTGCCAGAGGCCGCCGGGCACATCCACGCTGACCTTCACCTGGGGCGCCTCGAACAACTGCGCATCCCCCCAGATCACCTCGCCGTCGGCGCCCTTGCCATCACTGCCACGCACGGCCAGTTCGAAACCCGCCTCCGGGCGCAGCCCGGCGGTGAGCAGCAGGCGGTCGATATCGGCAACGACCGAGAGGTTGCCCCAGTACAATTTCACCCCGCGCTTGCCGGTGACGAAGATCGGCCGCCGGTAAATCAGCCCCCGGCCGCCCTGCAACAGTTGCAGCGGGCCTGCCAGTACCGGAGCCTGCCGGTCACGCGCCGACACCAGCAGCGGAAACTGCAGCGGCAAAAGCCGGTAATCGAGGCCAAGCAGCCGCTCGTTGCCCTCCAGCGGGTAGACATCGCTCACCACATCACCCGGCGCCAGGGCGATATGGCGCATGTAAGGCACCGAAGCCAAGGCATCCCTGGCCATGCCGTGAAAATGCTCGACACTGATGCTGCCGTCGGCGCTGATCAGTTGGGCGATGCCCTCGGCCTCGCTGAACGCCGCGCGCAACTGCGCCTCCAGCGCACCGCGCACACCGGACAGGCGCGCGGCAAGGTTGGCCACCTGCTCGGCCTGCTCGCGTTGGGCGTCAAGGTGGCCGAGCACCGTGGACAGGCCGATCCCGACCACGGCGAAACCTACCGGCAGCAGGCGATTGAGGGTACGGCGCAGGGCGCCCTGTTCGGGCAAGGGGTCATCGAGTGCGGGGCGATTGTTGCTGGTCATAGGCCTGACATCGGAGTCGATTCATGCTGTATCGGCGCGCCCCGGGCAATGTTGAGCCAGACTGGTTTTTTTCCTGCGCGGGGTGCATGCTCGGATGCTGAAGCGTTTCACCCAGCCAAATACAAGAGGTGCTAGCCCCATGGAACGTCTGCTCGACTCGCTGTTTCCCACCCCTGACGACATCCCCGCGCAATGGCGCCTGGGCGAGCCCCTGGAGCAACGCGACTACCTGGTGGCCGGTGAACTCAGGCACTGGGACGGCCCGCTGGCCACGGTGCACAGCCCGGTGTGGCTCAAGCACGCTGACGGCGAGCGCCAGGTGACCCTCGGCAGCGCGCCGCTGCTCGACGCCGACACCGCCCTTACCGCCCTGGACGCCGCGGTCCAGGCCTATGACAAGGGCCGCGGCGCCTGGCCGACGATGCGCGTGGCCGAGCGCATCCAGCATGTCGAAACCTTCCTGGCGCGTATGCGCGAACAGCGCACGGCGGTGGTCAAGCTGCTGATGTGGGAGATCGGCAAGAACCTCAAGGACTCCGAAAAAGAGTTCGACCGCACCTGCGACTACATCGTCGATACCATCAATGCCCTCAAGGATCTCGACCGCCGCTCCAGCCGCTTCGAACTGGAACAAGGCACCCTCGGCCAGATCCGCCGCGCCCCGCTGGGCGTGGCGCTGTGCATGGGCCCCTACAACTACCCGCTCAACGAGACCTTCACCACGCTCATCCCGGCGTTGATCATGGGCAACACCGTGGTGTTCAAGCCAGCCAAGTTCGGCGTGCTGCTGATCCGCCCGCTGCTCGAAGCCTTCCGCGACAGCTTCCCGGCCGGGGTGATCAACGTGATCTATGGCCGTGGCCGCGAAACCGTCAGCGCCCTGATGGCCAGCGGCAAGATCGACGTATTCGCCTTCATCGGCACCCACAAGGCCGCCGCCGACCTGAAAAAACTGCACCCACGCCCGCACCGCCTGCGCGCAGCGCTTGGCCTGGACGCCAAGAACCCCGGCATCGTCCTGCCCCAGGTCGACCTGGACAACGCCGTCGAAGAGGCGGTCACCGGCGCCCTGTCGTTCAATGGCCAGCGCTGCACCGCGCTGAAGATCCTGTTCGTCCATGAAGACGTGGTCGAGCCATTCCTCGACAAGTTCCAGCGCAAGCTCGCCGCGCTCAAGCCCGGCATGCCCTGGGAGCCCGGCGTGGCGCTGACGCCACTGCCCGAGCCGGGCAAGCTCGACTACCTCGACGGCCTGGTGGCCGATGCCACCGGCAAGGGCGCGCAGGTGCTCAATGAGGGCGGAGGCCTGAGCCGTGGTTCGTTCTTCTACCCCGCCCTGCTCTACCCGGTCAGCCAGGCCATGCGCATCTACCATGAGGAGCAGTTCGGCCCGCTGGTGCCGGTGGTGCCCTATCGTGACCTGCAGACCGTGATCGACTACGTGCTCGATTCGGACTACGGCCAGCAACTTAGCCTGTTCGGCAACGACCCCGCCACCATCGGCGCGCTGGTCGACACCTTCGCCAACCAGGTTGGCCGCATCAACATCAATGCCCAGTGCCAGCGCGGGCCGGACACCTACCCGTTCAATGGCCGCAAGAACAGCGCCGAGGGCACGCTGTCGGTGCATGACGCGCTGCGGGTGTTCTCCATCCGCACGCTGGTGGCGACCAAATTCCAGGAGGCGAACAAGGAACTGATCAGCGAGATCATCCGCAATCGGCAGTCGAGCTTCCTGACCACCGACTACATCTTCTGACCGACGCCGCCGCCCCGCGTTTGCAAAACGCGGGGCGGCGCGTTTTTTATAGGCAATCAATCTAAACCTGAGGTCGATTTCCTGCCCGCCTGTACGACTCTAAGTCACCACCGTGGCGCAACGCGCACATGGCCCACCCAGGTGAAAGGAGAGTACGCAAATGGCAGTCAAGCCCATCCCCGAAGGCCAGCACAGCATCACCCCCTACCTCGGCATCAAGGACGCCGCCAAGGCCATCGAGTTCTACAAGAAGGCCTTCGGCGCGGTCGAGATGTTCCGCCTTGAAGACCCCCAAGGCCGCGTCGGCCATGCCGAACTGAAAATCGGCGATTCCTCGCTGATGCTCGGCGACCCCTGCGACATGCCGAACACCCTCAAACCGAGCCAGACCATCGAACACCCGGCCGTCGGCCTGCACCTGTACGTCGAGGACTGCGACAAGGTCTACGCCCAGGCGATCGCCGCTGGCGCCAAGCCGTTGAGCGAGGTGAAGGACCAGTTCTATGGCGACCGCAGCGGCACGCTGAAAGATCCGTTCAACAACATGTGGTTCATCTCGACCCACAAGGAAGACCTGAGCGTCGAGGAAATCCGCGCCCGCGCGGCGAAAATGTTCGGCGGCAGTTGAGCTGCAAGCCTCAAGCTGCAAGCTTCAAGTTGAAACCCACGCGGCTTTGCTTGAAGCTTGCAGCTCGTAGCTTGGAGCTGCCCCTCAATGCGTATCATCGAAAAATCCGCCGCGCAGGTGCGCAGCCTGACCCCGGCCGAGGAAGAACTGTTGGTCGGCTTCGTCAACGGAACCCTCGCCGGCCCCCGCCTGCTGCAGGCCAACCAGTGGCTGATGAAGGTGCGCGGCGCCAATCAATGGCTGGCCTGCGACTGCCGCAAGGACGCCTTGCCGGTGCTCAACATCTCGTTGAACGGCAGCACCGGCACGCTGTTCCTGCGCAACAACCCCGACACCCCCGAGCACGCCCCCGGCTGCCCGTTCAGCAAGGATGAACGCGAAGCCGCCGAGCGCAGCGAGGAAATCAACCAACCTGCCGCCTGGTTGGCCCCGGATACGCCCTTGCGGCTGATCGGCGACTACCGCCGTACCGATGAGCGCGAAGCGAGCGCAACCAGCCCGCGCTCACCCGGCGAGCGCCGTGAACAGCAGCGCCTGCTGTCGCTGCTGCTGACCTGGATCGAGGCCAGCGGCCTGAACGTGTACGCCACCCACCTGAAGAAGGACCTCACCACCCAGTTCGCCGAGCTGCGTGGCGTGGCCGCTCGCTACCCGTTGCTGGAGCGGGTGCCGGCCAGCAACTACCTGGAAACCCGCC
Organism: Pseudomonas sp. zfem004; assembly: GCF_032621715.1. NCBI lineage: Bacteria > Pseudomonadati > Pseudomonadota > Gammaproteobacteria > Pseudomonadales > Pseudomonadaceae > Pseudomonas > Pseudomonas sp. zfem004. The sequence continues at coordinate 81,119 of NZ_JAVYJF010000016.1, read as the reverse complement.
TGGACATGAAGCACATGATGATGCTCAAGGCCCGCCTGCGCGAGGCCACGGTGTTCGGCAACCACCGCCGCCATGGCCTGCTGCTCGACTGCGTGGACCAGATCAAGGGGCGCAAGGTGATCAATGCGCGCAGCGAGGACGGTTTCGACTTCCAGGGCCACCACCAGTACTGGGGTGGCAACCGCACCAGCGGCCCGCTGCTGGCCCTGGCGCTGTATTCGCCGGCCACCGCCGGCAGCCACTTCTACGAAATGATCCACGTGGCCAGCGTGCCGGTGCTGTCGCGCGCGCAGCTGTTCCCGGTGTACCGCGACGAAGAGCGCGAACCACTCAAGGCGCTGGTGTCGCTGATCGACTGGATGGCCGGCAAAGGCGTGAAGGTGCTGATGCGCCGCCCGGTGATCGGCGGCCAGGTAATGGACGAGCTGGTGCTCACCTCGGACCAGGACCGGGTGCTGTCGGTGTCGTTGCTGGAGCAGCCGGTCGGCCCGGAGCCGGACACCGAGCATTTCAAGCGCTACGCCGACTTCAAGAGCCTGGAGACTTTCCGCAAGTACGTGGCCGGGTTCTTCATGCGCGAGCGCTGAAAGGCACAGTAGCAGCGCCCACCTCGATGTAGCGCCATGCCAACAAGGCGGACAGTGGAGATAGACTAGGAGTAACTGGCCCGAAACAGATGTACTCCTGTGAAAGAGGTGGCGCCCGCCTTGGTGCATGTCTCAAGACCTGCGAAGCATCGCCAGAGCCCGCCCCGATTCCCCAAAGCTGGGGCCACCAGCCCACCTGGATCTTCCAATGTATAGATGGATAGACAGGCTGTAAGCCCCGCCGTCAACGGCCTGCAGAGCATTGTGGCAAACCTGGCACAACACTTGCCGACTCCTCCCCAGACGCCCCAACCCATGGGCCCGTTTGCAGGAGGAATCGACTCATGCACCGACCGACACCCCGTCCGCTGGCCATCGCGATCGTCGCTGGCCTGCTCCAGCTACCGGCCCAGGCTGCGTTGTATGCGGTCGACCCCGGTCCCTACCCGACAGCCCCCAACGGCGGCTTTCCCGCCTGGTATCAGGACAGTCATGGCCGCACCCTCGACCTGTGCCTGACCAAGGCCGTGAGTTCAAGGGTCGCCGGCGCCCCCGGCGCGCCGTCATACATGTGCACGCTGTTGCCCACCCCCGGCGTGTTCGATGACACCCAACCCATCGTGTTCCCCAGCAACTTCCCCGACGAAGCGTTCTGGTTCACCGGCGAAACCTCACTCGTCGACGCCGCACGCGGCATCGACCTGACCTACGTCTCGGCAATCGAAGCGGCCTTCGCCGCCGAAGAGCCGGTGGCAGGCGATCAGGTCAGTTTCGCCCGCGTGCGCATCCGCGTCGATGTCCCGGCGGCAGGCACCTACGTCATTACCCACCCCTACGGTGTGGACGTGTTCGACGTACCCGCCGCAGGGCGTCGGGCAATCAACATGACCCGCGATATCGGCATCGCCGGCGCGGGTGACTTCACCGGCGCGCTCAAGGGCGACCTCGGGCCCTTCCTGCGCAGCGTGAACGGCCCCTACACCGAGACCAACCCTACGACCGGCGCCAGTGAACGCTTCATCGGCGACCCCAACTTGAACGAGCGTGTAACCGGCAGCCCATTCAACACCAACTACGTGCGCATCGAGGGCCCCAACGGCCTCGACATCCGCACCGATCTGTTCGCCGTGTCCGGCAAGCTGTCCACGGTCAACCGCCCTACCCCAGTGATTCCCCAACGCAGCACCTATTCACGGCATACCGAGAACGGTGACCTGCGCGCCCAGCAGGATGTGTTCGTCATGGCCCCGCCGGCGCCGGCCACCGTCAACCTGAGCAGCCAGAACCCGGCCCTGGCCTTGAGCGAAGCCAACGGTACTGGCGCCTGGTATGCCCAGTCGCCCCTCAATCCGACCTTGCCCCTCACCCTGCAGGTCACCGCCGACAACAGCCTGGCCATCGCTACCAGCACCCCAACGACCGTGTCGATGCCCTTGACCGACCTGGTGGTGATCAGCCGCGCCGAATACAGCCTGTCCAGCGGCCAGCTGACCCTGGTGGCCAGCAGCAGCGACGAGACCAGCCCGCCGGCCCTCACCGCGCACACCGGCAATGGTGCGCTGATCGGCAACCTGAGCGGCAGCGGCGCGGTGAAATCCATGACCACCGGGCTCACTCCGATACCGCCGGCCAGGGTGCAGGTCAGCAGCTCCCATGGCGGCAGCGACAGCGAAGACGTGGTGCTGGTGCCATGAACAGACTTCCAGGAGGCAGCATGAATACTTGGTCACGCCGGGCGCTGTGCGCCGCCGGTTTCAGCCTCAGCGTGAGCAGCGCGGCCTGGGCCGTGCTGACCGAGGTCGACCCGGGCCCCTACACCTTCGCCACCGGGGGCTACCCCATGTGGTACAAGGACGCCACCAACCTGTCGCTGGAGCTGTGCCAGTCGCGTGCCACCAGTACCCGCTTCCCCGGTGGGCCAGGCGCCCCGGCCTACATGTGCACCCTGCTGCCAGAGCCGGGTGTCTATGACGACACCTTGCCGCTGGTGTTCCCCGACAACTGGCCGCCGGAGATGTTCTGGTTCCTGGCCGAGACCGACATCCCCGCAGTGGGCAACAGTGGCTACGAGCTGGAAGTCTATGTGGCCGGCATAGAGGCGGCCTTCGCCGCCGAGAACCCGGTCGATGGCGACCAGCAGAGTTTTGCCCGCATCCGCATCCGCGCCTCCATCCCGCAAGCAGGCACCTACACCATCACCCACCCCTACGGCGTGGAAACCGTCACCGTCGCCGCCAACCAGGTGGGCCGCCGTGCGGTCAACATCACCCGCGATATCGGCATCGGTGCCCCGGGCAACTTCAGTGGTGCGCTCAATGGCAATATCGGGCCGTTCCTGCGCGGTGTCGGCGGTCCGTACACCGAAGTCAATCCGGACACCGGCGCTACCGAAACCTTCGTCGGCGACCCCAACACCACCGAGGCGGTGACCGGCAGCCCGAACAATACCAACTTCGTGCGCATCCAAGGCCCCGCGGGCACGATCCAGACCAACGTCTTCACGGTCTCCGGCAAGGTCCTCGACCAACGCGCCCAGACCCCGGTCACCCTCGAGCGCGCCACCTACTCGCGCACCGGCGTCGGCACCCGCGTCGAGGTCTTTGCCAAAGCCCCGAACACCGCCAGCGTGTGCATGCGCAATGGCCTGGCGCTGGTCGGCACGCCACCCTCGCCCTGCCAGTTCAACCTGCTGCCAGACAACAACGGCCTGTTCTTCAGCCAGCAGTTGAGCCAAACCGCGCCACCGCCGGTGGTGGTGGTCACCGCCAGCAGCAGCGGCGGCGCCACCAAGCCAACGGCCGTGTCGAGCAAGCTCAGCGATGTGGTACGGGTCACCAACGCCCGCTACGACTGGGTCACCAAGCGCCTGCTGGTCGAGGCCCGCTCCAGCGACGAGGTGGCAGTGCCTGACCTGGTGGTGCAGGGCTACGGGCGCATGTCCAAGGCCGGCGTCCTGCAAAGCCTGACGGTCAACGACCTGACCCAGCCACCCGCCAGCATCACCGTCAAGTCCGCCCATGGCGGCAGCGATGTCGAGCCGGTGGTGGTGGTCGGCAACGCGCCGATCTCGGCCGGCAACCAACCGCCACTGGCCCAGGCCGACAGCGGCAGCACCAGTGTCGGGGTTCCTGTGACCCTCAACCTGCTGGCCAACGACAGTGACCCGGACGGCAACCTGCCATTGACCATCAGTGACCTCACCCAGCCCGGCACCGGCCTGGGCGGCGTGGTGATGAACGGCACCACCGCCGTCACCTATACCCCACCGACCGGCGCCACCAGCCCATTGGTGGCGACCTTCAGCTACCGCGCCATGGATGCCAAGGGGCTGAAGTCGGAACCGGCCACGGTGACCGTCAACGTCGCGCCCAACCGGGCTCCGACGGCAGTGGCCGACAGCGTCGCCACCCTGGGCGTACCCCTGACCATCAACGCCCTGGCCAACGACACCGATCCGGAGGGCAACCTGCCGCTGACCATCGCCAGCGTCACCCAGCCGACCCCGGCCGGGCGCGGCACGGTGAGCACCGACGGCAACGTGATCACCTACACCCCACCGGCCACGGTCACTGCCGCGTTCAGCACCACCTTCACCTACATCGCGCGTGACTCTATCGGCGCCCTGTCCACTCCCGGCACGGTCACCGTGCAGGTGTCGCCACGCCCACCCCAGGAGACCTTCGCGGTCACTGCGGCCACCGTCACCGCGCGCTCCAACAACCGTTACAACTGGGACATCAGCGGTACCTCCTCGGTGACTACCGGCAACACCATCACCGTGCGGGTGACCACCACCACCGGCGTGCAGACCTTGGGCACCACCACCGTGCCGGTCACCGGCCGCTGGCGCCTGGCCGTCAGCAACAGCACCACGGCGGTCCCGACCGCGGCGCCAACGGCAACCGTGACCAGCAGCCAGGGCACCACGCGCACCGTCAACGTGGTGGTGCAGTAAGCCGAAGGAGTGCGCCATGAAACGCCTGTCCCCGCTGCTGCTGTGCCTGGCCCTGAGTGGCCAGGCCTGGGCCGACGACCTGATGGACAACGCCGACCTCGCAGCCGGCAACGACCTGGGCGAGCCGCTGGTGCTGCGGCTGCTGCCCAGCGCTGCCGGCCAGGTGGCGGTGATCGAGCAACAGGGCAACGGCAACCGCGCCGCCCTCGACCAGAACGGTGTGGCCCTGCTGGGCCAGATCGTCCAGGCCGGGGGCGCGCAGGAGGCGTACATCCTGCAGCAAGGCAGCGACCTGATGGCCTCGATCAACCAGCAGGGCTACGGCAACAACGCGTCGATCCGCCAGAACGGCAGCGGCAACACGGCTGCCATCGAGCAGATCGGCAACCACAACAACGCCACCATCGAGCAGAGCGGCACGGGGCTGAACAGCGCCGTGACCCAGGCCGGCAATGGCCAGCAAGTGCACATCACCCAATACCGTTAACGCCATCGATACAGCAGGAGGCTTCACCATGTACAAGCTCGCCCCTCTGAGCGCCGCCATTGTCCTGGCGCTGGCCGGCCAGGCCATGGCCGACGACAGCACTTCGACCCAGAACCAACAGGGCAACAAGAACATCGCCGAAGTGAAACAGACCCAGGCCTCGTACGCCTCGGCCAGCCAGAGCCAGACCGGCCGCGACCACAACCACATGGCCGTGCAGGACAACAGCACCAGCGATATCCAGCAGATCGCCACCGGCTCGCTCAACGCCGGCTACGCCGAGCAGTTGTTCGAGAACGGCAGCCAGATCACCCAGCTGTCCGGCGGCACCCTCAACGACGCCTTCGCCAGCCAGTCGGTGGGCGAGAACAACCAGGCCCTGCAGATGCAGGAAGGCACCGGCAACCGCTCGGTGATCTGGCAGGACACCCAACTCGGCAGCCAGGCCACCACCCAGCAATCGGGGCAGCGCAACGACGCCACCATCGAGCAGCTGTTCGGCGGCAGCAACAACCGCAGCCTGATCAACCAGAGCGGCAACGACAACCAGGCTGCCGCCGAGCACCTCACCCACCAGGACGGCGACATCGCCATCTACCAGCAGGGCCGGGAAAACTGGGCCTACGGTGACCAGCGCAACGGCTATGGCGGCACCATCGGCATCGACCAGTACGGCACCGGCAACTCCGTGGAGGTGTGGCAGGACAATCAGACCGCCAGCCAGGCCAGCGTCTACCAGACCGGCCAGCTCAACGAAGGCTACATCGACCAGAGTTTCGGCGAGGGCAACAGTGCCACCCTGAGCCAGAACGGCCGCGCCAACGCCAGCTGGTCGGACCAGTTCGAGACCAACCAGTCGGTGACCAGCATTTCGCAGACCGGCAACAACAACCTGCACTTCACCTACCAGACCGGTGACAACCACAGCCTGACCATCACTACCCAGGGCAACGGCAACAAGATCCTGGCCAGCAACTGGAAGGGCGAGAAATCCGGTGGGCAGTTCGGCACCGACCAGCGCGCCGAGATCAGCCAGGTGGGCAACCAGAACAGCGTCAACCTCAACCAGAACGATACCGGCCAGTACGCCAGGCTGAGCCAGAACGGCAACCGCAACACCATGGAAACCAAACAGGCCGATACCAACAACGAGCTGTATTTCGAGCAGAACGGCAGCGACAACCTGCTGATTGCCGACCAGCGTGGCACCGCCAACTATGCCGAGGGTATCTCCGCCGGTAACGGCGGCATGGTCAACATCGACCAGTCCGGCAGCGGCAACCAGAGCTACACCTACCAGCTGTACGGCAGCGGCAACCAGGCCACCATCAAGCAGACCGACATTGCCAACGTCGCCTACGTGACCCAGGGCGGCAACGCCAACCAGGCCTTCGTCGACCAGGCCGGTGCCAGCCAGACCGCCAGCATCACCCAGTTCGGCAACACCAACACGGCCACCGTCACCCAGCACTGACCCGCTCCCCCCTTTGAACCGCGGTGTCCGCTCTCCCTGGCGCCGCGGTTCCTTTTTCCCTCACCTGGCAACAGCGCTAAACTGGCCGCCTGACCCTTTCTCGGCCGCCGCCTGATGATCCAGTCCGACCTCGACCTGTTCGGCCCCCAGCCACAGCGCCTGGCCAGCCATACCGTGCTGCTGCCCGGCTTCGCCCTGGGCGAGATCGAAGCCCTGCTCGATGCCTTGCGCCCGGTGCTGCGCGCCGCGCCCTGGCGGCACATGCACACCCCCGGCGGCCAGCGCATGGCGGTGGCGCTGAGCAACTGCGGGGAGCTGGGCTGGGTCAGCGATGAGCGCGGCTACCGCTACAGCCCGCTCGACCCCTTGAGCGGCCAGCCCTGGCCGGCCCTGCCGCCAGTACTACTGGAGCTGGCCGGTCGCGCTGCCGCACAGGCCGGGTTCGAAGGTTTCGTGCCGGACGCCTGCCTGATCAACCACTACCTGCCCGGCACCCGGCTGAGCCTGCACCAGGACCGCGACGAGCGCGACTTCGGTCAGCCGATCGTGTCGGTTTCGCTGGGGCTGCCGGCGGTGTTCCTGTTCGGCGGGCTGCAACGCGCCGATCGCACCCGGCGGATCGCGCTGAACCACGGTGACGTGCTGGTCTGGGGCGGTGAGGACCGCCTGCGCTTTCACGGCGTGCTGCCGGTCAAGCCCGGTGTGCATCCACGGCTGGGGGAGCGGCGCATCAACCTGACCTTGCGCAAAGCGGGCTGAGAGGACTTTAGCGGCCCACGCTGGTCAAAGCCCGACGACCGTCTTTACTTGCTGTAACACCCACCCACAACGGTGTGCGCCTATGAAGATCGTGGTCACCAGCATCCTCGTCGACGACCAGGCCAAGGCCTTGGCGTTCTACCACTACGTGCTCGGCTTCGAGCCCAAACATGATGTGCCCATGGGCAAGCATCGCTGGCTCACCCTCACCTCCCCCAACGATCCCAATGGCGTCGAGCTGCTGCTCGAACCCGATGCCCATCCGGCAGCCAAGACCTACAAGACCGCGCTGAAGCAGGATGGCATCCCGGCCACCTCGTTCGCCGTGCGCGATATCCAGGGCGAATACACCCGGCTGTGCAAGGCCGGCGTGCAGTTCACCCAGCCACCCACGGATGTGGGGCCGGTCACCGTGGCGGTATTCGACGATACCTGCGGCAACCTCATCCAGATCGCGCAACGTCACTGACCTCGACGCTGTCGGGCAACGCCGCGGTGGCGTTGCCCTTGCCCGCTCCGCTACATTGCTCGATCCCGCTCAGCGCAGCCACAACAAGGAAAAACCATGCGCTACGAATTCAGCGAGGTCCTCAACGACCTGGTCGATTATTTCCTGCTCGGCGACATTCAACTGCTGGAGCACTTCAAGCACGAACACGATCTGCCCGACGATCTGGCGCGCGCCTTCACCACCGGAGACAGTGGCGACCTGGCGGTGCAGGAGGGGGTAATCCTGCCTTTGGCTGGTATCGACAATCTGCCTTACCGCATCCTGTTCACCCTCGACGGGGGCACCCCGGCCCTGCTCGAACCGGGCAGCCGCCTCAAGCACCGCCGTAGCGGCCATGTGCTGCGGGTGGAAAACCGCGCACTGATGCTGTTCACCTGGCGCGTGCTGCAGCATTTCACCAACAAGACCCTGGGCGACCTGCTGGCCCGCTACCAGGAGCCAGGGCGGCCGATCATCGAGCTGGACAATGGCTTGTACGAGGTGGAGGTACTGGCGGGGGCGCTGGTGCGCGACGGGCTGTACGAGCCGGCGTTCGAATTCGTCTTGAAGAAAACCTACAGCCACGCCGGCAACGCCGAGGTCGATACCGGCTATCGCTACAGCCTGCGCGGGTATTTCGACTGAGTGGACGCCATCGCGGGGCAAGTCGCAGCGGCGCACCGCCGCTCCCACGTATTGTGTACTTCGTGGGAGCGGCGGTGCGCCGCTGCGACTTGCCCCGCGATAGCCATGCTCAGCCGGTATGGGTGATATCCCGGTCCTTGGTTTCCGGCAGGAAGAAGGTGCCCAGCACCGCCGTCATCACCGCGACCACGATCGGGTACCAGAGCCCGTAGTAGATATCTCCGGTGGCCGCCACCATGGCGAAGGCCACGGTCGGCAGGAAACCGCCGAACCAGCCATTGCCGATGTGGTACGGCAGCGACATCGAGGTGTAGCGGATGTGCGCCGGGAACAGCTCCACCAGCCAGGCGGCGATCGGCCCGTAGACCATGGTCACGTAGATCACCAGGATGGTCAGTAGCAGCAACACCATCGGGTAGTGGATCTTCGCAGGGTCGGCTTTCTCCGGGTAACCAGCCTCTTTCAGCGCCGTGCCCAGGGTGCCGGTGAAGGCGTCGTTCTGCGCCTTGAAGTCCGCCGCCGCCAGGCTGCGACCATCGAAGCTGGGCAACACCCGCTCGCCAATGCGCACCTGGGCCACGCTGCCGGGCTCGGCGGCCTGGTTTTCGTAGGGGATGGCACGCTTGGCCAACAGGCTCTTGGCGATGTCGCACGAGCTGGTGAAGCGGGCCTTGCCCACCGGGTCGAACTGGAACGAACACTGCGCAGGGTCGGCGACCACCACCACCGGGTTCTGCTCTTGGGCCACGAACACATCCGGATTGCCGTACTCGGTCAGGCCCTTGAAGATCGGGAAGTAGGTCAATGCAGCCAGGATGCAGCCCGCCATGATGATCGGCTTGCGGCCGATGCGGTCGGACAGGCTGCCAAACAGAATGAAGAACGGCGTGCCGATCAGCAGCGACCCTGCAATCAGCAAGTTGGCGGTCTGCGGGTCGATCTTGAGCATCTGCAACAGGAAGAACAGCGCGTAGAACTGCCCGGTGTACCACACCACCGCCTGCCCGGCGGTGCCGCCGAGCAGCGACATGATCACCACCTTGAGGTTGTCCCAACGGGCGAACGACTCGGTCAGCGGCGCCTTGCTCGCCTTGCCCTCGGCCTTGATCTTGAGGAACACCGGCGACTCGTTGAGTTGCAGGCGGATATACACCGAGATCGCCAGCAGCAGGATCGACAACAGGAACGGCACCCGCCAGCCCCAGTCCTCGAACACCTCGCTGCCCATGAGGGTGCGGCAGCTGAGGATCACCAGCAGCGACAGGAACAGCCCGAGGGTGGCAGTAGTCTGGATCCACGCAGTGAAGAAGCCGCGCCGTCCTTTCGGTGCATGTTCCGCCACGTAGGTGGCCGCACCGCCGTATTCACCGCCCAGCGCCAGCCCCTGCAGCAGGCGCAGGGTGATCAGGATGATCGGCGCCGCCACGCCGATGGTGGCGTAGTTGGGCAGCAAGCCCACGATCGCGGTAGACAGCCCCATGATCACGATGGTGATGAGGAAAGTGTGCTTGCGTCCGATCATGTCCCCCAGGCGGCCAAACACGATCGCGCCGAACGGCCGCACGGCAAAGCCGGCTGCGAATGCCAGCAAGGCGAAGATGAACGCGGTGGTTTCGTTTACCCCGGCAAAGAAGTGCTTGGCGATGATCGCCGCCAGAGAGCCGTAAAGGTAGAAGTCGTACCATTCGAACACGGTGCCCAGGGAAGAGGCGAAGATGACCTTGCGCTCCTCCCGGGTGATGCCACGTTGGGGCGCGCTACTGCCCGTGGATGCGCTGCTGTCGAGGACCGCCATGGGTCGCCTCCGTGAAGATCAGGTAGGCCAGGTTGCTCAACAGGTTGTCACACGCGCACCCGGGCCTCAGGGCTTACAGGTTGCGGCGAAGCACGACGAGGCACTGCCCCGGATCGCGGCAAGGTAATCAGAAGCATAATCGGCTTTGCCGGGATATCCATTCGCCTGCATGACGCGTAGCTGATCGGCCATGCAGACGGATAAGCATGACGCTTGGCCGGCGATGCTCAGCCGAGAAAACGCAGCATTTCTTCGAGCACCCGATCGGCCTGCTCACGATGGGGCACATGCCCGCAATCGGCCAGCACGCGCATTCGGCTCGGGCCGCCTGCCAGGCGTGTGAAGCGTTCGGGGTGGGCCAGGCTGCCGAACTCGTCGTTGTCACCGTGCAAGCTGAGCAGCGGGCAACGTAGCTGCGCGAGCAGGCCGTCTAGGTGCCAGTCGGCGAAATCGGCCGACAGCCAGTTATCGACCCAGGCCCGCAGCACCCATTCGGCCTTGTCGCCGTGGTAACGCGCCAGGCGTTCGAGCTGCCCTGGCTCGGCGAACTGGCGATCGGCGGCGCGGATACCTTCGAGGGTTCGGGCTTCAACGAAGGCCTGGGCCGATTCGGTCACCAGCCCCCGGCAATGCTCGGCGAAGGCTGCCGCACAGCCGACCGCCATGCCACCGCCAACGCTGTGGCCGAAGACGATGAAGTCATCGATGGCCAGCTGCCCGCGCAGCGCAGCAAAACCCTCATGCGCCTCGGCCTCGACGAAGCCCCGGCGCAACTGACCGGGGTGCGCGGCGGAACGCCCGAAGCCCAGCCGGTCATAGGCGATCACCCGCTGCCTGGTGGCCTGCGCCAGCTGCGCGGGGAAATCGCGCCAGAGCGCCACGCAGCCCAGCGAGTCATGCAGCAGCACAATGGGTACGCCCTGCGCATTCACCGGCAACCAGCTTTCGGCATGGAGTGTGCCCGCAGGCGTGTCGATCGAATGTTGCGTGTGAGTGATGTTCGTCATCGTCCAGGCGCCTGGCTATTCAGCGAAGCTGTGCATGCTAAGCCAGGTCACCGCGTGGCGCGAGGGCGAAATTGGCTGAACGCCGGGCCGTTCAGGCCGACGCGGCCACGCTCGAGCCCTTGAGCTCCACCCGGTTGCCGTCGGGGTCGAAGCAGTACAGCGACAACCCTTCGCCTTCGGCGCCATAACGTTTTTCGGCCGGTTCCACACGCACCCCTGCCCCTTGCAGGTAATCGCTGAGCGCCTGTTCGTCGAAGGGCTCGACCCGCAGGCACAGGTGGTCCAGATTGTGCCCTTGACGGCCAGGGGCCGGGCCGCCCTTGAGGCCCAGTGGGCCATCGACCGCCACCAGGTCGATCATGCTGCTGCCGGCGGCCAGGTGGATCATCCCCAGCGACTCGCGCTCACGGCTGACCGGGCAGCCGAGCACGTCGCGGTAGAAGGCCAGGCTGCGCGGCAAGTCGCTGACACGCAGCACGATGTGATCGATATGCAGGATGCGCGAAGGCAACATGGCGTTACTCCATGAACGGGCGTCTGTGCACCTTAGCAGGGGCAGCGCTCATTCGTTGACCAAGCGAAGCAATCCGCCTTTTTCGTGCCGCGCCAGGGTACGCAGGATCTGCTGCGCCAGCGCCCGGCCCTGCGCCTGCAGATGGAAGTGGTGCCCACCAGGATGCCAGGTCACTCGCGTCTGCCCAGGCAGCGCCGCCTGGCGCCGGGCAAAATCATCACCCGCGAAAGCGCCTTGCTGCCCCAGCAGCAGATACAACGGGCAACGGATCTGCTGCAACAGCTCGCAGGCCTCGCGCTCGGTCAGCGGCATCGGCTCGGGCAGGTCCAGGCGCGGGTCGTGGCGCCAGCAATAGCCGTCGCCCACCTGCAACAGGTCGCGCAGTGCCAGCAGCCGCGCGGCATCGGCCGGCAAATCGCAGGCGAAGCGTTTACGGCACTGGCCAAGGGCTTGCTCAAGGTTGTCGAAACACAACGCCTCGGGTTCGGCAAAACCCTGCTGGCGGCTGCGCAGCAGCATGCGCTTGAGGCGAAAAGCGCGGGCCATGTGTTCGACCCGATCGCCCTCGGCCACGGTGAACGGAACGCCCATGCCATCGAGGAACTGCAGGCTGGCAATAGCGCTGGTCAACGCCGCGAGGATCGAGGCGACACCCGTGCCCATGCCGTGGGCAAGGACGTGAAAGCGCGACCAGCCAAGACGTTCGACCACCGCCAACATGTCCTCGGCGTGCTCCCACAGGTAATAGCCACTGTCGTCGCGGCGGTGGTCGCTGCGGCCGTGGCCGACCAGATCGGGCGCCACTACGAAACACCCCTCCAGCAAGGGTGCCAGGCGCTCGAACGAGGCGGCGTTGTCCAGCCAGCCATGTAGCGCCAGCACGGGAATGCCGCCTTCCGGGCCCCAGGTGCGCACGGCGATCTCGATGCCGTTGAGGTCGAGCAAATGGTCTTTTGCAGTCGTCGATACAGCCATCACTTCACTCCATGGCAGGGCCCAGTGGGCCGGCTCCTTCGACACCGCAGGGTGCCGACACCCCACCATCGCCCACGTGGCCCTGGCAGGCTGGCCCGTTACCGACTGTGACGTGCGCGTCACCGACCGCACATTCCCTGCTGCGACACCCTGGCGCCGGCAACTATGTACCGCAGCCACGGCGCGCAGCCGATGTTCGATGGCGGCTCCGCTAACTGCCAGGCAACACACATGGAAAACGCCACCCCGTACCATCAGAACCAGATCCAGCGCCGTATTCCGGCCTGGGCCAAACAATTGCACCCCCGTCACCTGGACCGGGTGCTGCAAAGTGCTCACAACGAGCATGTCGATGAAGACGGAACACCGACCGGGTGGTTCGCCAAAGCCTCGGCGCTACACCAGCAATTGCTGCGCGACGCCATCAAGGTGCGCACAGCCACGCGCAAAACCCTGGGCCAGGCACTGATTGAGCTGCGATCGCTGCCGCAGTTCTGCGAACCCCTGCTGCAACAGCAACTGGCCATCGACGTACCGGTCACCCAGGCGCAGTACTGCTTCCAACCCTTCGTCACCTACCTCAGCGGCTCGCTTGAAACCGTGCAGGGCCTGGAATCACTGGGTTTGGGCGGGGGTGCCTATGAGCCGCAATGGATCAGCGAACCGGTTGGCGCCAGCGAGTCGCGCAGCCTGCTGGAAGCGGCCATGCACAACTTCGAGGGTCTGTCCGAGGTCGGCCCATTCAGCACCCTGCAGGTCAACGCCAACGACGCCAGCACCCTGCCCGGCCTGAGCATGGCCCGCTTCGTCAGCAGCTGCCGCGCCCTGGACCTGGGCGAACGCTATCAAGCGCACCTGGACAACATCTTCAATGGCCAGCACAAGGTTCAGGTGCAGGACGCCTGGATTCAAGCACATCGGGCGATGCTCACGGTGAAGGCCGTCATCGCCTTGATTCGGGGCGAACTCTCAAGCCTTGGCTACCAGGCACTGCGGCACTTCTGCATCGATGGCGCGACACCGCGCTATGGCAGTCAACCCGTGACCCTGCGCAACCTGACGGTGCTCGGCAAGAAGGTGCATGGCGTGCTGCTGCTCGGCCCTGCCGGCTCAGACGCCGAAATCGTCGCCTACCTGCCCTTCGATGATCGAAGGCCGATGCAGGAGTTCGCCAACCTGCAGCAACTGCAGACCTATCTGGCCGGGCAACTGCTGGACGCGCAATACTGCCAGCGCTTCGTCGAGCATGTCGCGCACAGCGACCAGAAGAAGATGAGTGAACAACTGATTGAACAGCTCTACGAAGACGACACCGAGTTCCACGGCGTGGGCGGCCTGATCCCGCTGGAGCCGCTCTGGCCCGCTGCCGGTTACTCACTGCAGGGGAAAGGGCCCAGGGCCTCACCTGACCTTGGCATCCGGCAGCGGCAAGTCGATTTGCCGTACTGGAACAGCCTTTACGACAACCATGTCGCCTTTCTCAAGGACAATGCCAGGGCGATCGCCGTGCCCACCGCCGACGTGAACGCCATGCTGCGCAAGGAGCGCTTGGCATTCTGGGAAGAAGCCGGCTTGAACCTGCTCAACGTCGCCGCCATGCTGGTACCGGGGCTCGATGCCGTGATGCTGCTGGTGTTCGCCGCGCAGGTGCTGGACAACGTCTACCTCGCGTACGAGGCCTGGTCGGAGGGCGATTACGCCGAGGCAGTGGCGCAGCTCAAGGCACTGGCGCTGACCGCCGGCAGCATTATGGTCATTGGCGCGGCCGCCAAGGTGGTCAAGGCATCGGGCTTCGTCGACTGGCTGGAGCGCGTGGCATTCGGTGGCGAGGAACTGCTGTGGCACCCGCAAATCACGCCTTACCACAGCCAGGTAGAGCTTTCCCCCAACCTCGAACCGGACGCAGAAGGCATCTATGAGGTAGACGATCGGCATTACGTCCGCCTCGATGGCAAGACTTGCGAAGTCCACAAGAACGCTGCCGGCGCCTGGGAACTGGTGCACGCAAGCGACCAACAAGGTTACCGCCCAGTCCTTCACGGCAACGGTAAAGGTGCCTGGCGTCTGCCTCACGAACAGCTCAGAGGCTGGGGCCGGACCAGACTGCTACGGCGCATGGGCCCGGTCACCGAGGGGCAAAGTGATGCCGACCTGGCCGCAGCGTTCGACAGTACAGGGCTGGAACAAGGTGTACTGGAGCCGGTACTTGCCGATGGCGAACCGGTACCGACGCAGTTGGATGATGCCCTGCTGCGCCTGAACAAGGACATGCAAGTCACCGACATCATCGCGCGTACCCGCAATGGCCGCCCGCTGGCCGCCTACAAGAGTTTCGCCATCACCGCCCTGGGCGAGCTGCCCGGCTGGCCCGAAGACGTGGTGCTCAAGGTGTTCGAAGGCCCCGAAGCCTGGGGTGGGTTCAGTCTCTACGGCCGCGAACATCCAGGTGACCAAGTGATCGAGCTGACCCGCAACGACCTGGACAACGGAGACTTGGCAGACCGGGTGCTCGAACAACTCGACGAAGCCAGGATCACCCGCCTGCTACCCGCGGGTACCGCCATGGAGCAACGCCAGCAAGCCCTGCAGGACCTGCTGGCCGATCACTTGAGCAGCAGACGCTCGTCGCTGTTCGACAGCCTCTACAAAAGCCAACAACCGCCGTTGAGCCCTGCCGCCCGGGCACTGGCCAGGCAATTCCCCGCCGTGCCCGACAATGCGCTGGAGGAAATCGTCGGCGCCACCAGCCAAGCCGAGCGCACCCGCTTGCTGAATGGGCGCGTACCCTTGCGGGTGGCCCAGGAGGCACGCGCGATGCAGGCCAATGTGCGGCTGGGCCGGGCGATCCTCGGCCTGTACCGGCCAAGCCTCGCCAACGCCGACACCCATCTGATTCGCGACAGCCTGCTGGCCCTGCACCCCGACTGGACCGAGCCACAGCTGTACCAGGCTGCCATCGCCGATCGCGCCCAGGCCGCTCGCCTGATCGGTCAACAGCCTGTGCGCAGGGGGTTGCGCTCGCCCATGCGCCTGAGCGATGGGCGCTATGGCTATCCGCTGAGCCCGGGCGTGTTTGCCTCCCGGGAGGAGCGCGAGCTGCATACGTTGTTCCCTGGCATGAACGATCAGGAACGCAGGCAATTGCTGGCCACCTTGCGCGCACGCGGCAACGTCACTGAACAGATCCAGGCCTATCGCACGGAGCTTGGCATCCTGCGCGATGGCCTGGACGACTGGATCACGCAGCAAGCGCCACACCACCAGCGACACGCCAACCAGGTAGCCAGCACGCTGATCAGAACCTGGCATCGGCTGGAGGGTGACTCGTTGAGGCTGGCCAACCTGGAACTGGACAGCTTGCCGCCACTGAGCACGCGCTTCGACCATGTCAGGACATTGTTTCTGGACAACCTCGACGTGCCGACGATTCCTGCCGACTACCTGCAGTCGTTTCCGTCGCTGCGGCGCGTGCGCGTCATCAGCAGCCCTGCCCTGGGAATAGACTCGCTGTTCGAGGCGCTGCACCACACGCCTGCGCTCGTGGAGCTGAGTATCGAAAGCAGCGGCCTGAGGCAGTTGCCGGCACAGGCTCATCAGGCCCTGCCAACACTGACCCAGCTGCGCTTCCTGGCCCTGCGTCGCAACGAGCTGGCCTTGACCGACGAAGACTTTGTGCGGCTGAGCGCAAGTCCCCAGCTACGATTCCTGGACCTGTACCAGAACCGGATCGAAATGACGCCAGGGATGGCAGCGCGCTTCGGCACCCTGACCGAGCTGCGCGAGCTGAACCTCGGCAACAATCCACTGGGTATCAGCCCAAACTTGCGCAACCTGCGCTGCCTGAGCGCCCTGAGCCTGGAAAACTGCGAGCTGGTCCACTGGCCCGAGGGGCTGCAGACGTTGATGGGCCGCACGAACCATGCCTTGCGCCAGGTCGAGCTGAGCCGTAATCAGATCGAGCATGTCCCTGATCTCGACATCCTGTTGGAGACGCCCTTCGTCGAAGCCCTGCTCACGGGTAGAGGCAGCGAGCGCTGGCGCTTCAACTACAACCCGCTCGATGAAGTCACCCGCCGGCAACTGCGCGCGGCAGGCGTGGTGGTAGCGCGCCCTGTCGTTGAGGCGCCGCTCTTGCCGGGAGAGCGGCCGCGTAATTGGCTACAGCCGACCGACCAGGCACAGCGCACCACCTGGGACAGCCTGTTCGCCGACGATGCCAACCCTAGCCTGCGCGAGGCCGTGGAGCAGGCCGGGCTGTCCAGCGCGGCGCACGCCAATGCCCACGCAATGACCCGACAGATCTGGCGCCTGCTGTTGGACGCCGCGGCAGACAGCGAACTGTGCGCTCGCCTCAACGAGGTGGCGGCCCTGTTTCCCGTCAGTTGCGGCGATGCCGGGGCCGACGTGCTGAGCAGCTTGCAGATCGAGGCGCGGGTCTGGCGCATGACCGCCGGCCAACCTCAGGCGACCCATGAATTGTTCACCTACTTTCAAAGCCTGTTTCGGCGCGACCAGGTCAACGAGCTGGCCCAGGAGCTCTACAGCGCGCGCCTGCACCGCCGCACGGGCCTGCTGGCAAGGCAACGCTGGGAATCGCTGCCAGCGACGCAGCGCGGTCTGCAGCCCAGTGTCAGTACGTTGCACCGCTTCGACTGGATCCCCGACAACCTGCTGCTGGAAAACCAAGGGCTGGACTTGATCGAAATGCGCCTGGCCCTGCGCACCAACCTGGCCGAAGAACTCGATTACACCGAGCCGCAAATGCAGATGCTCTACCGCGACGCCGCTCACATTGTCGGCCCGACGGAGGATGCCGTGTTGCAGGAGGTACTCACTCGCAACAACGATTTACCGGCAAGGCGTCAGTGGGTCTCGCGCCAGCCGAGCTGGAGGCGCGTGCTGCGGGCGCAATTCCCGGCGCGGTTCGAGGCGTTGAGGTCGCGCTGGGATGTGGGCATCGACTTCCTGGAATGGTGCAATGATGGCAGCCCGATGGAGGGAACCTTGGAGACACCGGTGATCGACGCCCTGACCTCTGCATTGGGCGCGAGCCCGTTGGACGAGCATGGCCAGGCATTACGCCTGGCAATCAACGGCGACCAGTACGTCTCTGGCATGAACCGCATGGCCCAGGGCCTGGAGGATGACGAAGACAGCCTGAGCCTGGAACTGACCAAGCCCCTGGACAGCGACGACTGACCCTCACTGTCCGCGCAGGTCTTCGAAGAAGGCCTGCCGCCCCTGTACCTGGCTCGACGCGCGAGGCTGATTCACGGCCTCGCCGTTGGGCTTTTCCACATGCCAGTAACAGTGGCTGATGGCCCGTGTAACGGCCACATAGGCCAGGCGTTGTACTTCTTCCTGCTGCGCCGTATCGAACGCCTGGGCGTCGCCCGGTTTGCCCAGCCCGGCCAGGCGGTACACCTGGTTCTTGTACGGTGAGCTAGTCAGGTACTGGCAGTCACCGAGCATGAACACTGCATCGGCCTGCAGCCCTTTGGCGCTGTGGTAGGTCAGCTGCTTGAGCCGGCGCTGCCCGGAAGGCAAACTAGAATCCACTTTAATCACCGGTAATAAATGCTGCTCAATCAATGACTTATCGCTACTTTTTCGAAACAACATCATCACTGTTTCACCCTGTTCATAGTGTTCGATCAACGTCTGTGCCAGCGCTGCCTCGTCACGCTCGAACACCCGTACGGGCGCCAGTGGCAGCGCCGCCGCCTGCCCGCTGGCCTTGGCTTTCTTGCCGCTGATGGTCGGCGTTCCCTTCACCAGATGCTCGGCGGCGTCGATGATGGACTGCTGGCTGCGGTAGTTTTCCACCAGCATCACCCGGGTATTGGAAGGTGACGGGAACACCTTGGTGAACTCCATGAAGTACTTGGGCGAGCTGCCGCGCCAGCCATAGATCGACTGCCAGTCGTCACCCACGCACATCAGCGACGAATGCTGCGCCACCCGGCCATGGTTCATGGCTGGCCCACGTCGGCGGATCTCCGCAAGGCAGGCGCGCAGCCAGCTGACGATCTGCGGTGAGACATCCTGGAACTCGTCGATCATCAGGTGTGCCAGCGGCCGCAACAATGGGTCGGGCAACAGCTGCAGGTTTTCCGGGTTGTTCTCGCCGAACAGGGCGAACATGCGGTTGTAGGTCATCACCGGCGGTGACTGGGCCATCAGGTGGGTTTCAAAGGCCTTCCAGTACAGGGCCAGCGCCTCGAAGAACGGCCCATCGCTGTCACCCGGCGGGAAGCTCATGGCGGCCACTGCGGCGTTTACGTCCAGGCCCAGGTTCTCGATGAAACTGGCCGCGGTGACGAAAGCGTCGAGCAGCGGCGCCGGGGCCAGTTCACCCTTGACCTTGTATTCGAAGCCGGGGCCGGCCACGGCATCCCCTGCCAACGAGGCCGCCAGGCGCCTGGCCGAGGCGTAGTTGTCCAGCCAGATCACGGGTTTGTCGCTGAACGCCTGGAACAGCGTGCGCTTGACCGCCCATTCCGCGCGCACCGCGAGCTTTGCGCCAGGGCGCTGGTACTGGGCGCTCTCACTGGGGTCGAAGCCCAGCACCACCCAGGCATCCAGCCCCTCGAGGCGACCGTGCACATGGAAACGGCTGCCACGGATCTGCAGCGTGTCGCGGCACGGCTCAATGCCTTTGATCGGCCAGGCGCCGGCCGCGAACCACAGGTCCTCGATCACGTCGCACAGTTCTTCGTCGCGCTGCGCGGCCAGCTGGGTGACCTGCACACGCTTCTGCACATCCGGGTGATCCGGGTCCAGTGGCTTGAGCAGCAGCGCCTCCTGCCGCAACTGGCCGATCAACGCGGCGAAACGCGGGTTCTCTGCCAGCAGGTTCCGGTAGCACAGGTTCAACTGCTGACGCTGGGCGTCATTCAGGCGCAGGTCAAAAGGATTGCTGTCGGCATTTGCCTCCCCGCCCGCCGGCATCTCGTTGCCGAGGGTTTCGAAGGCTCGCATCTGGGAGAAGCCCGGCAGGCTGCGCACCAGCGGCAGGATCCGCGAGTGGAAGGTGCGTACCAACTCACGGCCCTGTGCCGGCGACAGCTGGACCTGCCACAACGCGAAAACCTGCAAAAGGCGCTGGATGAAGTCCTTGCGCGACTCGCGGGTGAAGGTCACCACGGTCATGGCATCGAGCTCGAAGCCCAGGTAGTGGCGCAGCAACAGGATGCGCAGCACCAGCGAGGTCGACTTGCCGCCACCGGCACCGGCCACCACGCAGGTCGACGGCGTGTCGCTGAGGATCAGCTTCCACTGCGCGGCGCTGGGTTGTGCCTCGGCCGGCAGGCGCTGGGCCACGTCGGCCTTGAAGCGTTTTTTCAGCTCGGCACTCAGCGGCAGGCGCCAGTCGTCGAACAGCTTGTCGTCCTGGCCAGGCACCGCAGCGGCGTCCGGGCGCGTATCACGAATCACCAGGACCTGCCGCCCCGCTTCGTAGCCGTCCGAGCGCCCACGCTCGTAGCCGTCACGCAAACCGTCGGCATGGCCAGTGCGCTGGCCGACCGCATGGCCAAGGAACCATGAATCGCGGTGCTGCGCCTGCAGGCGGCTCAGGCCACGGCCAAGCAGGCGCGCGGCCAGGCGGCGCAACCAGGGCAACTGCGCAGGTGGGGTCAGGTTGGCCGGGGCCTGGGGCTGCTCGTGGGACACGGTCACTCCATTGAAAATCGAAACAGCGGGCATGTTCGCCTCATCCGTCCAAAAGCGCCAGCGAATGCTTTTGTATCAGTGGATTAGGCGATGAATCGCATGTTGTATCGCAAAATAATCATCTGATTAGTTGATGATAATAAGTCGATATTTACGCTTTTTTTCGATATTTAAAACGCAGATCATGGCCCCATTCCAGCGAATTCAGAGGAGCACCATCATGCTGCAACTGCGACCCTTCGAAAGCCTTGGCCACGCCAATCACGGCTGGCTCGACGCCCACCACCACTTCTCCTTCGCCGAGTACTACGACCCGGCACGCATGCACTGGGGCAACCTGCGGGTATGGAACGACGACCTGATCGCCGCCGGCAGTGGCTTCCCGTCGCACCCGCACCGTGACATGGAAATCATCACCTATGTCCGCGAAGGCGCGATCACCCACCAGGACAGCCTGGGCAACAAGGGCCGCACCGAAGCGGGCGACGTGCAGGTCATGAGTGCCGGCAGCGGCATCGTGCACAGCGAATACAACCAGGAGAAGGTCGATACGCGGATCTTCCAGATCTGGATCATTCCGGAAAAAGTCGGTGACGCGCCGTCCTGGGGCACGCGTCCGTTCCCCAAGGGTGAACGTGGCGAAGGTTTCGTGACCCTGGCCAGTGGCCGCGAAGGCGATGGCGACAGCCTGCAGATCCGCACCGACGCCCGCCTGGTAGCCGCTACCCTGCGCGCCGGGGAAAGCGCCGAGTACCGCTTCGACCAGGGCCGGCGCGGCTACCTGGTGCCGGCCAAGGGCCGGGTCGAGGTCAACGGGTTGCAGGCCAAGGCCCGGGATGGCGTGGCTATCGAGGAGGAAACGGTGCTGACGGTGACGGCGCTGGAGGACAGTGAAATCGTCCTGGTTGACGTGGCGTGAACTGCAAATCGCAAGGGGCTGCCATGCAGCCCTTTGTGGTACCTGATCAAACCCGCCGTCTGAAGGTCTCAGACGGTAGCTCGCCAAACCGCTGCCGGTAACTCTCGGCAAAGCGTCCCAAGTGCAGGAAACCGTAATCCAGTGCCAGTTCGGTCACGCTGCGTACCGTGCATCTTGGGTCGCTCAGGCAGGCGTTGACCCGCTCCAGCTTGCGCTGGCGGATGTACTGCTTGGGCGTGGTCCCCAGCTGTCGGTCGAACAGGCCGTACAACGAACGCAGGCTCATGTTGGCTTGCTCGGCCAGGGTTTCAGCTGCCAACTCAAGCTTAAGGTTGCCCTCGATGTGCTCAAGGATTCGCTCCAGGCTGGCCTGCGTGCCACCCAGGGTGTCCTTGCGCACATTGGTATTCATCAGCGTCAGCAGTTTGCTGGCGACGATCTGGCTGTAGTGGCCCTGCACCCTGGGCAGCGAATCGCTGACCTCGGCTTCGTTGCAGATCATCCCCAGCAGATTCAGGAAACCGTCCAGTTCCTCCAGCCGGTAGTGGTTGCGTACAAAGCGCACGCCGCCGCTGGGGCGCTGCCAGCGCTGCTCGTCGCAGATCGAGTCGAGCAGATGCACCGGCACCTTGAGAATGAACTTCTCGCAGTCGTCGGAATAGGTGAGATCGACCGGGTCGTCCGGGTTGATCAGCAGCAGCTCGCCCGGTACCAGGTGGTGCTCGCGCTGGTGGCCGCGCCACAGGCAATTGCCGTTGAGCAGCACCTGCAGGTGGAAGATGGTTTCCAGCGCCGGCGAGGTAACCCTCACGCTGCCGCCATAGCTGATACGGCACAGGTCCAGTTCGGCGAACTTGCGATGGCTCAAGCTGGCCTGAGGGTGGGTCGTACGGGACAGGCCAATGTGATGCTGGCCCACATGCTGGTTGACGTAGTCGGACACCGCGTACGGGTCGGCGCGGTGGAACACGCAGCTTTGCTCGCTCAACAGGCGGCTTTCCATGGGCAAGGCACTCGCCATCATTATTGTTATGGGCGCCGCGGCCTACTGCCTTGTGGGCATGTGGCCGCGGTCGTTCACGGTCATTCTAACCAACCGTCATCGGGGTACAGGGGCAGGCGACGGTCGGATGCTGAGCGTCACACTAAGCAAAAAGCAGGATCGAGGGCAATGCGACCAAGGCAAACGGCGGGCGGACAGCGGACACGGGCACAGGCCCGGCGTTCGATTACCGCACAACTCACTGCACCGGCAGGAAGTTCAGCAGCAAAAGGCTCTGCGCATAGTTGAGCCCGATGCGCCGATAGCGCTCGTCGAGCATCTGCGCCAGCAGGTCGAGGCGCGCGACCACCTTGCCGAACTCCACGGCAAAGCTCAGGTTGCTGCCCTGCTCGGAGATCTCGTTGGAGAACAGCAGCAGCACGCCGTTGGCGTCCTGGCGCTGGCCAAGCATCCAGGTGGCCTTTTCGATATTGCGCGCGGCGTTGTTGATGAACAGCGGGTCGAGGGTGTCGGTCATGTAGAACTCGGTGCGCCCGCCGTGGGCGGTGACCAGCATGCTGCCGATGGCGTAGATGAAGGCACCGACCCGATCGCCCCTGAATTCCGGGCTCAGGGCATAGCTGAGCGCTGCCAGGTCACGCCGCTCACCGAGTTGCGCCAAGGGCTGGCGCTGCTCGATGGCGATGCGGATCTGCCGGGCGGCGGTGGTGGCGTCGAGGTAGCCAGACTGCTTCCACTGGCTGGGGTTGCGCAGGTACAGCTTGTCCATCAGCAGGTACAGGCTTTGCAGGTTGTCGCGCATGGACAGCGTGGCCATGCGGTCGACACTGGTCTGGAACAGCTCGTCGGGCTTGCCGTTGCCGATCTGCGTGAGCATGTCGCGGCCCTGCTGCTGGGTGCAGGCCCCCAGGCAGGTCAGGGCGCCTGCCAGCAGCAGGCCGCGCGGGAGAATATCGAGTCGTTTTGCGGCCATCGGCACCGGAGCTGGTCAATGGCTACACCGGGGGTCGGTGTAGCCTGGCCAAGCATAGAGCGCGCAAAAGCGAAAAAGTGCAGTGGCCGCTGCCCGTCACATGGCGTGGCGCAGCATCTCCACCACCTGCGCATGCAGCGCCGGGTCGCCGCAGGCCACCACGCAGCCGCCGTGCTGTGCGGTACTGCCATCCCAGGCAGTGATCACCCCGCCGGCACCTTCGATGATCGGCATCAGCGCCTGCACGTCGTAGGGTTGCAGGCTGGCCTCGACAATCACGTCGACAAACCCCGAAGCGAGCATGCAGTAGGCGTAGCAGTCGCCACCATAACGCATCAGCCTGGCCTGGCCGGCCACGTGCTCGAAGGCAGCCTTGCGCGCGGCGCTGTCGAACATGTCTGGTGTAGTGCACATCAGCGTGGCCGCCGACAGGTCGGCGCAGGCCCGGGTTTTCAAGGGCGTACCGCTGCGCCATGCACCTTCGGGGGTACCGACGAAACGTTCGCCGGTGAACGGCTGGTTCATCACCCCGATGACCGGGCGTGTGCCATCGTTGAGCGCAATCAGCGTGCCCCACAGCGGCAGGCCGGTGATGAAGGCACGGGTGCCGTCGATCGGGTCGAGCACCCAGGTCAGCGGGCTGCTGCCAACGGCTGCGCCATGCTCTTCGCCGAGGATGCCATGCGCCGGGTATCGCGCCTGGATCAGCTCACGCATGGCATCTTCGGCGGCCTTGTCGGCCACGGTCACCGGGTCGTACAGGCGCCCGCCCTTGTCTTCGACGTCCAGGCTGGCGCGAAAGTACGGCTGGATCGCCATGGCCGCGGCATCGGCCAGCTGTTCGGCGAAGGCGCGAAATTCGCCGGTCTGTTCAGCGCTCAGGGACATGGATCAGGCCTCAATGCTTGGGAAAGGCACGCATCATACCCGACTCCTCGCCCGTTGCATTTACTGGCCGGCTGTCCCAAGCTCTGCCTTCCCGCCGCCACGGACTGCCCGATGCCACGCCGCCCGCTTATCCTGATCGCCCTGTTGCTGCTGATCCTGGTGCCAGGCGTGCTCGCTTACCTGTGGCGGACCCCGCAATCCACCACGCCGGCGCTGCCGCCGCACAGTTACGCCAAGGCCCTGCGCCAGGCCCATGAAGGCCAGCCGGGCGCCGCGCGGGTTTTGTACCAGCAACTGCAGCGTAACGACCTGCCGGCGATTCGCCGCGCCGCCCTGTACGCCGAATTGCCCAACTACCCGTCACCCCAGGCGCTGAAACTGGCAAAACAGGATCTTGAACAGAGCGATCCTCTGGTGCGGCGCGCTGCCATCGCCAGCATCCGCCGGCTGTTGCCGGCCGCCCAACGCAGCCTGGTGCTGGGGCCGTTGCTCGACGATGACGAGCAGAGCGTACGCTTTGCCGCGGTGGACGCGTTGCTCGGGCTCGACCCGGATGCCATCGGCCTTTATTTCGGCCCGCTGCAGCAAGCGCTGGAGCAGTACCAGCAAACCCTCGAACAACAACCCGACGACGCCGACGCACAGATTCACCTGGCGCGCCTGTACATGCACGAGCAGGCCTATGACGCCGCCGGCGCAGCGCTCGCCCGTGCCCTGGCGCTGGCCCCCGAAAACCTGGACGCCCTGGCGACCCAGGTGCGCCTACTGGAACGCCAGGGCCACCACGACACCTCTCGCGAGGTGCTGCGCAAGGCCTTGGCGCTTAGCCCGGACTCGGCCTTCCTGCAGTACCAGCTGGGTTTGTGGCTGACCCGCCACGACCAGCACGAATACGCCCTGCTGGCACTGTCGCGCGCGGTCGAGCTGGAGCCGGAGAACAGCGACTACCGCTACACCCTTGCCGTCACCCTGCACCAGCTGGAGCAGGTGCAGGCCGCGCAGCAACAACTGCAGACGCTGCTCAGCCGCCAGCCCGCCAACCGCCGGGCGCGGGTACTGCTGATCGAGTACTGGAAGGAGACCGGGCAACTGCAGAACGTCCAGGTACTGCTGGCCGAGCTCGAGCGCCAGAACCCGGACGACCCCTTGCTGCAACAAGGCCTTTGACACCTTCCACAATCCGGTTGAACCCCAGGCCCGCGCCGAAGGTCCAGTGATAGGAGAAGGAAGGCGGTAACGCCATCACGGCGTGCCCATCGTCACAGGAGAATGCTCTTGGCCGCATGCCTGGCTGTGGAAGAACGCGCCCTGGTCCTGGCGCCTGCCCAGGTGGGGACAAGCACCTGTCGATTACTCCGGCGAGCCGGTATCCACAGCCGCCGCACCGCCGATGTGGGGCGCCTTGGCCGCTGGCTCAGTGAAGGCGCAGGGTTGCTGGTGGTGATCGAACAGGCGCTGCCGCGCAACCAGCAATCCGCCCTGCACCGCTACCTCGAGCAGCAGCCTGGCTGGTCCGACCTGCCTGTGGTGCTGCTCACCAGCCGCGCCGAGGCCGACACCAGCGCAGTGCCAGGCAACCTGCTGCCCCTCGCCCCACCCTACCCTGACGAGCAACTGCTGAGCCTGGCACTGTGGGCGCTGAGGGCTCGCCGCCGGCAATATCAGGCGCGAGACCTGTGCGAACAGCTCGAAGCCCTGGCCCGGCAACAACAGGCCGACGACCAGGCACTGCAGCAAACACGCAAGATGGAAGCCATCGGCCAACTGGCCGGTGGAGTGGCCCATGACTTCAACAATCTGCTGACCAGTATTGGCGGCAGCCTGGAGCTGATCGACAAACGCCTGCATCAAGGCCGCAGCGAGGGCCTGGAACCGCCCTTGCGCCTGGGCCAGCAAGCCGTGGCCCGCGCGGCCCTGTTGACCCATCGTCTATTGGCGTTCTCCGCTCGCCAGTCACTGCAGAGCCAGGCAATCGATCTGCGCACGCTGCTGGCACCCGATGCCCTGGCCGCCAAGCTGGGTACCGGCATCGAGCTGCAAGTGCGCCTGGCCACACAACTGTGGCAAGCCAGCGCCGATGGCGAGCAACTCCAGGCGTCCCTGGACAACCTCTTGCTCAACGCCTGCGAGGCCATGCCCAGCGGCGGAGTGCTGACCATCGAGGCGGACAACGTCCAGGTCGCCAACGGGCAGCTCGCCAACGTCGGCCTGGCGCACGGTGACTATCTGTGCCTGAGCATCCGCGACAGCGGCCAGGGAATGTCGCAAGCCACCCTGGAGCATGCCATCGAGCCGTTCTTCACCACCAAGCCGACTGGCCAGGGTGTCGGGCTCGGGCTATCGATGGTGTATGGCTTCAGCAGGCAGTCACGGGGTTACCTGGCGCTCGACAGCCAGATCGGCAAAGGGACCCAGGTGCGCCTGTATCTGCCACGCCATACCGACAGCCCACCACCGCTCAAAGCCGCTGCCGTGCAAGCTGCCGGTGATTGCCAGGACATCCTGCTGGTGGAGGACGACCCGGATGTGCGCGAACTGGTCGAACGGAGCCTGCTCGAAGAAGGCTACCCCTGCCGTGCAGCGCAAAATGCCAGTGAAGCGCTGCGCTGGCTGCATTCGGCACAGCCATTCGGTTTGCTCATCAGCGACGTCGGGCTACCGGGCATGAACGGCCGGCAATTGGCGGAAATCGCACGTCGCCTGCGCCCCGGGCTGCCGGTGCTGTTCATAACGGGTTTCGCGCAAACCGCGATGGCTCGCGATGCATTTTTGGCCACAGGGATGCAGTTGTTGCGCAAGCCTTTCGCTCTGGAGCAGTTGCGCAAGCAGGTCGCGCGAATGCTGGTGGCGCCCTGAGCCGGATCAGGCCTGCAGCATGCGGTCGACTTGCATGACTAGGCTCTGCAGTGAAAACGGTTTGAGCAGCAAGGCGGTACCAGGCTCGTCGAGCAGTTGCTGCTCCACCGGATCCGCAGTGTAGCCAGTGATGAACAGGACTTTCTGATCGGGATTGATCATGCGCATCGCCCGGGCCACCTGACGCCCGTTGAAACCGCCCGGCAAGCCGATGTCGGTAATCACCAGATCGAATGGGCCGGCATGACGGTACTGCCCCAGCGCGCTGTTGGCATCGGTCACATCGCACACCTCGAAACCGCGCTCGACCAGTATTTCCTTGATCAACCCGCGCAGGTTGAGCTCGTCATCGATCAACAGTACACGCTCGCCCTGCCTGGCCTCCCTTGTGATCATCGGAGCTTCGGGTATCGGCTGGCTGCCCGTATAACGAGGGAACATCAGCACGACCTGGGTGCCGTGCTGCAGCCTGGACTCGATCCACACCTGGCCACCGGACTGGCGCACGAAGCCATGGACCATGGGCAACCCCAGGCCCGAGCCCTGCCCGAGGGGCTTGGTGGTGAAAAAGGGCTCGAATGCACGCGCTTCATCTTCAGCCGACATGCCATGGCCATTGTCCTCGACCTGGACCATCACATAGTCGCCCGCCGGCAGCCCGGCAGTCGCGTCGGCCAGGCGCTCGTTGCTGGTACGGATCGACAGGCTGCCCCGCCCCAGGCAGGCATCGCGGGCGTTGGCACACAGGTGCAGCAAGGCGTTGCGCAGTTGGTCGGGGTCGAGCTGGACGGGCCAGGGGGCGATGTCCAGCTCCCAGTGCAGGTGCATCTCGGCGCCGGTGCACTGCTCGAGCATCGGTTGTGCCTTGCGTATCAGCTGGTTGATGTCCAGTGGGTTGGGCGACAACGGCTGGCTGCGGGCGAATGCCAGCAAGTTCTGGGTCAGGCCGATGGCCCGCTGGGCGCATTCGCGGGCCATCTGCACGTAGCTGTCCAAGCGCTCAAGCCGCCCCTGGGCCAGGCGCCGCTCAAGCAGCTCCAGGCTGCTGCCGACCCCGGACAGGACGTTGTTCATTTCATGGGCCAGGCCGCCTGCCACCTTGATCACCGACTCCATGCGCTGGCTGTCGCGCACTGCTGCTTCGGCCATGCGCTGGACGGAGTGGCGCTCCTCGGTGATGTTGTGGCCAATCAGGATCGGCAGCGCCTGGCCCGATACAGCATGCCAGCGTAACCAGCAATAATGCCCTTCACCCTGGCGCACGCGGGCCTCGAAGGCCGGGGTGTCATGCCCCTGCATCAGTGCCATCAGGGCCAACCTGGCCTCGGTACGCTCGGCTGGGTGGATCAGCTCCAGCAGCGGGACCGGTGTTTGCTGCTCATCCGTCCAACCCGACAACCGATGCCAGGCCGGATTGGCCAGGCGCACGCGCAACTCGGTGTCGAGCATCAACATCACGTCGGGCGACAACTGCCAGGTGTGCTCACTCTCGGCCATGTAGCGCGAAAGTTGTGCCTCGAAAGATTGCGCCAGCTCGCGCCATTCGCGGGTGCGTTCGACACTGGCGGTGGTTTCGACCAGCGCGTGCAGGAACCCCGCCACCGCGCCCTGGTCGTCGCGGATGGGCGAATAGCTGCAGGTGAACCAGGCCTGGAAGGGGCGCCCGTCGCGGTTGACCGTCAGCAGGCTGTTCTCGGCCAGGCTGCCGTGCCCTTCCAATGCCTGGAAAACAGCAGCCCCCATCTCGTCCCAGGCCGTCGCCCAGAGCGTGTCGAAACTGTCGCCCAGGGCATGGGCGCGCTCGCCCAGGGGGACGGGATAGGCCTCGTTGTGAATCACCGTCAGCGCCGGGCCCCAGACCAGGGCACAGGGGTAAGCAGAAAGCAGCAGCATGTCGACGGCGATGCGCAAGGCCGGCGGCCATCGTGTCAGGGGCCCCAAAGGCGTTGCTTCCCAGTTGAAGCTGCTGATCTGGGAACGTCCCACGCTTTCGGCGCTCGAAATCGGCGCCAGGTGAATCATCTGCGCATCCCCTTGCGCAGCATGGTCAGCGGCCAATGTCTTCATTCCACAGTTGCGGCTTGGCCTCGATGAAATCACGCATCATCTTTTGGCAGTCCTCATCGTGGCGCACGTCCAGCGCTACGCCTCGGCTGGCCAGCAACTGCTCTTCGCCAAGAAAAGTGGTGTTTTCGCCGATGATCACCTGCTTTATCCCATACAGCAGGATCGCGCCACTGCACATGGCACAGGGCGACAGGGTGGTATAAAGCGTGGCCTCCTTATAGACACTGGCAGGCTGCCGACCGGCGTTTTCCAGGGCATCCATTTCACCATGCAGGATGGCGCTGCCTTGTTGTACCCGGCGGTTGTGGCCACGGCCGATGATCTTGCCGTCGTGCACCAGCACCGAGCCAATTGGAATGCCGCCTTCCGCCAGCCCCTTGCGGGCTTCGTCGATGGCCGCTTGCATGAATTTGTCCGTTGTCATGGTGACTTCCTGGCTGCACATGATTGGATCGAGACTAGCACAGTGCCAGCCGGCGATGGCGCCACGCCCAGCGACGGCTATGCTCAGAGGGTTTTTCCCCTTCGCCGGGCAACCGGCCCCCTCGGGTTGGATGGGCATGCGCACATGAACAAGAAGATCCTGGTCGTGCTGACCAATACCGCCAAGTACCCCAACATCAAACGCGCCACAGGCCTGTGGCTGGGTGAAGCCGTGCATTTCGTCGACCCCGTGCAGCAGGCTGGCTTCACGGTCGACTATGTCAGCCCGGCGGGCGGCTACGTACCAATCGACCCGCACAGCCTGCAAATGGCCCCGGACCTTGACTGGCAATGGTACGACGACAAGGCCTTCATGAAGCGCCTGGGCGCCACCCTCAGCCCCGGCGAAGTCAAGGCCGAGCAGTACAGCGCCATCTATTACACCGGTGGTCATGGCGTGATGTGGGACTTCCCCGACAACCAGCCGCTGCAGGACCTGGCGCGGCGCATTCACGAACGTGGCGGGGTTGTGGCATCGGTCTGCCACGGTGCCGTGGGGCTGCTGAATGTGAAACTCAGCGACAACACCCTGCTGCTCAGAGGTCGGAAGGTGACTGGCTTCTCCAATACCGAAGAGAAACTGGCAGAGCTGGACAAGGAGGTGCCGTTCCTCACCGAGAACGAACTCGGCGCACGAGGTGGTGAGTACCAGAAAGCGGAGGATGTGTGGGCACCCTTCGTGGTTGAAGACAAAGGCCTGATCACCGGGCAGAACCCGGCGTCCACTGCGGGCGTGGCTCAGGCGGTGCTCAAGTTCCTGGGCAAAGCGAAGATTGGCTGAAAAACATCACTGTAGGAGCGGCCTTGCCGGGGCGCCGGACCGGCCGGAAAGGGCCGCAACGCGGCCCCAGGTTTTCAGCGTGTAAGCAGAAACCGCCGGGGCTGCTCTGCAGCCCTTTCCGGCCGGTCCGGCGCCCCGGCAAGGCCGCTCCTACAGTCTGGACGTGCAAGCCCGTTCAGTGGGCGATGCGCCGATTACTCGACGTTCAACACGCCACGACGCACCTGGTCACGCTCGATCGACTCGAACAGTGCCTTGAAGTTGCCTTCGCCAAAGCCATCGTCACCCTTGCGCTGGATGAACTCGAAGAACACCGGGCCCAGCAGGGTTTCCGAGAAGATCTGCAGTAGCAGGCGCTTGTCGCCGGCCTCGGAAGCACCGTCCAGCAGGATGCCACGCGACTGCAGCTGGTCGACCGGCTCGCCGTGACCCGGCAGACGCTCTTCGAGCATTTCGTAGTAGGTTTGCGGCGGTGCGGTCATGAAGCGCATGCCGAAGCCTTTGAGGGCATCCCAGGTCTTGAGCAGGTCGTCGGTGAGGAAGGCCACGTGCTGGATGCCCTCGCCATTGAACTGCATCAGGAACTCTTCGATCTGCCCCGCGCCCTTGGAAGACTCTTCGTTGAGCGGGATGCGGATCATGCCATCGGGTGCGGTCATGGCCTTGGAGGTCAGGCCGGTGTACTCGCCTTTGATGTCGAAGTAACGGATCTCGCGGAAATTGAACAGCTTCTCGTAGAAGCCGGCC
Organism: Pseudomonas sp. zfem004; assembly: GCF_032621715.1. NCBI lineage: Bacteria > Pseudomonadati > Pseudomonadota > Gammaproteobacteria > Pseudomonadales > Pseudomonadaceae > Pseudomonas > Pseudomonas sp. zfem004. The sequence continues at coordinate 50,040 of NZ_JAVYJF010000016.1, read as the reverse complement.
CAGTAGGCCATGCGCCCGCGATAGACGTTATGGGTGAGGTGGTCGATGATCTTCAGGCCAGCGCCGACCGGATTGCGGTCGACACCTTCAAGGAACTTGAAGTCGATGTCATAGATCGAGCTGCCTTCTTCGTAACGGTCGATCAGGTACAGCGGCGCGCCACCGATACCCTTGATCGCCGGCAGACGCAGCTCCATCGGGCCGGTCTCGATCTCTACCGGCTGGGCACCCAGTTCCAGGGCGCGGGCATAGGCTTCATGGGCGTTGCGCACGCGGAAGGCCATGCCGCACACCGACGGGCCATGCTCGGCGGCGAAGTACGAGGCAGCGCTTTTGGGTTCGTTGTTGAGGATCAGGTTGATGCCACCCTGGCGGTACAGGTGCACATTCTTGGAGCGGTGGGTCGCCACCTTGGTGAAACCGAGGATCTGGAAGACCGGCTCCAGCACGCCAGGGGTCGGCGAAGCGAGCTCGATGAATTCAAAGCCTTCAAGGCCCATCGGGTTTTCGAAGATATCTGCCATGTTCGTGTCCTCATCTGCAGCAAAAAACGGTTGGATTACTGGCTTGCGATGGCGAACGGAACAGGAGGCGAACAGGGGATGCCGCGCACGCTGCGGGCCAGATAGGCACCAATGATCAGCTTGAATGCAGGGTTTTTCATGGGGACCCATTCTCGGCGGGCTTGATCCTCCGGTTGGCGGAGAACCTTATTGTTGTATTCGTAACGCAATTCTACATTGCGTAAATTTGTTTGTCGCGTTTTAGTTCGTAAGCTTCACCGACAAACGGCTATCCTTGGCACTGACACGCCCGTCCGTCACTGGTTCACCTGCGCATGCCCCTGCCCCCAAAACGCCCTCCCCGCTGGAGCTGGCGCATCCTGCTGCCCTGGATTGTCGGGGTGCTGCCGCTGGTCTGCGGGCTGGCCGTTACCCGCTGGCAGACCGAGCGCGAATTGCAGGCCAACAGCCTAGCCACCACACGCGAAGTGGTCAGGCACATCGAGATGATTCTAGACAGCCTGTCCAGTGCCGCGAATCACCTGTTGCCCAAGGCCGGTCAGCCCTGCGAACAGGTGCAGTTGGCACTGCGCATCGAAGTCACGCGCAATGCGTTCGTGCGCTCCACCAGCCTGTTCGACCGCGACAACCTGTATTGCACTTCGCTGTTCGGCGATTTCGACGAGCCGGTGAATGCGCGCGACTATACCGACGGGCAGCTCTGGCTGATGGACGGCAACTCCGTCACGCCGGGCCATCCACTGCTGGTTTACCGGGTCAGCCAGGGTGATCGCGGGGCGATCGCCACAGTGGACGGCAACCACCTGCTGACGGCCCTGCGCCTGATCGCTCAGGATGACGAGCTGTTGGTGCGGGTGGGCAGCCACTGGATGGGCCAGCAAGGCCTGGTGCAGCAAGGCACACCGCCCGTCGCTGCCAGCGCCCCTGCCACCGTCTCCTCGACACGCTACCCGTTCAGCGTGCAGGGCGGCTACGCCGCAGGCAAGCTGGGCGAGTTGATGCGCTCGCGCTACCCGGCCCTGCTCAGCTTGCTGCTGGTACTCGGCGTGGTGGCCGGCAGCGTCTGCCGCTGGCAGATACGCCGCGCCACCTCGCCTCGCGCTGAACTCGACCGGGCGCTCGAAGCCGGCGAGTTCCTGCCGTACTTCCAGCCGGTGGTGCGCAAAGGCGACTATCACTGGGCCGGTGTCGAGGTGCTGATGCGCTGGCAGCATCCGCGCGAGGGCCTGGTACGCCCGGACCTGTTCATCCCCTACGCCGAACACAGCGGGCAGATCGTCGCCATGACCCGCGCCCTGATGCTCAACACCGCACAAGCCCTGACACCCCATGTCGCGCTGCTGGATGACGGTTTTCACGTCGGCATCAACATCACCGCCGATCATTGCCGCGACCTTGGCCTGCTCGACGATTGCCGCACCTTCCTCCAGCACTTCCCCCCCGGCCGTGTGGTGCTCACCCTCGAGCTGACCGAGCGCAAACTGATCGAGCCCACCCCGGTAACCCTGGAGCTGTTCGAAAAGCTGCACGAGATGGGGGTCATGATCGCCCTCGACGACTTCGGCACGGGCCAGTCCAGCCTCAACTACCTGCGTCAGTTCAAGGTCGACTACCTGAAAATCGACCAGAGCTTCGTCGCCATGATCGGTGGCGATGCGCTGTCGCAACATATCCTCGACACCATTATCGAACTCTCGGCCAAGCTTGGTTTGGGTATCGTGGCCGAAGGGGTCGAGACCGCGGTGCAGCGCGACTACCTGGAGCGCCACGGGGTGGACTTCCAGCAAGGTTACCTGTTCGCCCGGCCAATGCCCGCCACCGAGCTGCTCACGGCATTGGCCACGCGCCCGGGCAGGCTGCGGTTGCCGCAGGACGCGCCCCCTGAGATCATGCGCGGCTGATCCGCCCGCTCACCCTTCCCGTTTTTCGAGGCATTCGTGTCAAAAGGCATCGTTTCATCGGTCATGGCGTCCTGTCTGTTCGCCGTGATGTATTTCTATACCTCCTTCCTCAAACCGCTCGACGGCGAGGAAATCTTCGGTTGGCGCACCCTGCTGACGCTGCCCTGCCTGACGTTGTTCATGTTGATTTCCAAAGACTGGAAGCGGGTTGGCGAACTGTTCGCGCGGGTCCGCCGTACACCTCTGCTGCTGCTGGGCATGGTCGGCACCTCTTGGCTGATGGGGGTGCAATTGTGGCTGTTCCTCTGGGCGCCGCTGCACGGGCGCAGCCTGGAGGTGTCGATGGGCTATTTCCTGTTGCCACTGGCGATGGTGCTGACCGGCCGCCTGGTCTACGGCGAACGCCTGTCGCGCCTGCAAAAGGTGGCGGTCAGCTGCGCAGCCCTGGGCGTGGGCCACGAGCTGTACCAGAACGGCAGCTTCGCCTGGGAGACCATCCTGGTGACGGTCGGCTACCCGATCTACTTCGTCTTGCGCCGACGCTGCCGCACCGACCACCTGGGCGGCCTGTGGTGCGACATGTGCCTGCTGCTGCCGTGGGCCCTGTACTTCGTGGTCCAGGGCCCGCTGTCAGCCGCGGACCTGGCGCAACACCAGAACCTCTACTGGCTGATCCCGCTGCTCGGGGCGATCAGTGCCAGCGCCCTGATCGCCTACGTGCTGGCCAGCCGCATGCTGCCGTTCAGCCTGTTCGGCCTGCTCAGCTACGTCGAGCCGGTGCTGCTGGTGGGCGTCGCCCTGCTGCTGGGCGAAACCATCGGCCCGGATCAGTGGCTGACCTACCTGCCGATCTGGGCCGCGGTGCTGGTGCTGGTGCTCGAAGGCATCAAGCACCTGCTGCGTCAGCGTCGGCGCTCGGTGTAAGGCGCACCTGGCGCACGCGCCGCTCCTCCACCGCCACCACGGTCATGCTCCAGCCGTTCCACTGCAGACGGTCACCGACCACCGGCAGGCGGTCGAGCAGGCTCATCACCAGGCCCGCGAGGGTCTGGTAGTCCTCGGTGGCACGGGCCACGAAGCCGGTACGCGCCTGCACCTGGGCCAGGTTCAGGGCGCCGCTGACGACGAAACCACCCGCCTCCTCCACCACGCCCGGCCCTTCGACCTCGCTGGCGTCCGGCAGCTCGCCGGCGATCGACTCGAGGATGTCGGTCATGGTCAGCACGCCGGTGAAATCACCGAACTCGTTGACCACGAAGGCAATGTGCGTCGACTGCCCACGCATCTGCTCCAGCGCGTTTAGGATGCTGAAGCTCTCCAGCAGGTTCAGCGGCGCCCGGGCCAGGGCCTCAAGGTCCGGCTCATTGCCGGCCAGCAGCTCCTTGAGCAGTTCCTTCTTGTGCACGAAGCCCAGCGGTTCCTCGATACGCCCGTCACGGATCAGCGGCAGGCGTGAGTAAGAGGAGTTGATCAACGCCCGGGTGATCACCTCGGTCGGTTGCGCCAGGTCGATGGCATCGACCTTGGCACGCACCGTCATCACCGTGCGGATCGGCCGCTCGGCCAGGTTCAGCACGCCGCTGATCATCACCCGCTCGCGACGGTCGAAGACCACTTGCTCGCTACCGTCCTCCACCAGGTCGGCGATCTCCTCGCCCACCTCGTCGGCCTCCACCCGGCGCCCGCCCATCAGGCGCAGCACGGCATGGGCGGTACGCTCACGCAGCGGTCGGTGCTGTTGCACACTGCGCTTGCGGCGGGCGCGGGCCAGCTGGTTGAACAGCTCGATCAGCAGCGAGAAGCCGATGGCCGCGTACAGGTAGCCCTTGGGGATATGGAAGCCCAGGCCTTCGGCGGTCAGGCTGAAGCCGATCATCATCAAAAAGCCCAGGCACAGCATGATCACCGTCGGGTGGGCGTTGACGAAGCGGGTCAGCGGCTTGCTGGCGACGATCATGATGCCGATCGAGAAGATCACCGCGATCATCATCACCGACAGGTGCTCGACCATACCCACCGCGGTAATCACAGCATCCAGCGAGAACACCGCATCGAGCACCACGATCTGCGCGACGATCGGCCAGAACGCCGCATGCCGCGTCACGCCGCCCGACTGGGCGACATGGCCCTCCAGCCTTTCGTGCAGTTCCATGGTGGCCTTGAACAACAGGAACACACCACCGAACAGCATGATCAGGTCACGGCCGGAGAAGGTCTTGCCGAACACCTCGATCAGCGGGGCGGTCAGGGTGACCATCCACGAGATGCTGGCCAGAAGGCCCAGGCGCATGATCAGCGCCAACGACAAGCCGATCACCCGCGCGCGGTCGCGCTGATGGGGCGGCAATTTGTCGGCGAGGATGGCGATGAACACCAGGTTGTCGATACCCAGCACCAGCTCGAGGACGATAAGCGTCAGCAGGCCCAGCCAGGCCGTGGGGTCGGCTAGCCATTCCATTAGCGGGTACTCACAAGGGCGGCGTCACGAGGACGTGGGAAGGATGGCCGGGACGGCCAGAAACTGGGGGGCTCCGCGAAGGTGCTCATATAGACCTTGATCAGAAAAAGGGATGACGATCCTACAATCGAAGCAGCTTTTCCCCACAGCGCGAAACTATTACAAAATCTGTAACAGAGGCCTTGAGCATTTTTGTTCAATACCTGCGCCGCATTTGTCGTCGATCATGGCGGCACTCCATCGTTGCAAGGAATCTGCGCATGAGCTTGTCCCTGTCCATGGCCGCCTTCGCCTTGGCGGCCTCGATTTCCCCAGGCCCGGTCAATATCGTGGCGCTGGGCAGCGGCGCCCGTCACGGCCTGCGCGCCAGCCTCGGGCACGCCGCCGGCGCCACCCTGGGTTTCTGCCTGCTGCTGGTGCTCACCGGCCTGGGCTTGCATGAGCTGCTGCTGCGCTGGCCGTGGCTGCAGCACCTGTTGCTGTGGGGTGGCGTGCTGTTTTTGTTGTACATGGCCTGGAAGCTGGCCAGTGACGATGGCCAATTGCAGGCCGACGCCGAACAACGGGCGCCCACTGCCTGGCACGGCGCGGCCATGCAGTGGCTGAGCCCCAAGGCCTGGTTGGCGGCGGTGGCCGGGGTGGGCGCCTATACCGCTGGCGAGCAGCAGCTGTTGTGGCTGTTCACCTGGATCTATGGGCCGATCTGTTTTGTCTCGGTGGCCAGCTGGGCGTGGGCCGGGAGTGTGATTCGCCAGTATCTGGGGGAGCCAAGGCGGTTGCGCTTGTTCAATCGCGGGTTGGCGGTGTTGTTGGTGGCGAGCGCCGGGTATCTGCTGGCAGGTTGAATGCCTGTCACGACCGCATCGCGGGGCAAGCCCGCTCCCACGCACCTCCGTGGGAGCGGGCTTGCCCCGCGATTATGTTGCCCGATAATGCCCCGGCGTCGCCGCCAGGTGCCGCTTGAACGCCCGTTGCAGATGCGCCTGGTCGGCGAACCCGGCCTCCAGCGCCACCTCGGCAATCGGCCGGCCCAGGCGCAGTTGGGCGCGGGCGTACTGCACCCGCTGGTCGAGCAGATAGCCGTGGGGTGTCAGCCCGAAGCGCTTGCCAAAAGCGCGAATCAGGTAGGCACGGGAAAGTCCCACTGCATTGCAGATGTCTTCGAGAGTCAGCGGATCCAGGCGATTGGCACGGATGAACGCGGCAGCCATTTCCAGCTGCGGATGCTCCACGCTGCGCTGGCCTGTTCGCTCATCGAAATACCCAGGCAGCGCTTGGAAGAATGCAACCAGCAGCGCCTCCTTGTCAGCGGCCGGTCGGTCATCGAACAGGCCCGCAAACACCTCGAGCAACCGCCCGTATAACCCCGAAGAGGTGCTGAGTGTCGCTTGCGGCAGGGCAAAACCATGCTGCTGCAACCACGGTAGGTCGACAAACAGCATCAGGTACGACCAGGGCTCCCCCTGGATCGGGTTGCAGGTATGCACCACGCCAGGGTTCATCAACACGGTGCTGCCGGCGCCGATCTCATGCCGGGCATCCCCCGTGAGGTAGCGACTGCGCCCGCCCGTGATCACACCGATCGAAAAGCTCTCATGGGAATGCGCGGCATAGCACACCTGGCGCCCATCCCCCACGCGCCGGGCCTCGACAAACGGCAAGGCAGGGTCACGCCAAAACCGCGAGGCCTCGATCATCACCCTGCCCTCACCCTTCCCCGCCCTGCACCACCACCAGCAACTGGGCCTGGCGCTCGCCCACGGAACGCAGGCGGTGGGGGGTCTGGGCGTTGAAATGCAGGGCGTCACCGGCTTCCAGCAGCACTCGCTCGCTCATGAAGTCCACCTCCACCTGGCCCTCGTGGACGAACAGGAACTCCTCGCCCTCGTGCTCCTTGAAGGTCGGATCGGTGAACTCGGTGGGGGGCTGGATCAAGAACGGCAACAGGCTGCGCTGGCCAACCTGGGAGGTGAGCACCGCGTAACCCGGCCCTTGGCCATTGCCGACCAGCGCCTGGCGCTCGCCGCGACGAACCAGGCTATAGCGCGCCTGGCCTTCCTGCTCGCCGTCGAACAGCTCCTCGACATTGACGTTCAGCGCCCGCGCCAGTTTCAGCGCGGCAGCAATCGACGGCGTATTCAGGCCACGCTCGACCTTGGACAGGTAGCTCTTGGTCATGCCGGATTTTTCAGCCAGCACCTCAAGGGTGATCCCCAGTTTCTTGCGCAGCAATTTCAGTCGGATAGACATGTGAAGCGGCTTTCCCGGACAAACGCACTTGCTAATGACACTTTGTGTCATATAGGATTATTTGTGTCATCTGATGGACCGCCCCTCCACCGTCGAAAGTAAGGGGGCGGGCCAGCCGAGACATCCACCATCACGCCACAGAGGATCACTCCCCATGGCCAACACCCTGACACACAGCAAAGACCAACTGGTGCAAAAGGCTCTGACGCAGATGCAAGGCTCGCTCGCGGATAATACGTGGACTGTGCGCGAAAAGCTGGCCCTGACCTGCCGAATTCTGTTCGACCATGGCCACGACTCGGGCCTGGCCGGGCAGATCAGCGCCCGTGGCCCGCAACCGGGCACCTTCTATACCCAGCAGCTGGGGCTGGGCTTCGACGAGATCACCGCCGGCAACCTGCTGCTGGTCAACGAAGACCTGGAGGTGCTGGAAGGCCAGGGCATGCCCAACCCGGCCAACCGCTTCCACAGCTGGGTGTACCGCGCCCGCCCGGATGTGAACTGCATCATCCACACCCACCCCACCCATGTCGCCGCGCTGTCGATGCTCGAAGTGCCGCTGGTGGTGTCGCACATGGACCTGTGCCCGCTGTACGAAGACTGCGCGTTCCTCGAAGCCTGGCCCGGCGTGCCGGTGGGCAACGAAGAAGGCGAAATCATCAGCGCCGCCCTGGGCGACAAGCGCGCCATCCTGCTCTCGCACCATGGCCAACTGTCCACCGGCGCCAGCATCGAGCAGGCCTGTGTCTACGCCCAGCTGATCGAACGCGCCGCGCGCCTGCAACTGCTGGCCATGGCCGCCGGAACCATCAAACCGATCGCCCCCGAGCTTGGCCGCGACGCCCACGACTGGATCGACCGGCCCAAGCGCCATGGCGCCGCGTTCAACTACTACGCCCGGCAGGCCCTGCGCCAGCACGCCGATTGCCTCGCCTGACCTTATCCTGCCTTGCTTGCGGAGCTTTTCAGAATGACTACTCAATTTCACGGCATCATCGGCTACACCATCACCCCCTTCAGCCACGAAGGCGAGCAGCTCGACCTGCCCGCCCTGGGCCAATCCATCGACCGCCTGATCGACGGCGGCGTGCAAGTAGTCGCCCCGCTGGGCAGCACCGGCGAAGGCGCCTACCTGAGCGACGGCGAATGGCAACAGGTCGCCCAATACAGCCTGGAGCGCATCGGCAAGCGCGTGCCGAGCATCGTCAGCGTCTCCGACCTGACCACCGCAGGTGCCGTGCGCCGTGCGCGCTTCGCCCAGCAACACGGCGCCGATGCGGTGATGGTGCTGCCGGCGGCGTACTGGAAGCTCAGCGAAGCCGAGATCCTCCAGCACTACCGCGCCATCGGCGCGGCCATCGATATCCCGATCATGCTCTACAACAACCCCGCCACCAGCGGCACCGACATGCCGGTGGAGCTGATCCTGCGCATCGTGCGCGAAGTGGACAACGTCACCATGGTCAAGGAGAGCACCGGCGACATCCAGCGCATGCACAAGCTGCAGCTGCTGGGCGAAGGCCAGGTACCCTTCTACAACGGCTGCAACCCGTTGGCGCTGGAGGCGTTCGTCGCCGGTGCCAAAGGCTGGTGCACGGCGGCGGCCAACCTGATTCCCGCACTGAACCAGCAGCTGTACCAGGCGGTGCTGGCGGGCGACCTTGGCCAGGCACAGGCGCTGTTCTACCGCCAGTTGCCGTTGCTGGATTTCATCCTCAAGGGTGGCTTGCCGGCGACCATCAAGGCCGGGCTGGGCATGACCGGGCTGCCGGTGGGCGAGCCGCGGCGACCGGTGTTCGGGTTGGATGAAGCGGGCCGAGCGAAGCTAAGCGCACTGCTCGATGGTTTGCGCAAGCCGAACTGACGCGACTCCAGCACGCGTGGGGGCGGGCTCGGTGTAACGCCGCCCTCACACCTCAATCACAGCGTTTCCTCGGCGCCGCGAACCCCGTCACGGGCATCGGCATCACCTGATCTCCCTGACCTATCGGCATCAGCACACGAACATCGAAGCGACAGACCGGCCGCATGTTCTCGCCTTGCCCGACGGCCCCCATGCCGATGGTCACTTCATAGTCGCGCCCCGCCTCGAGGTTATAGACCCGGGCCTGCTCGTCGCAGTAGATGCCCCTGCCCAGCGACGTGCCCATCCCAGCCCCCAGGGTCGCGAGCTGAAACGGCGCTGTAGTCGGCACCCGGTACTCGGCGACCACCTCTTCGACGCGGCCTTCGGCATTGCGCACGGTGGGCGTCAGGCTGAGCAAGGGTGGCGAAAGGCGCGGCGGCATGCCCAGCTTGGCGGGTGCCAAGGGGAACTGTGGGTGGTTCTCCAGTGCGCGACCCGCCGAGAAGTGACCGGCCTGGGCCATTGTGTGACGCACGCTGGGCGCACAGCGGCCAGTGATGCTGTCACCAAACACATCCGAGTTGCTGATCACCCGCATGCGAGCCGTGGGTACCAACCCCGACGGCTCCTGATAGGGCTGCGAAGGGATGCCGGAGCAGCCCGCCAACAACAGCACGACCAGAGTACCCAGGCACGCCGAAACCTTGTTCATCGAAGCTCCTTCATGGCCGAATCCCGCCAGCGGGCCGGTTGCTCGGTGAGCAAATAGTAGAAGGTCAAAGCGATCGATGCTGGAAATACAACATGCCTGATCACCATGGCATCAACAGAAACATGACACGCAAGGTAAAGCCCTAGAGCTTCCAGTCCAGGCTGACCATCATCGTCCGTGGCTCGCCGTGATAAACCCCGTTATAGAAACCCAGGTTGTTGTAGTAGTGCTCGTCGAACAGGTTCTTCACGTTCAGCGAAGCCGACAGGTGCTCGTCAAACTGATACCGCGCCATCAACCCCACCACCGAGAAGGCCTTCTGGCTGATCTCGTCGCGCACCGTGATGATCGAACCGTTCGCCGCCCGCCCCACGGGCCGGTTGGCCTGCTTGTGGGTATCGCTCTGCCAGTCCAGGGTGCCGCCCACGGTCAGCGCCGGGGTCAGCTTATAGGTGCTCGAGAAACGCACCAGGTTCAGCGGTTGCTCGGGGTTCTTGCGCTGCTTGTCGGCGTTGGCCGCGTGGGTGTAGCTGTAGCCCAGGCTCATTTGCCAGTCGGGGCGCACCTCGCCGGCAATCTCGGCCTCGAAGCCTTCGACCACGTTGCCCTTGCCGCCGGACTTGTAGAACACCTCGTTGCCGTTGGGCGGTACCGAATCGTCCTGCTCGGCGACGTTGTCCTGTTTGCTGCGGTACACCGCACTGCTGAGGTTGAGCCGATCGTCCATCAGGCTGCCTTTGACGCCCACTTCGTAGACCTTGCCGACGATGGGTTCGAGGTACTGGCGGTTTTTGTCACGTACCGATTGCGGGTTGAAGATGTCGGTGTAGCTGGCATAGACGGTGTACTGCTCGGTGAGGTCGTACAGCACCCCGGCATACGGCGTCCACTGGTCGTTCTGGGTCTGCTTGCTGGGCGTCAGTTCGGTGCCATTCTGCGCCGCGTCGTAGGCCCATTCACGGCTCTCGGTCTGCCAGCTGCCATAGCGGCTGCCGAGCACGAAGTGCAGGCGGTCGGTGGGGTTGAGCCGGGTGGCGATATAGCCGGCCTTCTGTTTGATGGAATTACGCGAGGCATCGAGCCCGGTATCGATATCCTGGAACTTGGCGATGCTGCTCATGTACTTCCAGTCCGGGATCTCCCGGTAATCGTCGGGCAGTGGCCCGCCGATCAAGTATGGCGACGTGTCGCGCCGCTCGGATTCACCATAACCGACCATGAAGTCGTGGCTGCGCCCGAACAGCTGGTAAGGGCCTGCCAGGTTGAAGTCGATGGCGTCCATCTGCTCTTCGCCACTGAAATGCTGATACCAGGCTTTCATGCCGCTGCGGTCGGCGGCGGGGAAACCGTTGCCGCCGTAGTACACCTTGCCATCGCTGTCGGACTCGCGATGGGTATAGGCGAGCTTGAGCAGCCAGTCGTTGGCCAGGCGTTGGTCGAGGGTGGCGAACACCGTCTGGTCTTTCAGCGGCCACGACGACCAGGGCGCGGCCAGGTTGGTCGAGCGCGGCAGGTCGGCCTTGCCGCCGGTGGCGTTCCAGTACGGCACGGTGCCCCAGGAGGCCCCTTGTACGTGCTTGTTCTGATAGTCGTAACCCACCGCCAGTACGGTGCTGTCAGTCAGGTCGGCCTCGAGGATGCCGTAGGCCACCTCACGCTGGCTGGCATATTTGTCCATGAACGACTGGCTGTCACGGTAGGCCAGCACCGTGCGCCCGCGCAGGCGCCCTTCCAGGCCCAGCGGGCCGCCGACATCGAGGTAACCGTGGTAGTTGTCGTAGCTGCCGGCACTGGCGCCAGTGCTGATCGCCAGCTGCGAGGTCGGGCGCTTGCGCACCATGGCGATGGTGCCGGACGGGTCGCCCGCCCCGGTGGTCAAGCCGGTGGCGCCACGCACCACCTCGATACGGTCGTAGATGATGGTGTCCGAGTCGGACTTGAGGCTCGAGAAGGTATTGAGCATTCCATCGATCTGGAAGTTGTTGATCGAATAGCCCCGTGAATAATAAGCCGGCCGCTCGGAGTCGTTGCGCTGCACGGTGACGCCGGTGACATGGGTCATGGCTTCGGAGAGCGTGTCGAGCTGGAAGTCGTCGAGCTGCTGACGGGTCAGCACCGAGACCGATTGCGGGGTGTCCTTGATCGACAGGTTCAGGCGCGTCGCTGCGCTCATGCTGCCGGTGGTGTAGGAGCCGCTGTGCTCGGTGGTGCTGCCCAGGCCCTGGGCGAGGATCTCGGTGGTGCCGAGTTCCAGCACGTTGTCGTCCGACCGCGGCTCGGTCTCTTCTGCCTGCGCAAGCGGGCTGACGGCGGTGGCACACAGGCCCAGGGTAAGGGCCATGGAACGGCTGATGGGCGCGAACATCGCTGCCTGTCTCCTTGTTCGTTTCGATGAAAGTCCTTGGCTGCCGGCTGAGCGGCATTCACATGAAAACGAATCGCGCATGCGAATCATTATCGATATGTCATCGAAACGTAAAAAAGGGCGGTGCCTGACCGCCCTTCCCTGACACTACCCGAGCCTCACGGCATCACGGGCGGCACGTACTGCAAGGTCGTACCCAGCGCCCACAGCAGCACCAGCACCAGCGGCACATGCACCAGCAGCTGCACGAACGAGAAGCCGATCAGGTCGCGGGCTTTCAGACCCAGCACGCCCAGCAACGGCAGCATGTAGAACGGGTTGATCAGGTTCGGCAACGCCTCGGCGGCGTTGTAGATCTGCACCGCCCAGCCCAGGTGGTACTGCAGGTCGTTGGCCACCAGCATCACGTAGGGCGCCTCGATGATCCACTTGCCACCGCCGGACGGGATGAAGAAGCCCAGCACCGCCGAGTACACCCCCATCAACAGCGCGTAGGTGTCATGGGTGGCGATCTGGGTGAAGAACACCGAGATATGGTGGGCCAGGGTCGCACCGTCGACACCCTTGACCTGGGTGAGGATGGCGGCGATCGAACCGTACAGCGGGAACTGGATCAGCACCCCGGTGGTGGTCGGCACCGCGCGGGCCACGGCATCGAGGAAGCTGCGCGGGCGCCAGTGCAGCAAGGCGCCGAGCATGATGAACAGCAGGTTGTAGGTGTTCAGCCCGGAGATCGCGGTGATCGCAGGCTTGGTGGCGAACTCCTGGTACAGCCAGCCGCCGGCCAGGGCCACCAGCAGCAGGATCAGGATCGGGCTGTACTCCAGCCACTCGCCCGGGCGCGTGCGCTGCGGCGCGGGCGGCGCGCTGAAGCTGGGGTCGACGCCGCAGTCTTGCGCACTGCGAGCGCTGTTCGGCCCTGGTGCGGTTGCATAGGCGATCACCAGCGAGACGATCACCAGCGCCGCCAGCATGACCCCGGACTGCCAGAGGAAGATGGTTTCGGTGAACGGGATGACCCCGGTGATGGACAGGATCGACGGCGGCAGGCTGGCCGGGTTGGCTTGCAACTGCGCGGCCGACGACGACAAGCCCAGCGCCCATACCGCGCCAAGGCCCAGGTAGGCGGCGGCACCGGCAGCGCGATAGTCCATCTTCAAGTCGGTGCGGCGGGCCAGGGCGCGCACCAGCAGGCCGCCGAACACCAGCGACAGGCCCCAGTTGAGCAATGAGGCGAGCATCGAGATCAGCGCTACCCAGCACACGGCAGAACGGCCGTTTTTCGGGATGCGCGCCAGACGGTCGATCAGCCGCGCGGCGGGTGGCGAGCTGGCCACCACGTAGCCGCCGATGACCACGAAGGCCATCTGCATGGTGAACGGGATCAAGCTCCAGAAGCCATCGCCGAAGGCCTTGGCGGTGTCGGTGGGTTTGGCGCCCATCACCAGTGCGCCCAGGCACACCAGCATCACGGCCAGGGCGGCGAACACCCAGGAGTCGGGGAACCAGCGCTCGGCCCAGTTGGAGCAGCGCAGGGCAAAGCGGGCGGAGCGGCTGTCTTGGATATCAGCGGCCACGGGGTTTTCCTTTTATTTGTTTTTTTTGATTTTCAACACTGAAGTAACGCAAAAACCCTGTGGGAGCGGCATCGTGGGAGCGGGCTTGCCCCGCGATAGCGCCCGACCGGGCGATCGTGGCACCTGGTCTGACGTCATCGCGGGGCAAGCCCGCTCCCACGGGTCCGCACCCACAGGGCGGGTGATGCTTGATTAGAAAGTCATTTCCTTCACATCGTCCGGCACGATCAGCTTGCCGGCGGTTTTCTCGATGATCTCTTCGACGCTCACGCCCGGCGCGGTCTCGCGCAGGATGAAGGCACCGTTTTCGATTTCCAGGTAGGCCAGGTCGGTCAGCACCTTGCGGATGCAACCGGCGCCGGTCAGCGGCAGGCTGCACTTGGGCAGCAGCTTGGACTCGCCATCCTTGGAGGCGTGGGTCATGGTGACGATGATGTTGTCGGCACCGGCCACCAGGTCCATGGCGCCGCCCATGCCCTTGACCAGCTTGCCGGGGATCATCCACGAGGCGATGTTGCCCTCCACGTCCACTTCGAAGGCGCCGAGCACGGTAAGGTCGACGTGGCCGCCACGGATCATGGCGAAGGATTGCGCCGAGTCGAAGATCGACGCGCCGCGGCGGGCGGTGACGGTCTGCTTGCCGGCGTTGATCATGTCGGCGTCGATGGTGGCTTCGGTGGGGAATTCGCCCATGCCCAGCAGGCCGTTTTCCGACTGCAGCATCACGTCCATGTCGGCAGGCACGTAGTTGGCCACCAGGGTGGGGATGCCGATACCGAGGTTGACGTAGTAGCCGTCTTTGAGTTCACGGGCGACGCGTTGGGCCATTTGTTCGCGGGTCAGTGCCATGGTCAGGATCTCTTTGTTGTTCTTGAGGATGGCGCTCAGGCCTTGACGGTGCGCTTTTCGATGCGCTTCTCGAAGGTGCCGACGATGACCCGGTCGACGTAGATGCCCGGGGTGTGGATCTCGCTGGGCAGCAGCACGCCGGGCTCGACGATCTCTTCGACCTCGACCACGGTGATCTTGCCGGCGGTGGCGGCCAGCGGGTTGAAGTTCTGCGCGGTGTTGCGATACACCACGTTGCCGTAGTGGTCGGCTTTCCAGCCTTTGACGATGGCGAAGTCGCCGGTGATCGACTCTTCGAGGATGTACTTGCGGCCTTTGAACTCGCGCACTTCCTTGCCGTCGGCAACCGGGGTGCCGTAGCCGGTGGCGGTATAGAAGGCTGGAATGCCGGCGCCGCCGGCGCGCATTTTCTCGGCCAGGGTGCCTTGCGGGGTGAGCTCCACTTCCAGTTCGCCGCTGAGCAGCTGGCGTTCGAATTCGGCGTTCTCGCCCACGTAGGAGGCGATCATCTTGCGGATCTGCCGGTCTTCCAGCAGTACGCCCAGGCCGAAGCCATCGACGCCGCAGTTGTTGGAGACCACGGTCAGGCCCTTGACGCCCAGGCGCTTGATCTGGGCAATCAGGTTTTCCGGGATGCCGCACAGGCCGAAGCCGCCGGCCAGCACCGTCATGTTGTCGGTCAGGCCTGCCAGGGCCTCTTCGTAGGTTGCTACACGCTTGTCCAGTCCGGCCATGCTCAGTCGCCTTTTGTAGTTGTTGGAACCGTGCGGTCATCTTCACTGTAGTCGACTGATTTGTTAATTTTGTTTTCGTCATCGATTGATAACTTTTGCAAAACAAAGGCCAAGCCCGCCATGAACGTCAAGCAACTGCGCGCCTTCGTCACCGTGGCCAAGTACCAGAGCTTCGCCCAGGCCGGCGAGCACCTGCATGTGTCGCAACCGGCCCTGAGCCTGACCATCAAGGCGCTGGAGGACAACCTCGGCGGCGCCCTGCTCACCCGCACCACCCGCAGCGTCAGCCTCACCCCCGAGGGCGAGGTGCTGCTGCCCCTGGCCCGGCGCCTGCTGGCCGACTGGGACGACACCGAAGAGATGCTGCGCCAGCGCTTCACCCTGCAGCTGGGCAGGGTGTCGGTGGCGGCCATGCCCTCCTTCGCCGGCAATTTGCTGCCGCAGTCGCTGAAAGTGTTCCGCCAGCGCTACCCGAAAGTGAACGTCACCGTGCACGACGTGATCAACGAACAGGTGCTGGAACTGGTGCGCCACCGCCGCGTCGAGCTGGGCATCGGCTTCGAGCCCGACGGCAGCGAGGCGCTACGCTTCCACCCGTTGTACATGGACCGTTTCGTCGCCGTGGTGCCCGCCGACTCGCCCCTCGCCCGCCAGCCCCAGGTGCGCTGGCACGAGCTGTTGGCTGAAGACTTCATCGCCCTGCAACGGCCCTCGGCAGTGCGCCTGCTGCTCGAACAGCACCTGGTGGCCGGGCACGGCAAGCTGGCGGTGGCCTTCGAGAGCCACCAGCTGTCGACCATCGGCCGCATGGTCGCCAGCGGCCTGGGCGTGAGCGCCGTGCCGGCGCTGTGCATCGGACAGATGCAAGAGCTCGGCGCACGCTGCGTGCCGCTGGTCGAACCTACCGTGGAGCGGCGCATCGGCGTGATCGCCCTGGCCGACCACAAACTGTCACGGGCCGCCGAAGCGCTGCTCGACGTGCTGCTGACCCATACCCATCCACAGGAGGTGACATGCGTTACGTGAATCTGGCGGGAACCCGCGTGCCGGCGATTGGCCAGGGCACCTGGTACATGGGCGAAGACCCAGGCAGCAAAGCGGCCGAAGTGGCGGCCCTGCAGCAGGGCATCGAGCTGGGCCTGAGCCTGATCGATACCGCCGAGATGTACGCCGAGGGCGGTGCCGAGCAGGTGGTCGGCCAGGCCATCGCCGGGCGTCGCGACCAGGTGTTCCTGGTCAGCAAGGTCTACCCGCACAACGCCAGCCGGCGCGGCGTACCGACGGCGTGCGAGCGCAGCCTCAAGCGCCTGGGTACCGAGTGCATCGACCTGTACCTGCTGCATTGGCGCGGACAGTATCCGCTGGAGGAGACCGTCGAGGCCTTCGAGCGCTTGATCGAGCAAGGCAAGATCCGCCGCTGGGGCGTGTCCAACTTCGACCTGGATGACCTGCAGGAACTGGACAACCCGGCCTGCGCCACCAACCAGGTGCTGTACAACCCGGCCGAGCGTGGCATCGAGTTCGACCTGCTGCCCTGGAGCCGCCAGCGGCAGCTGCCGACCATGGCCTACTGCCCACTGGCCCAGGCCGGGCGACTGCTGCATCACCCGGTGCTGGTTGAAATTGCGGCGCGTCATGCTGCGACGCCGGCGCAGGTGAGCCTGGCATGGGTCACGCGTGGCGAAGGGGTGATTGCGATTCCCAAGGCGGTGAGCCCGGCGCATGTGCGCTTGAATGCAGCGGCGGGCGAGCTGGAGTTGACCGAGGCGGACTTGCAGGCGATTGACCAAGCGTTTGCGGCGCCGACGCGCAAGCAGCGGTTGGCGATGGTGTAGGGCCCATCGCGGGGCAAGCCCGCTCCCACGCAGGTTACGTGGGAGCGGCGGTGCGCCGGTGCGACTTGCCCCGCGATTGCGGTCAATGAAAGTCGCGACTGCGCACATCCAGCCCCTCCAGCAAGGGGCTGATGTCTTCCAACCGCCGGGCGATCAGATGGCGCACGCCTTTCTCCTGCTCCAAACGCCCGCTCACCTTGAGCAACCGCGCTCCCACCAGCGCCCTTCGCTGACGTTCGGCCAACTCTCGCCAGACCACCACATTGACCATGCCATGCTCGTCCTCGAGGGTGACGAAGGTAACGCCGCTGGCCGTTTGCGGCCGTTGGCGGCCAACCACGATGCCGGCCACGGCAATGCTGTCGCCATGCTCGACGTCGGCCAGTTGCGCTGAACTGCGACAGCCCAAGGCGCGCAGGCGCGGTCGCAGCAAGGCCAGCGGATGCGGGCCGAGCGTAGTGCCGAGGGTGTCGTAATCGGCCACCAGGTCCTCGGCCACGCTGGGTACGGGCAGCTCGACCGGCGTTTCTGGTGCTGCTTCGACCTGGGCGAAAAGCGGTAGTTGCGCCTGCACTGCCGCCACCTGCCAGCGCGCCTGATGCCGATCGCGGGCCATCGCGCGCAATGCACCGGCATCGGCAAGCTGGGCACAGGTGCGGCTGTCGAGCCCGGCACGCAGGCACAGATCCTCGACATCGCGCCAGGGCCGTTGTGCCCGGGCCTGGTCCAGGCGCCGGGCATCGCCTTCGGCAAAGCCGCGGATCTGCCGCAACCCCAGGCGGATGGCCAACGCGCCCTCGCCCACCGGCTCCAGGGTGCAGTCCCATTGGCTGTGCTCGACATCCACCGGGCGCACCTCGATGCCCTGCCGACGCGCTTCCTGCAACAGCTGGTCGGGGCTGTAGAAACCCATGGGCCAGCTATTGATCAAGGCACAGGTGAAGATCGCCGGCTCGTGGCATTTGAGCCAACTGCTGGCGTAGCACAGCAGGGCGAAACTGGCGGCGTGCGACTCGGGAAAACCATAGCTGCCGAACCCCTTGATCTGCTCGAAGATGCGCTCGGCAAAAGCCAGTTCGTAGCCATTGCGCAGCATGCCCTCGATCAGCCGGACCCGGTGGGGCTCAAGGCCGCCGTGGCGCTTCCAGGCCGCCATGCTGCGGCGCAGCTGGTCGGCCTCGCCGGGGCTGTAGTCGGCAGCGACCATGGCCAGTTCCATCACCTGCTCCTGGAACAGCGGTACGCCCAAGGTACGGTCGAACACTTCGCGCAGTTTTTCCGAGGGGTAGCTGACCGGTTCCTCGCCCAGTCGGCGGCGCAGGTAGGGGTGGACCATATCGCCCTGGATCGGCCCTGGCCGCACGATCGCCACTTCGATTACCAGGTCGTAGAAGGTAGTGGGTTTGAGTCTGGGCAACATGGCCATCTGCGCCCGCGACTCGATCTGGAACACGCCCATGGTTTCGGCACGGCTGATCATGGCGTAGGTGGCCGGGTCTTCTGCGGGGATGCTGGCCAGGGTCAGCTCACGCCCACGGTGCAGGGCAATCAGGTCGAAACAGCGACGCAGCGCGCTGAGCATGCCCAGCGCCAGCACATCGACCTTGAGCAGGCCGACCATGTCCAGGTCGTCCTTGTCCCACTGGATCACCGTGCGGTCTTCCATCGCCGCGTTCTCCACCGGCACCAGTTCGTGCAAGGGCTGCTGGGAAATGACAAAACCACCCGGATGCTGCGACAGGTGCCGAGGGAAGCCGATCAGCTCGCCGGCCAGTACCAGGATGCGCCGCAGCGAGGGGCTCTGTGCATCGAAACCGGCCTCGGCCAGGCGTTCGGCATCGGGAATGCGGTCGCTCCAGCGCCCGCAACACTTGGCCAGGGCGTCCACCTGATCGGCGGGCAACCCCAGCGCACGTGCCACATCGCGCACCGCCCCGGCAGCGTGGTAACTGCTGACCACTGCGGTGAGCGCGGCCCGGTGGCGGCCATAGCGGCGAAACACGTACTGGATCACTTCTTCGCGGCGGTCGTGCTCGAAGTCCACGTCGATGTCCGGTGGCTCGTTGCGCTCGCGTGACAGAAAGCGCTCGAACAACAGGCGGTGCACCGTGGGGTCGAGCTCGGTGATGCCCAGCACGTAGCACACCACCGAGTTGGCCGCCGAACCGCGGCCCTGGCAGAGGATGTGCTGGCTGCGGGCAAAGGCGACGATGTCGTGCACGGTGAGGAAGTAGCTGTCATAGCCCAGCGCCTCGATCAGCCCGAGCTCCTTGTCCAGCAGGCCGCGGACCTTTTCGGTGACCCCGCTGGGCCAACGCCTGGGCAGGCCCTGTTCGCACAGGTGGCGCAGCCAGCTGGCTGGCGTGTGAGCCTCGGGGACCAGCTCACGCGGGTACTGATATTTCAGCGCCGAAAGATCGAAGCTGCAGCGCTCGGCGATAACCAGGGTTTCGGCCAGCAGGTGCGCTGGATAGAGTTCGTGCAGTTGATCGAGCGGGCGCAGATGACGCTCGCCATTGGCGAACAGGTAACGCCCCGCCTCGGCCACCGGGCAATGGGCGCGGATCGCGGTGATGCAGTCCTGCAGCGCGCGACGCCCGCGCACGTGCATGTGCACATCGCCGCAGGCCACCAGCGGCACGGCCAGCTGTGCGCTCAAGGCGTACAGCTGGGCCAGGCGTGCGCCATCGTCGGCTGCGCGATGCAGATGCACGGCCAACCACAGGCGTTCACCGAACAGCACATGCAGTTGCTGCCCGACACTGACAGGCGCATCGGGCTCAGGCACCCACAACGCCAGCAAACCCTGATGATGGGCTGCAAGGTCCTCGGCCAACAGCCGGTAGCTGCCTTTTGGCGCCCGGCGCCGTGCAAGAGTGATCAGTGCGCACAGGTTCTGGTAACCGCCGAGGTCCTGCACCAGCAGCACCAGCTTCGGCCCCTGCTCCAGCCGCACTTCACTGCCGACGATCAGCTTGAGGCCATGCTCACGGGCTGCCTGCCAGGCCCGGACGATGCCTGCCAAGGTGCACTCGTCAGTGATCGCCAGGGCCTGGTAGCCCTGCTCTCGGGCACGGCGAAACAGTTCGTCGGCACTGGAGGCACCGCGCTGAAAGCTGAAGTTCGACAGGCAATGCAGCTCTGCGTAGCCCTGGCCGTTCACGCGAACCAGCCCTGCAACCACAGCGGCCCGGGGGCCGCGAGGTCGCGGAAGGCCCAGCCGTGCAGTCCATCGCGGGTTTCGATGCGGTAGTAATCACGCCGCACATCGCCACCGTCCCACCAACCGGACTCGATGCGCTCGGCATGCCCCAGCAGTTGCACGCCAGCCTCGGGCAGCGCTTGGGGTTCAGGCAGCAGCCAGCCGGGGCGGCTGCCCGGTGCCATGACCAACTGGCCTTGGGCGCCCTGCTCCACGCCCTGCCAGGCACATTCAGGACGGTGATCGGCTTCGGCGCGCAGGCCCTTGACGGCTTCATCGCCAAGGCGTGCACGCAGGCGTTCGCGCAGTTGCTCCCAGGGTTGTGCCTGCTGGGCGCGTGGGTCGAACAATGCCTGATGCTGGGGCATGAACGGCGGCAGATCGGCCGCCACCAGGCGCAGGTTGCGTACCGGCGCCGGAATGCGCAGCGGCTCCAGGCGCCCTCGCGCCAGTTCGAAGAGCATTGCAGCATCACGCTCGGCAGCCAGCAGGCCAACCTGGAGCACGGTATCCGGGCCCTCGGCGTGCTCCAGGTAAAGCTCGAAGCGCTGCACACCGCAATCACGCCCGGCGAGGAACGCCGCCAGGTCGTTGAGCAGCCGGCGCAAGGGAAACAACAGGGCCTGGTGCGATTCGACATCGAAGTTCAGCTCCAGCCGTGCTTCGAAGTGCTCAGGCGGTTGGTAGAACGCCAGCCCCAGCGAGCGCAGGCCAAGCAGTTGGTCCAGGTGCAGTTGCACCTGGCTGCTGAAGCGTCGGGCCAGGGCATCACGGGGCAGCGCCACGACCTGGCCCAGCCGGTGCAGGCCCATGCGTGCCAAGGCCACACTGGCCTCAGGTGGCAGGCCGGCCCGTTCGATGGGCAGGTCGAGCAAGGCTGCCCGGGTCTCGTCGGAGCTGTTCACGGCCAGCCCATCGTGGGCATTGGCGAGCATCCGCGCCGCCACCGGGTTGCTGGCCAGCACGATGCGCTGGCGCAGGCCCAACCCGGCCAGCTCATCACGCAGGCGCGCCTCTAACAGGGGCCAGGGCCCGAACAGTTGCAGGCTCGATCCCACCTCCAGCAGCAGCGCACGCGGATAATGCAGGCTGACCTGGGCACTGAACCGGTAGGCCCAGGCGGCCAGCAGCTGCTGCAACTTGTCGATGCTCGCGGGCTCGACTTCGACGCAGGTGAATCCATCGGCCAGGGCGCGGGCAGCGGTCAGCGGCTGCCCGGCGCGCAACCCCAGCCTGGCGGCGGCCGGGCTTACCGCCTGCAGCACACGCCGCTGGCCATGCCCGCCCAGCAGCACCAGTGGGGTGTCAGGGTCGTCGCGTTGGCGCAGGACGCTGTCCAGCGCCAACTGCGGGAACAGGATGCAGGCCCAGAGCATGGTGCTTCAGCCCCGGGCGATGGGGTTGGCGGGGGGCAGGCCACCCCGGCACTTGAGCACCCGCCACTGGGCCGGACGGGTGTCGATGGCGATCCGCAGCGCGGCGGGTGACGGGTTGAGTGCGGCCTGCTGCGGGCGGCAGGCAAACGCCAGTGCGTTGCCGGTTTCCGCCGCCACCTGCAGGCGACGCAAGGCCTTGTCATCGGCGCGCTCCGGCCAGCAAACCACCGCCGCGCAGCTGCCCGAGCGCAGGCATTGCTCGGCGGCCCACAAGGCATCGTCGCGCGCGCTGTCGACCTGCACCAGCCAGCGCAGGTCGACACCCGCTGCCTGCCAGGCCGGAGCATAGGGAATAAAGGGTGGGGCCACCAGCACGACCCGCTCACTGGCTGCGCTCAACCGTGCCAGCGTCGGCCAGAGCAACTGCAGCTCACCCACACCTGGGCTGGCCAACAACAATTCGCTCAATGCCGCCGCCGGCCAGCCGCCTTCTGGCAGCCGTGCATCGAGCGCGGCATGCCCGCTGGGCTGTAAGCCAAGCGGCCGAGCCTGGGCCTGTCGGCCGCGCCACACCTGGCGCTGGTCGAGCAGCCGGTCGAGGTCGACCACCGCGCCCATCAGTCACGCCTCAGCAAGCCACAGAACACGCCTTCGATGAAGAATTCGTGCTCGGGGCCTACGTCGATGGGTTGATAGTGCGGGTTGCGGGGCAACAAGCGGTAACCGTCACGGGTGTGCTGCAAGCGCTTGATGGTGACCTCGCCGTCGAGCCGGGCGACCACGATCTGGCCGTCGCGCGCCTCGCCCTGCTGACGGATGCCGACCAGGTCGCCATCGAAGATGCCGTCATCGACCATCGAGTCGCCACGCACCTTGAGCAGGTAGTCGGGGGTACGGCGGAACAGGCTCGGGTCGATCAGCAACTGCTCGTGAATATCGAGATCGGGGCCGATTGGTGCGCCTGCGGCGACCTGGCCGAGCACCGGCAGTTCGAGAATCTCAGGCCGGCGCAGCGGCTCGGCCAGGCGGATACCGCGCGCCTGGTTGGGGGTGACGTCGATGAAGCCGCCCTGGCACAGGGCGGTGATGTGTTTGCGCGCCACGCTGCGTGAGGCAAAACCGAAGCGCTCGGCGATATCAGCCAGCGAGGGCGGCTGGCCATGTTCGGTGATGCGCTCACGAATGAAATCGAGAATGGCGCGGCGTTTGGGGGTCAGATTGTCCATGGAGCACACTTGTACTCTTTTTGTAGAACACTGAACAGCCCCCTTGGTCGTCGGCTTTGGCTATGATGCTGCTGAATTGATTCTTCAACGCCAGGATGCCCGATGCTCACCGCCTTGTTGTTCGACCTCGATGGGACCCTCACCGATACCGACACCCTGCACTTGCAGGCCTTCCGCCAGCTCCTGCACGACTACGATGGTCGCGAACTGACCCAGGAGCAGTTCGACCTGCAGGTCAGCGGCCGCTCCAACGGTTTGCTGTTCGCCGACTTGTTCCCTCAGGCCGATGCGGCCCAGCGCCAGGCCCTGGCCGAGCGCAAGGAGGCGCTGTTCCGCGAACTGTCACCGCACCTCGACCCCCTGCCCGGCCTGCTGCGCCTGCTCGACCATGCCCGGCAACATGCGGTGGGCGTGTGCGTAGTGACCAATGCGCCACGCCTGAATGCCGAGCACATGCTCGCGGCCATGGGGCTGGATGGACGTTTCGAGCATGTGCTGGTGGCTGATGAGCTGGCCAGGCCCAAACCGGACCCGCTGCCCTACCTGACCGGGCTGCAGCGCTTGCAGGCTGAGGCCGGGCAGGCGCTGGCTTTTGAAGATTCGTTGCCGGGGGTCAAGGCGGCCAGCGATGCCGGGATCTATACGGTGGGCTTGGCTACCACGCAGACGGCCGAGCGCCTGCATAAGGCTGGGGCGCAACTGGTGATCGACGACTTCAATGATCCGCGGTTGTGGGCATTGATTGAGCGCATGCAGAGCTAGCGCCGTTTGTAGCTTTTGTTGCCGGACGGGGTCAGGCAGTACACACCGCCACGGGGCCCGGTGCAGTAGCTGCCACTCCCGCAAGCGCAGCCATCGTCGCTGGCACGCAGTGGTTGGATGCTGGAGCGCTCACCATATAGGGCGCTGCAATTTTTCTTCGACGCACTGATCGAACCGTCGTTGCAAAGGAAGGTGGCACCATCACAACCGGCGATCCCCCCTTTGCGGCCAGAGCAAGGGGTATTTCCAGCGTTAGCAACCGGTACAGCCAGGCACAGGGCCAACAAGGGTATTGATAGCCAGCGCATGGATAGAAGGGACATGGTCACGCTCCGTGTGAATGATGGCGCGACGATATCAGAAATCTCCGGCGCAGCTATGCTCGCCATTCGTCGGTCGACTGCCTGGTAACCGTCGATTGGCCCTCGATTCATTCGACCACTCAATGAATCCCCCCAGCGCGGAGCGCGCCCCATGAACACGCTCGACAACAATCACACCGTGGCCTCCCGCAGCCAATGGCTCGCCGCCCGCCGGCAACTGTGGCTGCATGAAAAAGCCCTCACCCACCAGCGCGACGAACTCGCCGCCGCCCGCCGTGCCCTGCCCTGGGTACGGGTCGAGGAAAACTACCGTTTCCACGGCCCCGACGGCGAACTGGCCCTGGCCGACCTGTTCGCCGGGCGCAGCCAGCTGCTGGTCTACCACTTCATGTTCGCGGATGGCTGGAACGAAGGCTGCCCGGGCTGCTCCTTCCTCGCCGACCATTTCGACGGCGCCAACCTGCACCTGGCTCACCATGACGTGTCGCTGGTGGCGGTATCACGGGCACCCTATGGCGAATTCCAGGCGTTCCGCCAGCGCATGGGCTGGCGCTTTCCCTGGTACTCCTCCCACGGCAGCCGTTTCAACCAGGACTTTGGCGTGAGCGTGGCCACCGATGGCAGCGCCGAGTACAACTACGCGCCCTACTCAGGCAACGAAGCGGAGCTTCCAGGCCTGAGCGCGTTCATTCGCGACCGCGACGGCAGCGTCTATCACACCTACTCCACCTACGCCCGCGGGCTGGACATCCTGGTCAATACCTACAACTTCCTCGACCTGGCCCCACTGGGGCGCAACGAGGGCGGGACGATGGACTGGGTGCGCCACCACGACCGCTATGAAGGCGCCCATGGCAAGCCGCACTGCTGCGGGGAATGACCGGCTCGGATCATTCGCCCTGGTCGATCACCAGGGGTTCGCCGATGGCATAGAAGTGCCCGCCCGCCACGTAATGCAGGCTGCGCCAGTCGGGGTCGGCATGCTCGTAGGCCCAGTGCCCGTCGCGGAACACTCGGTCATCGGCCCAGGCCGCGACCACTTCGCCGATGAACAGGTCGTAGGTTTGCTGGTTGTGCGGTTCATCGATCACCCGGCACATCAGCCAGGCCGAGCAGCCGTTGACCAGCGGCGCCTCGAACCCCGCGACGCGGGCCAGCTCGACACCGATACGCGCCAGCTTGTCGGGCTGGTCGAACAGGCTCTGGCTGCCCACCTGGTGGGTGAGCCGTGCCTGGGCGGCGTTGGGCACCTGCAGCACGAACCAGCCACTGCCCTCCACCAACTGGCGGGTACGGGCGCTCTTGTCGAGGACCACGGTCACCTTGGGCGGGTCGAAGTCCAGGGCACAGGCCCAGGCGGCAGCCATCACATTGTCGACCCCGGCATGGCTGGCCGAGACCAGCACGGTGGGGCCGTGGTTGAGCAGGCGATAGGCCTTGGTCAGGTCGACGGGCTGGAAGTGGCTGTGCATGACAAACCTCGGTGCTACGCAGGGGGACAGGTCGGCCATTGTGCCGCAGCGGGCAGACCGGCGACAGCAATGATCCGGATCAAGGCAAGGCGCGGGGCGCTCGCATAATTTATGACTCTTCCTACAATTCAGTCGGAAGTGGCCCGCTTTCCGTCTTACACCAGCCAAAACATGATCGGACTTGGATGTCGTCATGCCCGCCCTGCGCGGCCAGCCCACCCGACGAGGCCCCACCATGCCCAACCAAGCCCGCCACACCGAAGCCCTGCAACACACCCTGCGCCAACTGCTGGCCCATGAGGTCAGCAACCCCGATGACAACCCGCACCTGTCCGGCGTGCGCTTTTTCTGCGCCACCGACGAACACACCCGGCAACTGATCGAGCGCGTCGAGCTGCTGGCCAGCGAAGCCTTCTTCGACCAACAGGGTCGCGCCATCCCAGCACACATGCAGGCTGCGGCCGTCGATGGCATCAGCATCCGGCAAAAACGCAAGGTTCCACAGGACGAGACGGTGATCCGCATCGCCCTGCCCGACAAAGGCTATATCACCATCAGCACCGCCCGCCTTTGACCCATTGTGCAAGGGCCGCCTGTTCGGCCCTCTTGCAGCTTGCCGCACGAACCCCGAAGCTTTGACATCCCTGCGCTTCGGACACAGCCCCCGATGGAACTGCACATCCGCCTCGAAGGTCGCAAAGGCCTTGCCGAGCAGCTCTACCAGCAATTGCGCGCCAGCATCGACAGCGGCCACCTGGCTGCCGGCACCCAACTGCCACCAACGCGCCTGCTGGCCGAGCAACTGGGCGTATCACGCAAGACCGTGGCCGAAGCTTACTCGCGCCTGACCTACGACAACCTGCTCAGCGGCGTGGTCGGCCGCGGCACCTTCATCACCCCTCGCCAGCCCCTGCAAGCCAACGCCGCCGAGGCCATCCCGCTGGCCGCTGCCGACGCTTTGGAGCGCTGGCGCCTGCGCGCTACGGTGCTGGGCCGCCGCGCGCTGGATGCCCCCTCGCGCTATGACTTCATCGGTGGCGCCTCAAGCAAGGCGCAGTTCCCCTACGACCAGTGGCGCAGCTGCCTGCAATACGCCCTGCGACGCAGCCAGCGGCACACCGAGCGGCAGTTCTCGCCGCAGGGGCTGCCTGAATTGCGCGAAGCCATTGCCCACCACATCGCGTTCGCTCGGGGCGTGCACTGCAGCGCCGCCGATGTGCTGGTGTGCAATGGTGCCCAGCAGGCCCTGGACCTGATCGCCCGGGTGCTGGTCGAGCCGGGCTGCAAGGTGGCCATGGAGGACCCCGGCTACCCACCGGCCCGGCAACTGTTCCTGGCCCTCGGCGCGCAGGTGCAGTCGGTGCCCGTGGACGATGAGGGGCTGTGCGTGGAACAGATCGAGGCCGGCACCCGGCTGATCTACGTCACCCCGTCGCACCAGTTCCCGTTGGGCATGCCCATGGGCGCACGACGGCGCCAGGCGTTACTGGCCCGAGCCGCCGCGCTGGGGGCGCTGATCATCGAGGACGACTACGACTGCGAGTTCCGCTACCAGGGGCCGGCCGCCGAGGCCTTGCAACGCCTGGACCGCCACGGGCTGGTGGCCTATGTCGGCACCTTCTCCAAAACTTTGCTGCCCGAATTGCGCCTGGGCTATGCGGTGCTTCCGCCGGCAGTGCTGCAGGCCGCCTGCGTGGCCAAGCACCTGACCGACTGGCACAGCCCGAGCCTGCAGCAATGGGCCCTGGCGCGCTTCATTGGCGAGGGCCACCTGAGCAAGCACATCCGTCGCTGCCATGAGGTGTACAGTGCCCGCCGCGAACGAATCCTGGCGCGCCTTGACGGCGACCTGGCGCCCTGGTTCGAGGCCGTGCCGGCCAGTGCCGGCTTCCACCTGAGCGCTTTGGCCAAGCCGGGGGTCGATGTGGAACTGCTGGTCAACCTGGCGCGCAAGGTCGAGGTGGGGCTCTATTCGTTGGCGCCGTTCTTCAGCGAGGCCCCGGTACGCCCGGGGTTGCTGCTGGGCTTCGGCGCCATCGAACTGCTGGATATCGACCCGGCGCTGGACCGGGTCCGCGATACCCTGCAGCGTCTCAGCTGAGCGCCGCAGCACCGGCCTGCCCTGGCCGGGCGATGGCCCGGGCATAGCCAGCCGGGGCGAAGCGCGCGGTGACCAGCAGCATGGCCAGCACGGTGCAGGTCAGCAGGGTCCAGGACGCCTGGAAGTCGCCGCTGACATCGCGCAGCCAGCCGGTGATGTACGGCACGATGCCGGTGACGATGAACCCCACCCCCTGGACGAAGGCCGCCAGGCTGCCGGCTTCGGCCGGCGTGCGCAGGTGTTCGAGGGTCAGCGTCAGGCTGAGGCTGAAGCACGCGCCCAGGCCCAGGCCAATCATCGCCACCCACAGGCCCATGGCGCTGGCCGGCGCCAGCAGCAGGCCGAGGAAGCCGCCCAGCTGGATCAGCAGCGCCAACCACAAACCAGGCCGACGATCCGCCAGGCGGCGCAGCAACAGCGGCAAGCCGAGGGCGCCGGTCACCTGGAAGATGGTCATCAACCCCACCAGCTCACCACCGCCCTGGGCCGTGCCGCCATGCTCCAGGTGATAGGCCGGCAGCCAGGCCACCATGCTGGTGTAGCCGCCATTGATCAGGCCGAAGTACAGCGCCAGCAGCCAGGCACGGCGATTGCCGAACCAGTGCCCGCCACCCGTGCCGGCCAGCGTGGGGCTGGCCTGGCGTGGCCGCAGGGCCACCCAGGCGATCACCGCCAGCAGCGCGGGCAAGGCCCACACGCCCAGCCCCGCCTGCCAATGGCCAAAGTGCGCAGTGATCGAAGGGCCCAGCACCGCCGCCAGGCCGCCACCGGTCATCAGGGCTGCCGAATACAAGCCCATGGTCGCCGCCAGCCGCGTGGGGAACCAGCGGTTGACCAGCCCCGGCATCATGCCCTGCACCAGCGCCACACCCAGCCCGGCAACCACCGCACTGGCGATCAGTGCCCAGGCGCTGTCCAGTTGCAACCGCCACAGGCAAGCCAGGGCAATCGCCGCCAACCCGGCAAGCATGCCGCCATGCTCGCTCAGCCAGCGCCGCAGCCACGGCTGCAACAGCGGCACCAGGCCCATGCACAGTACCGGCAGCGCCGTCAGCAATGCCGCCTGCTGGTAGCCCAGGCCGGTGCTCTGGCGCATGGGCTCGAGCAATGGCCCGATGCTAGTGAGGATTGGTCGCAGGTTGAGTGCCAGCAACACCACCAGCAACAGGTTCAGGGCGCCCCTCATGCCTGGCTGGCCTGCTGCCATTGGGCATACAGGCCCGCTTCGCCAGCGGGTTTGAGCGGGCGCAACGGCAAGCTTTGCTGCTGCGGCGGGCGGGCCATCTGCGCGTACACCGCGGCGGTGGACAGCCCGTAGGGCTCGCCCTCGTCGTTGCCATAGGCGAACCAGGCACGTTCGACGCCGCACAGGTGCATGGCCGCCAGGCACATCGGGCACGGGTGGCCACTGGCGTAGATTTCGGCACCGTCCAGGCGGGCCCGGCCCAAAGCCTGGGCGGCCTGGCGGATGGCCTGCATCTCGGCGTGGCTGGTCGGGTCCTGGGTGCTGTGGATCTCGTTGACGGCGCGAGCGATCACCTGGCCCTGGTACACCAGCACGGCACCGAACGGGCGGCCACCGGCCTGGATATTGGCGCGGGCCAGGTCGAGGGCCTCGCGCATGAAGTGTTCTTGGGACATGAATCGGTACTCCGCAATTGTCCCGGCCATTATCCCGGCTTGGCCGCAGCGGTAGAAATGAAGAGATTGGATGCACCTCAGTGGCCAGGCGAATGCCGGATTGGCCTCCTGGCAAAGCGTGGGATTGGCTATTCGGCACGCTGCCGGGCGGCGTTAAGGTGGCACCACGCCTAATTACCTTTCCGGAGAAACACCATGCACGACCGTATCGAATGGGCCAAAGCCGCCCCAGAAGCCTACAAAGCCATGGTCGGCCTTGAGCAGGCCCTGATCCAATCGGGGCTGGAGCATTCGCTGCTCGAACTGATCCGTCTGCGCGCCTCGCAGATCAACGGCTGCGCCTACTGCGTCAACCTGCACGCCAACGATGCACGCAAGGCCGGCGAGACCGAAGCCCGCCTGCAGACCTTGAGCGTGTGGCGTGAAACCCGCTACTTCACCCCGCGCGAGCGGGCCGCCCTGGCTTGGGTCGAGAGCCTGACCCGCTTGCCCGAGCGGGGTGCGCCGCAGGATGAGTATGAGGCGCTGCAGGAGTACTTCGAGCCTAAGGAAGTCGCCAACCTGACCCTGGCCATTGCCACTATCAATGCCTGGAACCGCTTTGGCGTAGGCTTTGCGATGGTGCCGGCCTGAGAATTAGGCGTAATTGGGACCGCTGCGCGCCCCTATCGCGACACAAGCGGCCTTGTGTCGCGACGGGCTTCATGGCATCTCGACAGAGATGGCTCTAAACCACTCTGAGCCTGGCCCGATAACTGCCCGGGCTCTGCCCGGTCCATTTCTTGAACGCCCGGTGAAACGCGCTGGGCTCCTGGAAGCCGGTCTGCTCGGCAACCTCGGCAATGCTCAGGCAACCCTCGCGTAACAGCTCGAAGGCCATCGCCCGGCGCACTTCGTCCTTGATCTGCTGATACGAACGCCCTTCACGCTCCAACTGGCGGCGAAAGCTGCTGGCACTGAGCCGCTGCCGCTCGGCCATGGCATTGAGGGTTGGCCACTGCCCATAGTGGCGAGCGCGCAAGTGTCGGTACACCTCCGCCACCAGACCGTTCTGATTGCGAAAGCGGATCACCAGCCCCTGGGGCGCACTGCGCAGGAAAGTCTTCAGGGCAGGCAGATCCTGCATCACCGGCAAGCGCAGCCAGGCGCTGTCGAACTCCACTTCGGTGCGGCCACTGCCCAGGCGCAGGTCCGGCCCCCACAGCAAGGCGTCGTCCTCCTGGGCCGGGCGCGGCAACGCAAGCTCGGTACGGTCGATGGCGATCCGCCGCCCGGCCAGCCAGCACAGCAGGCCGACCACCAGCACCAGGTAGGTTTCCTCGGCGTACACCCGGGTCAGCGGGTCTTCGATGCTCGACTGCACGCTGATCACCGCACGCGCACCGCGCACCGTGACAGTGCCGCGCAGGTCACGCAAAAACAGCGCGAAACTGCTCAGGCACTGGCGCAAGGCCTTGTCCAGGTTGGGCTCCTGGATCAAGCCACGGCAGATCAGGGCGAAGCTGCCCAGCGGCATACCGTGGCTGTCGAGGTGAAAGAACTCATCGCTGAGCTCGTCGATCAACGCCAGCCACAACTGGGCGAAGGCCTTGGCCGGTACCCGCGCCTGGGGCTGCGCCAGCAACCCAGGCTCGATGCCGACCGCGCGCAGGTGGGCATCGCGCGCCTGCGGGCGCTCGCGCAAGGCGTGGAGCATGGCGTTGAGAAAGTACACCGCGACCGTATCGCTATCGCGCATGGCTGAAGTTCGCTGTCTATGCTGAGTGGCAAAAAATGCCAGGTTGACTGAACAGATCCGGCATAGGCCGCCTTGAGGCCTTTGCCTAGACTCGATCCACCCTGAGGCGGCGCCATTCTCGCAGAGCCGGCCCCCGCCCCGCCATGTCTTTGCAAACGGAGCCTTTATGAGCAGCACAGAAATCTACGTTGTCAGCGCAGTGCGTTCGGCCATCGGCAGTTTTGGCGGTTCGCTCAAGGACCTGCCGCTGGCCGACCTGGCCACCCAGGTGACCCGCGCCGCCATCGAGCGCTCGGGCGTGAGCGCCGAGCAGATCGGCCACGTGGTGATGGGCACCGTGATCCCCACCGAACCCCGCGACGCCTACCTGAGCCGCCTGGCCTCGATGAATGCCGGCGTGCCCAAGGAAACCCCCGCCTTCAACGTCAACCGCCTGTGCGGCTCGGGCCTGCAGGCCATCGTCTCGGCCGCCCAGGGCCTGTTGCTGGGTGAAAGCGACATCGCCCTGGCCGCCGGCGCCGAATCCATGAGCCGCGGCCCGTACCTGCTGCCACAAGCCCGTTGGGGCGCGCGCATGGGTGACCTGCAGGGCATCGACTACATGGTCGGCATCCTGCAGGACCCGTTCGAGCACTTCCACATGGGCATCACCGCTGAGAACGTCGCGGCGGCCCACGGCATCACCCGCGAAATGCAGGACGAAGTGGCCCTGACCAGCCAGCGCCGCGCCGCCCGCGCCATTGCCGAAGGCCGCTTCGACAGCCAGATCGTCCCAATCGAAATCAAGACCCGCAAAGGCAGCGTGCAGTTCAGCGTCGATGAGAACGTGCGCGGCGAAGCCAGCGCCGAGCAACTGGCCGGCATGAAGCCTGCGTTCAAGAAAGACGGCAGCGTCACCGCCGGCAACGCCAGCAGCATCAACGACGGCGCCGCTGCCCTGGTGCTGGCCACCGGTGACGCCGTGCAACGCCTGGGCCTGAAGCCGCTGGCACGCCTGGTGGCCTACGCCCATGCCGGCGTCGAGCCCGAGTTGATGGGCCTGGGCCCGATCCCGGCGACCAGGAAAGTGCTGGAAAAGGCCGGCCTGAGCGTTTCCGACCTGGACGTGATCGAGTCCAACGAAGCCTTCGCTTCCCAGGCCTGCGCCGTGTCCCGCGCCCTGGGCTTCGACCCGGAAAAGGTCAACCCCAACGGTTCGGGCATTTCCCTGGGCCACCCGGTGGGCGCCACCGGCGCGATCATCGCCACCAAGGCGATCCATGAACTGCAGCGTGTGCAGGGCCGCTACGCCCTGGCCACCATGTGCATCGGCGGCGGCCAGGGTATCGCCGTCGTCTTCGAACGCGTGTAAGGAGCCGGCAACATGACTATCGAACAGATCGCCGTGATCGGCGCCGGCACCATGGGCAACGGCATCGCGCAGGTGTGCGCGGTGGCCGGCTACCAGGTGTTGCTGGTGGACGTGTCCGACGCCGCGCTGGAGCGTGGCGTGGCCACCCTGGGCAAGAACCTCGAGCGCCAGGTCAACAAGGGCACCCTGGATGCAGGCACCGCAGCGGCGGCGAAAACCCGCATCCGCACCAGCACCGACTATGCCCAGCTGGCCAGCGCGCAGCTGGTGATCGAGGCGGCCACCGAGAACCTGCAACTCAAGCAGCGCATCCTGCAGCAGGTGGCGGTCAACGTCGGCAGCGACTGCCTGATCGCCACCAATACCTCGTCGCTGTCGGTCACCCAACTGGCCGCCAGCATCGAGCACCCCGAGCGCTTCATCGGCGTGCACTTCTTCAACCCGGTGCCGATGATGGCCCTGGTCGAAATCATCCGTGGCCTGCAGACCAGCGACAGCACCTACGCCCAGGCGCTGCTGGTCACCGAAAAGCTCGGCAAGACCCCGATCACCGCCGGCAACCGCCCGGGCTTCGTGGTCAACCGCATCCTGGTGCCGATGATCAACGAGGCGATCTTCGTGCGCCAGGAAGGCCTGGCCAGTGCCGAGGACATCGACACCGGCATGCGCCTGGGCTGCAACCAGCCGATCGGCCCGCTGGCCCTGGCCGACCTGGTGGGCCTGGACACCCTGCTGGCGATCATGGAGGCCTTCCACGAGGGCTTCAACGACAGCAAGTACCGCCCTGCCCCGCTGCTCAAGGAAATGGTTGCCGCCGGCTATCTGGGCCGCAAAAGCGGTCGCGGCTTCTTCACCTACTAAGGAGCACGCCATGCCCCCGGTCAACGCGGCGATGCGCTGTGCCAACTTCGAAGAGCGGCGTGACAGGGCCATGGCGCTGTTCGCCGAAAAGGGCTTCGGCCAGGTCAGCATGCGTGAGCTGGCGGCGCACGTGGGGCTGACCGCGGGCTCGTTGTACCACCACTTCCCCAGCAAGCAGGACCTGCTGTACGACCTGATCGAGGAGCTCTACGAAGAGCTCCAGGCCACCCTCGACCAAGGCCGCAGGGCCTTGGCCAAGGGCAAGCCGGTGCTGGCCTGCCTGATTGCCGCGCACTGGCAGCTGCATGGCGAACGGCCGTTGCAGTTCCGCCTGGCCGAGCGCGACTTCTGTTGCCTCAGCGAGGCACAGCAGGCGCGCCTGCTGCTGTTGCGCGAGCGCTATGAGGCCGGCCTGCTGCGCCTGATCGCCCCGCAAGCACGGCTCGATGGCGCCGCCCTGGCCGCCACCGGGCATGTGCTGGCGACCCTGCTCAACCAGCTGCCAGGCTGGCTGCGCGAGCGCGACCTGGGCGAAGCGCAGGGCCTGGCGCTGATGGAAAGCCTGGTCCTGGGCGGCATCGAGCGCACCCTCGGCTAACCTGCGGTCGCCGCCTCACCCGCGCCGTCCCGCGCGGCATAACGCTGCGCCAGCACCGCGCAGACCATCAGCTGGATCTGGTGGAACAGCATCAATGGCAGGATCATCGCCCCGATGCCACTGCCCACGAACAGCACCTGGGCCATCGGCACGCCGGTGGCCAGGCTTTTCTTGGAACCCGCGAACAGGATGGTGATGCGGTCTTCCACGCTGAACCCCAGCACACGCCCGAGCACGCGGGTGCCCAACAACACCACCGCCAGCAGGATCCCGCACACGGCGAACAGCCCGGCCAGGTGTTGCGGCGACACCGTGTGCCACAGACCAGTGACCACCGCTTCGCTGAACGCGGTGTAGACCACCAGCAGAATCGAGCCCTGGTCGACCAGCTTCAGCCAGCGCGCATTGCGCTTGACCCAGTCACCGATCCAGCGCCGAGCAATCTGCCCGGCCACGAACGGCACCAGCAACTGCAGGGTGATCTTCAGCACCGCATCCAGCCCCGAGCCGGTATCGCCGGAGGCACCAAGCAGCATCATCACCAGCAACGGCGTGAGGAAGATCCCCAGCAGGCTCGACGCCGCCGCGCTGCAGATCGCCGCTGGCACGTTGCCGCGAGCCAGCGAGGTGAAGGCGATGGCCGATTGCACCGTGGCCGGCAGCGCGCACAGATAGAGCACGCCCAAGTACAACTCGTTGCCCACCAGCGGCACGAACAGTGGCTTGAATGCCATGCCCAAGAGTGGGAACAGTACGAAGGTGCAGGAAAACACCAGCAGGTGCAGGCGCCAGTGGCCGGCACCGGCGATGATCGCCTCGCGCGACAGCTTGGCGCCGTGCAGGAAGAACAAGAGGCCGATGGCCAGGTTGGTCAGCCAGCCGAACATCAGTGCGCCCTCGCCGGAGCAGGGCAGCACGGTGGCAATGAACACCACCCCGAGCAAGGCCAGGGTGAAATTGTCGAACAGCATGCGCAAGTACTTCATCACAGGTTCCGTCTTGTCATTGTGCAAGGCCAGACGATAAGGTTTCGTGCCTTGCGCCGCTAACGCTGGAACCCCTGCCAGTGTCGCGCAACGGACACCACCGCCCCGCCCCTGACAAGGACAGCCCCTTTCGATGATCCGCACCCACCACGCACTGCTTACCGCCGCCCTGACGCTCGTGGCGCCACCACTGCTGGCCGATGACCTGCAAAGCCAGGTCGATGGCATCATCCAGCCGCTGATGCGCGAACAAGGCATCGCCGGCATGGCCGTGGCGGTCTACGCCAATGGCCAGTCGCATTACTTCAGCTATGGCTGGGCCAACAAGGCCGACAAGCAGGCCGTGACCCGCGACACCCTGTTCGAGATCGGCTCGCTGAGCAAGACCTTCACCGCCACCCTCGCCGCCCTGGCCAGCGCCGAAGGCAAGCTTGACCTCAACGCCCCCGCCAGCCGCTACCAGCCGGCCCTGGCCAAGGCCCCGATCGGCAGCGCCAGCGTGCTGGAGCTGGGCGCCTACAGCGGCGATTGCCTGCCGCTGCAGTTCCCGGACGAGGTGCAAACGCCCGAGCAGACCCTGGCCTGGTTGCAGAACTGGAAGCGCGTTGCCGAGCACGGCACCCAGCGCTGCTATTCCAACCCAAGCCTGGGCCTGTTCGGTGACCTCGCCGCCCGTTCGCAGCAGCGCCCTTTCGACGAACTGATGAGCCAGGACCTGCTGCCACGACTGGGCCTCAAGCACACCTATCTTGAGGTTCCGGCCAAGGAACGCGGGCTCTACGCCCAGGGCTACGATGCGGCCGACAAACCCGTGCGGGTGAACCCGGGCCCTTATGCCGACCAGGCCTACGGCATCAAGACCAGCGCCAGCGACCTGCTGCGCTACGTGCAGTTGCAGGTGCAGCCCGCCGAGTTGGACCCGGCCCTGCGCAAGGCCATCGCCATCACCCAGGGCGGCTACTTCCAGGTCGGCGCGATGACTCAGGGCCTGGGCTGGGAGCGCTACCCCTATCCGGTCACGCTCGACACCCTGCTGGCCGGCAACGGCGCGAAGATGATCCGCGAGCCCCAGGCCACCCGCGCCTTGAGCCCAGCAGAGCCTGCCGAACCTGCAGCCTGGTACAACAAGACCGGCGCTACCAGTGGCTTCGGTGCATACGCCGCCTTCGTGCCCGCCAAGCAGTTGGGCATCGTCCTGCTGGCCAACCGCAACTACCCCAACGAGGAGCGCGTGCGCGCCGCGCAACGCATCCTGTCCAGCCTGGAGCAATGAGCATGTTGAAGATCCTCGGCAAGGCTTCGTCGATCAACGTACGCAAGGTGCTGTGGACCTGCGCCGAACTCAACCTGCCCTACCAGCGCGAAGACTGGGGCAGCGGCTTCCAGGCCACCGACACGCCGGCGTTCCTGGCCCTGAACCCCAACGCCATGGTGCCGGTGATCGTCGATGGCGATTTTGTGCTGTGGGAGTCCAACAGCATCCTGCGCTACCTGGTCAACCAGTACGACGGCGGCCACCTCTACCCGTCGGCGCCACGCGCCCGGGCCGCCGTGGACCAGTGGCTGGACTGGCAGGCCACCGACCTCAACGACGCCTGGCGCTACCCGTTCATGTCGCTGGTGCGCCAGTCGCCAGCCCACCAGGACCCGGCACAGCTGGCCGCCAGCAGCGCTTTGTGGACCGCCAGGATGGGCCTGATCGAGCAGCGCCTGCAGGTCACTGGCGCCTACATCGCCGGTAGCGATTTCAGCCTGGCCGACGTGGTCATCGGCCTGTCGCTCAACCGCTGGCGCCGCACCCCGCTGGAGCACCCGCCGCTGCCGGCGCTGGAGGCCTACCATGCCCGGCTGCGGGAGCGCCCGGGCTTCCTTGAACACGGCGATAACGGCTTGGTCTGACAGCAAATGCAGGATTGTCGGACAACATGTAGTGACTAAAAATATTCACTACAAACCTATTGACGCACTTCCCGGGCCTTGGGCATGATGAGGCCGTCTCCCTGATCGGGAGCGGTGGCAAGGGTGTTCCAGACGGCTTGCGCGGTAACGCAGGCCGTCCGTGGAGAGGGAAACTGCCCAGAAGGCAGCGTGAGAAAGCCCCTGTTGCGATGCTGCTGTAGCAGCTTTGGTTAGTGCGCTACATGTTGTGGCGCCGAATGTGAACTTCACAACGAACTTCACCCAACGAATAGGGTAATGGGGGCTTTATGATGAACTTGAACAACAATCCAACCATCGACCAATTGGCCCAGCTGTTCGCCGCGCGCAAGGACAGCCTCGACGACCATCTGCTGTGGGTCAGCCAGTCCGGTGAAGTACGCCTGGACCGTCTGCCGCCGAACACGGTCGAAAACGAATTCGAATCGCACATGCCCAGCATGCGCGCCCGTTTCAAGGTCTACCGCCGTGGCCAGGGCTACGTCGGCAAGAAGGCCGCCGCCGACACCGGTTTCGTCGGCCGCGTGCTGCAGACCCTGCAACAAGAATGGCCCGGTGCCCGTGAGCACCAGGCAGTCAAGGTGATCGACACGTTGAACTGACACCCCCCGTCGTCCACCACAGCTTGAGCCCGGCCCCGCAAGGCCGGGCTTTTTCATGCCTGCTAGAATGCCCGCCTTACTGAAGCGGAGCGCCCGATGAACACCCCCACCTACGGCACCGACGATGCCTCCTACCAAGCCGCTGGCGGCATCGATGGCCTGCGCCGGCTGGTCGACGATTTCTATCGGTTGATGGATGAACGGCCGGAGGCCGCGCCCCTGCGGCGCATGCACCCGCACGACCTGTCTGCTTCGCGCGACAAGCTGGCGTGCTTTCTGAGTGGCTGGCTGGGTGGGCCGCGCCTGTACTGCGAACGGTATGGCTCGATCGCCATTCCGTCATTCCACGCGCAATGGCCAATCGACCAAAGCCACAGCGCGCAGTGGCTGGACTGCATGGCCCGGGCCATTGCCCTGCAACCCTGGCCCGTCGACTTTGCCGAATACCTGTTGCGCCAGCTACGGGTGCCCGCCGAACGCATCGTCCAGGCCAGCCGCAACCGCCACCCTCAGGCCTGAAGCCGGCGCGGCGCCTGCACGGGCAGCGGCAAGGCACCCGTGGCCAGGGCGCGGGCCCGGTCAACGCCCCACACCAGCGCGCGGGTCATGGTTTCGCCGGGGCGCGCCGGGTAGTACTCCTCCACCAGCGCCCTGCCACCCTGGGCATACACCCCAAGGAACATCTGCGTGGCACCCAGGCGCGACAGGCGCACCTGCACCTCGATGCAGGTGCCGTCGCTCAGCGCCTCGTCGTGGCTGCGGCTGTGCAACTGTGGATCGGCCCACTGCCAGTAGGTTTCTTCCCTGATGCGCATTGAATCGGTACTCCATGAGTGAATCGCGCAAGCAAACCACAGCGGCGGGCTTGCGACGAGCACGACCCTGCATTGCCATGCGCAGGATCAAGGAATGCAAAAAAAACCCCGCCGTTGGGCGGGGTGTTCGCTGTGCAGGTTTACTTTTTCGGCGGTAGCCGCGGGGTGAAGCGCCCCTTCTTGGCACGCTGCAGGTGCGCCGGTTGCAGCTGCTCCGACTCGTCCAGGGTCATGTTGGCGAACCCCAGCCGGAACGCCGACTGGCCGCACCACACCTGATTGTTGATCGGAAATGAATCGTTCAAGTCTTCGACGTAGGATTCGTTCATGCCCGTGACTCCCTCCAATGCTGACCGTGCCGGCAAACAGCGTGTTTGCCCAAGTGAAGCGGCGGCCTGATGAAGTGAGACTAGCCGGTCATTTGCAGACCAGTCGGACAAAACACCCTTGCCCGACCAATGGCACATTGCTATTTCAGGCGCACCGCCGTGCCGGTGGCGAACACCACGACCATGCCGCCCTGCACCGACGGCATGCTGATCTCGAAGTCCACACCCAGCACTGCATCGGCTTGCAACTGCCGTG
Organism: Pseudomonas sp. zfem004; assembly: GCF_032621715.1. Classification (NCBI taxonomy): domain Bacteria; kingdom Pseudomonadati; phylum Pseudomonadota; class Gammaproteobacteria; order Pseudomonadales; family Pseudomonadaceae; genus Pseudomonas; species Pseudomonas sp. zfem004. The sequence goes on along the minus strand of NZ_JAVYJF010000016.1, from coordinate 11,412 downwards.
CCCGCGCCTGTAGTTCCTCGGTGGCCTGCTCGCGGGCCAGCTTCAGTGCGCCTTCCAGGGTCTGCGAACGGCCGCCGAAGACGTCGCGAAAGCGTGCGAAGAAATCACGCACGAAGTTGATCCCTTGCACCGATTCGGCGCTGACCACGCCGAGGTACTCGGCAACCGGGCGGCCTTCGAGTTGGCTGGTGGTAGAGATGATCATGGGCTGCTCCGTTGACATGGCAAAAAGGCCGAGTCTAACAGAGGGACTACACAATGAATCCGCACGTCCCCTGTAGGAGCGGCCTTGTGCCGCGAAAGGGCCGGCAAAGCGGCCCCAGCGTTACCACATAGATTGCCGGGGCTGCTGCGCAGCCCTTTCGCGACACAAGGCCGCTCCTACAACGGGCGTGAACTACGCGCTGGCGGCCTTCAAGCGCTGCCCCAGCCGTGGCCCGAACACATTGATCAGCAGCCCCAGCATCACCAGCAGGCCACCCCAAACCTGCATCTGGCTCAAGCGCTCGCCCAGCAGCAGCGCCGAGGAACTCAGGCCGATCACCGGCACCAGCAGCGAGAACGGCGCCACCTTGCCCGCCGGGTGGCGCGACAGCAGCGTGCTCCACAGGCTGTAGCCGATCATGGTGGCGACGAACGCCAGGTAGGCCAGGGCCAGCACCGAGCTCCAGCTGATGTTGAGCAGCGCATGGGCGATCAGCTCCGGCCCTTCCAGCCACCAAGACAGCACCAGGAACGGCAGCGGCGGGATCAGCCCGCCCCAGATCACCAGCGCCACCAGGTCGACCTTGCCGAAGCGCCGGGTGATGATGTTGCCCATGCCCCACATGGCGCCGCCGCACAGGGTCAGCAACAAGGCTATCAGCGGCACGTGGCTGCTGTGCTCGCTGCCGATCACCGCCAGCCCACCGGCCGCCACCAGCAGCCCGAGCACACTGGCCAGGCGCAGCCGCTCACCAAGGAACAGCGCGGCGAAACCAAGGGTGAAGAACGCCTGCGACTGCAGCACCAGCGATGCCAGCCCCGGCGGCATGCCGCTGTACATGGCCTGGAACAGAAAGGCGAACTGCCCCAGGGATATGGTCGCGCCGTAGGCGATCAGCCAGCGCCACGGCAAATTCGGACGCCGCACCAGCAACACTGCCGGAAACGCCACCAGCAGAAAGCGCAAGGCACCCAGCAGCATCGGCGGCAGACCGTCGAGGCCGACCTTGATGACCACGAAATTGACGCCCCAGGCGATGATCACCACCAGGGCGATCAGCAGGTCCTTGAGTGGCATGGCACGCTTTCCTTCTGCAGGCTTGTTCTAGACATATTTCGTTACAGCATAAGGCGATTGCAGGTTCAGGAACCAGCACAGTTGTGTGCCGACCTTACGTAACAGTGCGCTGTATCGGCTCCAGGAAAGCAGGAAAAACTGGCCCCAAGCTTCACTTGACCGAACTTGTATAGACATGCTCATATCAAGCCTCGGCCATCCGCCCTGCGTCCCGCCGATAGCCGCCGCCCTTCACAAAAACAACGAAGCGGAGCCCTCCCCGATGTCCAGCAAACCTGTGATCGAGCGGCGCTCGATCGACTACATTCCCGAAGCCGAACGCCATGGACGCGTCTACAGCCAGTTCACCCTGTGGCTGGGTGCCAACCTGCAGATTACCGCGATCGTCACCGGCGCCTTGGCCGTGGTGCTCGGCGGCGATGTGTTCTGGTCGTTGATCGGCCTGTTCATCGGCCAGCTGATCGGCGGCGCGGTGATGGCCCTGCATGCCGCCCAGGGTCCGCGCCTGGGGCTGCCGCAGATGATCTCCAGCCGTGTGCAGTTCGGGGTCTACGGCGCAGCCATCCCCATGGTGCTGGTGTGCCTGATGTACATGGGCTTTACCGCCACCGGTACGGTGCTGTCCGGCCAGGCCATCGGCCAGTTGCTCAGCGTCAGCGACAGCACCGGCATCCTGCTGTTCGCCGGGGTGATCGTGCTGGCGACCCTGGCCGGCTACCGGGTGATTCACTGGATCGGCCGCGTGGCCAGCGTGCTGGGGATCATCGCCTTCGTCTACCTGTTCAGCCGTATCCTGATGCTGGCCGACATCAGCGAACTGCTGGCCAACCGCCATTTCAGCTGGGCGACTTTCCTGCTCGCGGTCTCCCTGGCGGCGTCCTGGCAGATCGCCTTCGGCCCCTATGTGGCCGACTATTCGCGCTACCTGCCCAGCAACACCTCGCCACTCAGGACCTTCCTCGCCGCAGGCCTGGGTTCGGTGCTCGGCGCCCAGGCCTCGATGGTCCTGGGGGTGTTCGCCGTCGCCATCGCCGGCGGGCAGTTCTCCGGGCGTGAAGTGGCCTACATCGTCGGCCTGGGCGGTGCCGGTACTACCGCGGCGCTGCTGTACTTCTGCATCGCGTTCGGCAAGGTGACCATCTCGACGCTCAACAGCTACGGCAGCTTCATGTGCATCGCCACGATCATCAGCGGTTTCCGTGGCCACCTTGAGATCAGCCGCGCCCAGCGCCTGGTGTTCGTGCTCGGTATCGTCGGGGCCGCCACGCTGGTCGCCCTGCTCGGCCAGCACTCGTTCCTTACGGCGTTCAAGTCGTTCATCCTGTTCCTGCTGACCTTCTTCGTGCCCTGGAGTGCGGTGAACCTGGTGGATTACTACTTCATCACCAAGGAACGCTACGACATCCCGGCACTGGCCGACCCCGACGGCCGCTATGGCCGCTGGAACTGGCCGGGGATCGGCGTGTACACCTTCGGCGTGCTGGTGCAGATGCCGTTCATCGATACCAAGCTGTACACCGGGCCCATGGTCGCGCACCTGGGCGGGGTGGATGTGTCCTGGTTGATCGGACTGGTGGTGCCGAGCGTGCTGTATTACTGCGTTGCCCGCCGGCGGGCCAGTGAGGCGCCGGCGCAGATCATCGTGCCTGAGGCGCGGTGATTTGGCGGGATATTGGATGAGGGCTTCCAGGTGCCCGCCGATGTTTCTGCGGCGCTCGATCTTGAGAGCGCTGCAAACCTGTCGCCATACACCTGAAGGCATCAAAAGCCACCTGCCGCCCCTGTCATCCAACAGTCACGCCACTGTCGTAATCTGCGGCGCAACTCTGTGCCAAAGGTCCCCGGCATGCACCGCCTGCTCCCCCTTCTGCTCTGCCTGCTCCCTACGCTTGCCATGGCCGAGCCCGTGCAACTGCGCCTCCAGGGCTCCAACACCATCGGCGCCGCATTGGCCCCGGCGCTGGTGCGCGGGCTGTTGCAGGCGCAAGGCGCCAGTGCGATCGACAGTCAGCCCGGCGCGGCGGTCAACGAGATCGTGATCCGCGCCCAGAGCCGCAACGGTCAGCCGCTGCGCATCGACATCGCCGCCCACGGTTCGAGCACCGGCTTTGCCGCCCTGGCCCGGGGCGACGCCGACCTGGCCGCCGCCTCGCGGCCGATCAACGACCTCGAAGCGCAGCAGCTGCAAACCTTGGGCGACCTGCGCGGCGGCGGCTCGGAACAGGTGATTGGCCTGGATGGCGTGGCGGTCATCGTCCACCCCGACAACCCGCTGGCGCAACTGACCACCGTGCAACTGGCGCAGATCTTCTCCGGCCAGCTGTCACGCTGGGAGCAGTTGGGGGTGCCCGGCGGCGCTATCCACCTGTATGCCCGCGACGACCGCTCGGGCACCTTCGAAACCTTCAAGGCACTGGTGCTCGACCCACGCCACGGCGAACTGTCGGCCCAGGCCCGGCGCTTCGAATCCGCCGACGCCCTGGCCGAACAGGTCAAGGCCGACCGCCAGGCCATCGGTTTCAGCGGCCTGGCCACGGTGCACGGGGCCAAGGTAATGGCGGTGGCCGACGGTGACGCCGCCGCCCTGCCACCCAGCCGCGCGCTGGTGGCCAGCGAGGACTACCCACTGTCGCGGCGCCTGTTCCTCTACCTGCCGGCCAACGCGATCCCCCAGGCCCGGGCCCTGGCCGAGTTTGCCCAGAGCCCCGCCGGCCAGGCCATCGTCGCCGAGCAGGGCTTCGTTTCGCAGCAGATCAAGGCGCTGCCGGTGCCGGCACAAGCGGACATGCCGGTGCGCTACCTGAACCTTGCCCGCGAAGCCAGCCGCCTGACGGTCAACTTCCGTTTCCAGGAGGGCAGCGCCGGCCTCGACAACAAGGCCCTGCGCGATGTGCAGCGGGTCGGCGACTACCTGCGCCAGGCCGGCAAGCTGCAGCGCAAGGCCGTGCTGGTGGGTTTCGGCGACCCCAAGGAAACCCCGGGGCGCGCCGCCCTGCTCTCGCGCCTGCGGGCCATGGCTGTACGCCGCGAACTGGCGCGCCAGGGCGTGGAGGTCAAGGAAGTGACCGGCATGGGCGACGAGCTGCCGGTCGCGGGCAACGACCTGGAACAGGGGCGCTTGCGCAACCGCCGGGTCGAGGTCTGGGTGTACTGAGCCTCAGCGGTAGTCCGGCAGTTCGATCCGCGCCATCAGCCCCGCGCCCCGGCGGTTGTGCAAGGTCAGCTCGCCACCCTGCTCGCGCACCATCGCCCGCGCCGCCGACAAGCCGAGCCCTACGCCGCCGGTATGCCGGTTGCGTGAGCCTTCCAGGCGGAAGAACGGCTCGAACACCTGCTGCAATGCCGCTTCGGGGATGCCCGGCCCCTCATCGCTGATCTCGATCAATACCCTATGGGCCTCACGGCTCAGGGCGATGCGCGGGGCGCGCGCGTACTTGATCGCGTTCTCCAGCAGGTTGACCACCACCCGCTTGAGCGCCAACGGCCGGCCCCAATGCACCAGGTGCGCGGGGCCGCTGAAGTCGACGTCGATATGCTGGTCGCAGTAGTCGTCGAGGATGGTCTGCAACAGCTCGGACAAGTCGAACACCGTCGCCTGCTCCAGTTGCGTGCCTTCGCGGAAGAACGCCAGGGCCGCGTTGATCATCGATTGCATCTCGTCGACATCGCGCACCAGCTTGCGCTGGTGTTCCAGGTCCTCCATGAACTCGCTGCGCAGGCGCAGGCGCGTCAGGGGGGCACGCAGGTCATGGGAAATGGCCGCGAGCATCTGGGTGCGCTCGCGCACGAAATGCTGGATCTGCGCCTGCATGGTATTGAACGCAACGATGGCCTGGCGGATCTCCTGCGGCCCCTCGACGGCGATGGGCGGGGCCTGCAGGTCGCCGCCGAAGCGCCGGGCCGCGCTGGCAAAGCGCTGCAGCGGGTTGGCCAGTTGCCGCGTGGCCAGCCAGGCCACCAGTAGCGTGGCGATCAGCCCCAGGCCGAGGATCACCGCAATCCGTGCCGGCGCGCTGAGTCCCCAGCTGCGCTCGGGCGGGACGAACTCCAGCCAGCTGCCGTCGGCCAGGCGCACCAGCGCGCCGTAATGCGCCTCGGCGCTGCCCGCTGGCCAATCCGAGGGGTTGAACGCCTCGATCGTCCTGCCCTGCCCCAGTAATGGCCGCAACGCCGGGATCCGCTCGGCCTCCACTGGCATGCCCGCGGCAGGCAGCCCAAGTGCGTCACGCTGGTCGCTCCAGGTCACCTGCAAGGCCGGGTTGCTCGCCGCCCGCGCCAGTTGCCCGCGCAAGGGTACCGGCGCCGCCTCCAGCAGGCGCGTGGTCACGGCGATCTGTTCGAGCAGGCCGGTGCGCTCGATCGGCGGGCGAGCCCAGATGCCGGCCACCTGGACGAACAGCGCATTGAGCGCCAGCGACGCCAGCATGGCGGCGAAGATGGTCAGGGCGATCCGCCAGCGCAGGGTGTCGCGTCGCAACAAGCGGCCGATCATGAGCGGGTGACCTTGGCAGTGAACAGGTAGCCGCCGTTGCGCACGGTGCGGATCAGGTCCGGCCGCTTGCTGTCCGGCTCGATCTTGCGCCGCAGCCGGCTGACCTGCACATCGATGCTGCGGTCGAAGGCGTCATGCCCCTGGCCACGGGTCAGGTCGATCAGTTGCTCGCGGGTGAGGATGCGCTGCGGGTGCTCGAGGAACACCACCAGCAGGTCGAATTCGGCGCCGGACAACGGGATCATCACCTGCTCGGGCGAACGCAGCTCGCGGCAGGTGACATCCAGCTGCCAGCCGGCAAAGCCGATCAGCGGCCGCACGGCCTCGGCACGGGGCAACTGGCCACTGGCCCGGCGCTGCACAGCGCGCAGGCGGGCAAGCAGCTCACGCGGGTCGAAGGGTTTGGTCAGGTAGTCGTCGGCGCCCAGTTCCAGGCCGACGATACGGTCGCTCAGCTCGGCCATGGCGGTGAGCATGACGATCGGGATGCCGGTCTGGGCCCGGACCTTCTGGCACAGGCTCAGGCCACCCTCGCCCGGCAGCATCAGGTCGAGGATGATGATGTCCGGGGCTTGCCGGGCAATGGCCGCCCACATGGCCTGGCCGTCGGCGGCCAACTCGACCTCGTAGGCATGCTGCATGAAGAACTGCTTCAGCAGGGCCAGGATTTCCACGTCGTCGTCGACGATCAGCAGTCTGCTCACGGTCACTTGGTCCAGAAAAAGGGCGTATCTAAAACCATTGCGCGGCTGCGGTCATTTATTTCAACCGCGTAACATTTCTACAGTGTGGACATCACGCCGACATTCGCCGGCAAACATCCTGGGGCACCCTGCAGGCCTTCGACCACCAGGGGGCACCGATGAACGTCTCGCACCGCAGCACCAGCACCGAGGGCCCTGCCCTGATCCTCAACCAGCGCACCAGCACCCGTGGCGACGGCGCAGCCCTGACCATCCAGCAGGCGAGCCTTGAACTGGGCGAGCACAACGGCCAGATCGTCCTGCGGCGCTACTTCGAACATTACAGCCCGGCGCACGGCGAATGGGTGGAGTACAGCCATACGGTGACGGCGAACGAACTCATCCACTGGATGATGGCCAAGGGGCAACTGCACATCGAGCATTCGCCACAGGACCCGGCGGCCGCCACAGCCGGGGGCCAGCCATGAAGCGTAATCCTGCCTGTGCCGTGCTGCTGACCTGCGTCTTAGGCCTGTCTGCATGTAGCAGCAAGACGCCGCCGCCTGCCGGTTTCCTGCCGGACTACAGCGTGCTGAGCCCGCACCCGACCCCTTCGGGCGGCACCGCCCTGACCTGGGTCGACCCGAAACTGCCGCGCGGCCGCTATATCCAGGTGTACCTCGCACCGAGCCGGCTATACCCTGCGCCCGCGCCAACCGCACGCATCCCGCAGAGCACGCTGGCCAGCATTACCGGCTACTACGACGCGGCGCTGCGCAACGAGCTGGGCAAGGTCATGACCGTGGTCGAGCGCCCTGGCCCGAACACCCTGGTGATCAGGCCGGTCATCAGCCGGGTCGATGCCCATACCCAAGGTTTGCACTTCTATGAATGGCTGCCGGTCACCCTGGTGGCGGCCGGTGTGAGCAGCGCCGCAGGCTGGCGCGACCTGGACAGTGAAATTGCCAGCGAGCTGCGTTTCGAGGCGGGCACCAGCGGCAGGCTGATCGGCGCGGCGGTCCTCAGCGGCACTGGCGTGCCGCTGGAAAACGACCGCCAGCAGATGACCGCCGACAACGTCAAGGCGGTGCTCGATGGCTGGGCCAGCGATGTGCGCCAGGCGTATGCCGTCAACCATCGCTGATTGACTGCGCACGCACCGGGCAACCCCGATACGTGCGCAACAGGCGAGGCCAGGCTCAGAAGGCGTAGCGGGTGGTCAGCATGAAGTTGCGCGGATCACCGTAGAAGCCACCGTTATAGAAGCCCAGGTTGTTGAAGTACTTCTTGTCGGTAAGGTTATTGCCGTTGAGGGTCACCGACAGCTGCTCGGTCACCTGGTAACGGGCCATGGCGTCGAGGATCAGGTAGTCCGACTGGGTGTAGCGAATGGTCTGGTCAGCCACCACCGGGCTGTCGAGGTCTTTCCACACCTTGCTCTGCCAGTTGGCCGAGCCACCCACGGTCAGCTTGTTCCAGACCCCGGGCAGGCGGTAGCTGGTGGACAGGCGCAGCAGGTTCTCCGGTTCGATGGTGGAGATCTTGTCGTGCTCGCCATCGCGGGTGATGCGGTGGGTGAAACCGCCTTGCACCTGCCAGTTCGGCGTCAGCTCACCCGCCAGCTCAAGCTCGAAGCCTCGGGTCTTGGCGCCCTGGATCGAGCGGTAGATGCCGCGGTTGGTGACCGGATCGGTACGGTCCAGCTCTGCCAGGTTGTCCTGCTGCACTTCGAACACGGCAAGGCTGGCGTTCAGGCGGCCATCGAAGAACTCGCCCTTCAGGCCCAGTTCGTAGGCATCGCCCTCCTCCGGCTCGATCATCTTGCCGCTGGCGTCCTGCTCGCTTTCGTGCGGCTTGAAGATGCTGGTGTAGCTGCCGTACACCGACCAGGTGTCGTCCAGGTCGTAGACCAGGCCGGCATAGGGCACCACCACACCGTTCTCTTCCAGGTCCTGGGTCTTGCTGCGCTCGCCGCTGGTGGTGTCCAGGCGGGTGCTGTCGAGCTGCCAGTTGGACAGGCGCCCGCCGAGGATGATCGAGAGCCGGTCGGTGGGTTTGAAGCGACCGGTCAGGTAGGCGGCATCTTCACGCAGACGGGTGTCGACCTTCGACAACGGGCGGCCCCAATCCTGTTCGGGGTAGTCGCCGCTCCATTGGTAGATGTTGGCGCTGCCGAACAGGAACGGCCAGTTCTCTTCATGGGCCCGGGTGTCGCGGTGGGAGATACCGGCCACCAGCTCGTGTTCACGGCCGAGCACCTGGAACGGCCCGCTGGCATACAGGTCATAGGCGTTCTGGTCGGTTTGGTAGCGGTAGCGCCCCAGCCACACGCCCATGCCGGCACCGGTGGCCGAATCCGGATAACCACTGGCCGCAGAGCCGAGGGTTATCGGCGAATCGGTCTCACTGCGGGTGGCCGAGGCCTTGAGGGTCCAGTCGTTGGCCAGGCGCTGTTCGAGGGTGACGAACAGGTTGTCGGCGGTGTTGTCCCAGGCGCTCCACTTGGCGCCCGGGTTGAACGAGCGCGACATGCCGAATTCATTGCCCTTGTTGTCCAGCAGGGGCGTCGATGGCCCCCAGGAGGAACCCTCCGGACGGTTGGTCTGGCGGCTCAGGCCAACGCTGAGCAGGGTGTCTTCACTCAGGTCGGCTTCGACGATGCCGTACATCACCTGCTTCTTCTCGGACAGGTTGTCCATGAACGACTGGCCGTCTTCATAGGCGGTGACGAAGCGCCCACGCACATTGCCTTCGGGGGTCAGCGCGCCACCGATGTCGAACTCACCGCGGTAGGTGTCCCAGCTGCCGGCACCCAGCGACACATAGCCCGACAGCTCGCGGGTAGGCCGCTTGCGTACCAGGTTGACGGTCGCCGAGGGGCTGCCGAAGCCACTGAGCAGGCCTGTGGAGCCACGCAGCACCTCCACCCGGTCGTAGATGACCATGTCGGTCTGGTCGATGCCGTTGCCGAAACGGAAGGCCGCCGGGATGCCATCGATCTGGAAGTTGTCGATGTCGAAGCCACGGGCCTTGAAGCTGGCGCGGTTGCTGTCGAGCTTGTTGACGGTGACACCTGGGGTCTTGCCCAGTACATCGCTGATGCTGGTGAGGTTCTGGTCGTCCATCTGCTGGCGGGTGATCACGCTCACCGACTGCGGCGTCTCGCGCGGCGACAGCGCCATGCGCGTGGCGGTGCGGGTGGCGCCGGTGGTGTAGGAACCGCTGCCTTCGGTGGTTTCACCCAGCGACGAGTCGGTGATGGCGGTGGCGCCCAGCTCCAGGGTGCCCGTGCCGCCGGCCTGCTCGGCCCAGGCCATGCCGACCGGCGTGGCGAGGGTGGCGGCGAGAATGGCCAGGGCCAGTGGATGGCGCTGGCGGACGGTGGTGGCGTTCCCTGCCCCTTGAACCGTGTTCAGAGAGTGCTGCTGTTGCACGCTTGTCGACCCCTAGTGTGTTGTGAAGCTCGCTACGTAAGGGGCTAATCACTGACATTTTTTATGGTTGTAGATGCGCTGCGCCAAGTGGCGCGCCCGTTCTGCGACGGCTGCGGCGCATCCTAGGGTTTTTACGAAATTTTTACAATTGCTAATGATTCGTAATAATTATCTGACTGGAAAAGAAATGTAACAGCCCTGCCATCGGCATCCCCGGCATTCAGGACTAGCCTCAAGAGCATGTGATGCCGGGCCCCTCTGACGGTTTGCGCCGCCATGTCGGAATCACTGTTGCCTGGCAACGTCGACAATCAAGGAGGGGCTCATGACAGCTCTGCATGCATTTCTCGTTAACCCATTCCTCGGCACCAGCACCTGGTTGTGGCTGGTGTTCATCGCGATCGTCATCGCCTTGCTCGTGCTCGACCTGGGTGTGCTGCACCGCCAGGAACGCGAGATCGAAATGCGCGAAAGCCTGCTGCTGTATTCCGGCTACTTCAGCGTCGGCGTGCTGTTCGGTGTGTGGGTCTGGCATGAATTGGGCGCGCAGTCGGCGCTGGAGTTCTACACCGGGTTCCTGGTTGAACAATCGTTGTCGATGGACAACGTGTTCGTCATGGCGATGATTTTCAGTTTCTTCGCCATCCCCCGCCGCTACCAGCACCGCGTGCTGTTCTGGGGCATCCTCGGGGTGGTGGTGTTGCGGGCGATCATGATCGGCGTGGGCGCGGCACTGGTGCAGCACTTTGCCTGGGTGTTGTACATCTTCGGCGCCTTCCTGCTGTTCACCGGGGTGAAGATGGCGCTGTCTAAAGACGACAGCCACCCGGACCTGGCCAACAACCCGGTGCTGCGCTTCGTGCGCCGGCACATGCGGGTCACCGAACAGATCCACGGCCCGCGCTTTTTCGTGCGGCTCACCCCGCCCGGCGAGCAACAGGCCATCCGCTACGCCACACCGCTGTTCCTCGCCCTGGTGCTGATCGAGCTGGCCGACCTGGTGTTTGCCGTCGACAGCGTGCCGGCGATTTTCGCCATCACCCAGGATCCGTTCATCGTCTACACCTCGAACATCTTCGCCATCCTCGGCCTGCGCTCGCTGTACTTCGCCCTGGCGGCGCTGATGCACCGCTTCGTCTACCTCAAGTACGCGCTGGCGATGGTGCTCATCTTCATCGGCTGCAAGATCTTCTGGCACGGGATGGTGGGCAAGGTGCCGGCTGGGGTGTCGCTGGGGGTGACGTTCGGGCTGTTGCTGGGCGGGGTGCTGTTGTCGCTGCTGCGGACCCGTGGGCAGGCGAAAGAAGATGTGTGAATGGGGCCGCCTTGCGGCCCTTCGCGGGTAAACCCGCTCCCACAGGGATAACACAGGCCAATGGACTGCCCCCAAGAAGTTGGACACCAATCCAACCCTTGGGGGATTTATGGGCAAGTACACCGAGCGCTTCAAGCTCATAGCCATCAGCGCCTACCTAGAAGGCAACAATGGCTTCAGGAAGGTAGCGCAGCATTTTGGTATCG